>NZ_JBNYXT010000008.1:0-197492 GCF_051380795.1 Janthinobacterium leeuwenhoeki
CTTGTCCCTATAACCTTAGCAGGTACAGAGGATAAGACGGTACAACGTTGTGAGTTTGTTGATACTACTATTCATTACCCCAATCTTTGCTTCTTCCAGATTCAGGCTTTGTCGCTCCATCGAGGACAAACGCCAGTACAAGTTATGCCTGATGACCATAGCAAGTTGGTCCCACCCCTTCCCATCCCGAACAGGACCGTGAAACAACTTTGCGCCGATGATAGTGCTGCAACCAGTGTGAAAGTAGGTTATCGTCAGGCTTGTTATTCGCAGTAGAGAAAAACCCGACCAGAAATGGTCGGGTTTTTTTTCGTCTCGCACTTTGTCTGGCAAGGCTTGCAGGCGTAAAAAAAGCAGCGCTGCACGCTGCCTTTGTCGTCGAACGTCGCTTAACTTCCTCGATAAGTCGAATACGACCACGGCGACACCACCAGCGGCACATGATAATTCTCATCCGTATGCGCAATGCCGAAGGCCAGGGTGACCAGGTCGATGAAGCGGGGCGAGGGCAATTCCACCCCCTGAGCGGCGAAATAGTCGCCTGCATTGAATACCAGCTCATACTGGCCCGCTTTCATGCTATCGCCTTCCAGCAAGGGCGTGCTGCAGCGGCCGTCGCTATTGGTCATATCCATCTTCAATAACACTTTGCCTTCCGGCGCGACTGAAAACAGGGCCACCTTGACGCCGGCTCCCGGCCTGCCGTGGGCGATATCGAGTACATGCGTGCTGAGTTTTCCCATTTGCTATCCTGTATATAGGGTGAATGACTGTGCTTATCGTGCAAATCATATACCGGTGACTGCGCCGGGCTATATGATTGGGCATATAGCCAACATTGTCCTCCTATAGGCGCGCCTCCGCATGAACAATTACGAACATTATCCACGCGACTTGATCGGCTATGGCCATACTCCACCCCATCCGCAATGGCCGGGCAAGGCCCGCATCGCCCTGCAATTCGTCCTCAATTACGAGGAGGGGGCGGAAAACAGCGTGCTGCATGGCGATCCCGCTTCGGAAACGTTTTTATCGGAAATGATCGGTGCGGCCGCTTTTCCTGCACGCCACCTCAGCATGGAGTCGATTTATGAATACGGTTCGCGCGCCGGGCTGTGGCGTTTGTTGCGTATGTTCGAGGAGCGGCGCCTGCCGCTGACCGTGTTTGGCGTATCGATGGCCTTGAAACGCAATCCGGATGCGGTGGCCGCCTTCCAGGAACTGGGACATGAAATCGCCTGTCATGGCTTGCGCTGGATTTCCTATCAAAACATGGATGAAGCGACGGAACGCGAACACATGCGTGTAGCCGTGCAGATCATCCGCGAATTGACAGGTTCCGCCCCGCAAGGCTGGTACACGGGGCGCGATTCGCCGAATACGCGCAAACTGGTGGTCGAGCACGGCGGTTTCCGCTACGACGCCGATTATTATGGCGATGACTTGCCATTCTGGGAGAAAGTGGCGTACACGGATGCCGCCGGCCTGCCCGCCGTGCAGCCGCAGCTGATCGTGCCCTACACCCTGGACACGAACGACATGCGCTTTGCCGCCATGCAAGGCTTTAATTCTGGCACGCAGTTTTTCGATTATCTGAAGGATGCCTTCGATGTGCTGTATGCGGAAGGCGATCCGAACGGCTTGAACCAGCCGAAGATGTTGTCGGTGGGTTTGCATTGCCGCCTGGTGGGGCGTCCGGGACGGGCCGCGGCGCTGGCGCGCTTCCTCGACTATGTGCAGCGCCAAGAGCAGGTGTGGATCACGCGCCGCATCGATATTGCCGAACATTGGCATGCGACACATCCTTGTACTATTTGATGGGTATTGATATTGGATGATAAGTAAAATCAGTCTTTGCATATAGTTGTCCCATATGCCGGTGTTAATCTCCTATACTGGGACTATACCGAGGCCAGCATGTCAGAACCGATCCGCTTTTATTACCGTGGTGCCGTACAGGAAGTACGCAATGCCGCCCCTACGCAGACTGTGTTGCAGCACCTGCGCGAGGATTTGCATTGCACGGGCACCAAAGAGGGCTGCGCCGAAGGCGATTGCGGCGCTTGTACGGTGGTCATCGGTAGCCTGGTGGATGGCCAGGTCGAGATGAAGGCTGTCAACGCTTGCATCCAGCTCACGCCCACCCTCGATGGCAAGGCCCTGTTTTCCGTGGAAGACTTGCAACAGCCCGACGGCGCCTTGCACCCGGTGCAGCAGGCGATGGTGGAATGTCACGGTTCCCAGTGCGGTTTTTGCACACCTGGTTTCGTGATGTCGCTGTGGGGCATGTATCTGCAGAAAAACGGAGCTACTCCCACGCGCTGCGAAATCGACGATACGCTATCCGGCAATCTGTGCCGCTGCACCGGCTACCGGCCTATCATCGATGCGGCCAGACGCATGGGCGAACTGCCGCGTGTCGCGTTTGACCGCGATGCCCTGGCGCAGCAATTGCAGGCGCTTCAGCGCGACAGCGCGAGCACCTATGAATACGGCGGCCAGCACTTTCACGCACCACGCAGCATCGATGAACTGGTGGCACTGCGCGCGGCAAAGCCGCAAGCGTGCCTGCTGGCCGGCTCCACCGACGTGGGCCTGTGGGTGACCAAGCAATTGCGCGACCTGGGCGACATCATTTATCTGGGCAACGTGGCAGCCCTAAAAACCATCGCCGTGGACGATGGCAAGCTGCACATCGGCGCCGGTGCCAGCCTCAACGATGCCTATGCGGCGCTGTGTGGGCACTATCCGCAAGAATTGTCGGAACTGTGGCAGCGCTTTGCTTCCTTGCCGATCCGCAACGCGGGTACCTTGGGCGGCAATGTGGCGAATGGTTCGCCCATCGGCGATTCGATGCCGTGGCTGATTGCACTGGGCAGCGAGATCGTGCTGCGCGGCCCCGGCGGCCAGCGCAGCATGCCGCTGGAAAACTTCTATCTCGGTTACCAAAAGAAAGATCTGCAGCCCGACGAGTTCGTCGAAGCCGTGCGCGTGCCCTTGCCGCGTGCCGACGTGCATTTCCGCACGTATAAACTGGCCAAGCGCTTCGACCAGGATATATCGGCCGTGTGCGCCGCGTTTGCCTTCCAGCTCGACGGCGAGCGCATCATCGATGCGCGCATCGCCTTTGGCGGCATGGCGGCCACGCCGCAACGCGCCGCGCAAACGGAAGCGTTTTTGCAGGGACAGTCGTGGACGGAAGACAACCTCGTCATCGCCATGCGCTTGTTGGCCGACGATTACGCGCCCCTGTCGGACATGCGCGCGTCGAATACCTACCGCATGACGACGGCGCAAAACCTGCTGCGCCGCTTCTGGCTGGAAACACGCCCTGGTGCGCCTTTGCTGCGCACTGCCGTCAACGCCTACGCTTGCCGCGCCTGAAAGGAGCAGCATGAACCATCCTGCCACGCCTGAACTGCGAGCGGCCGCCTGGGCCGCCGTGGGCAAGCCCAGCCCCCATGAATCGGCGCAATTGCATGTGCTGGGACAAGCCACGTACACAGACGATATTGTCGAACTGCAAGGCACTTTGCACGCGGCGTTGGGCTTGTCGCAAAAGCCCCATGCGCGTATCACGGCCATGGATGTCTCGGCCGTGCGCAGTGCGCAGGGTGTCGTCGCCGTCTACACGGCGCAGGACATTCCCGGCACCAATGATTGCGGCCCCATCATCCACGACGACCCCATCCTGGCTTGTGATCTGGTGCAATACGTGGGCCAGCCCATCTTCATCGTCGTGGCCGACACGCATGACCATGCACGCCGCGCTGCCCGCCTGGCGCAGATATCGTATGAGGAATTGCCTGCGATCATGACGCCGCAGGCGGCCAAGGCCGCGCAATCATATGTGTTGCCGCCGATGCAATTGACGCGTGGTAACTACCAGGCCGCCTTCGAGGGCGCGCCGCACGTGGTCAAGGGCCAGCTGTATGTGGGCGGACAGGAACAGTTTTATCTGGAAGGACAGATTTCCTACGCCATCCCCAAAGAAGCGCAGGGCATGCTGGTGCTGTGTTCGACCCAGCATCCGAGTGAGATGCAGCACGTGGTGGCGCATGCGTTGGGCGTGCATTCGCACAACATCACCGTCGAATGCCGGCGCATGGGCGGCGGTTTTGGCGGCAAGGAATCGCAATCGGCCCTGTGGGCGGCGGCCGCATCGATTGCGGCGGCAAAACTGCAGCGTCCCGTGAAACTGCGCGCCGACCGCGACGACGATATGCTGGTGACGGGCAAGCGCCACTGTTTTTACTATGAATACGAAGTAGGCTACGACGACGAGGGCAAGATTCTTGCCGCCAAGGTCGACATGACCACGCGCGCCGGCTACTCGGCCGATCTGTCCGGCCCCGTCGCCACGCGCGCTGTTTGCCACTTCGATAACACCTATTATTTGTCCGACGTGGATATCCGCGCCGCCTGCGGCAAGACGAATACGCAGTCGAACACGGCTTTCCGTGGCTTCGGCGGGCCGCAGGGCGCCATTGCCATCGAGTACGTGATCGATGAAATCGCCCGCCACTTGCAACGCGATGCGCTCGATATCCGCCTGCTCAATTTCTATGGCCGCAACGAAGCCGAGGGGCGCAATGTCACGCCGTACGGGCAAAAAATCGTCGATAACGTGATCCACGAGCTCGTCGCTGAGCTGGAGGAGAGCAGCGATTACCGCGCGCGCCGCCGCGCCATCGATGCCTACAACGAGGCCAGCCCTATTTTGAAGAAGGGCCTGGCATTCACGCCGCTGAAATTCGGCATCGCCTTCAACGTCACGCATCTGAACCAGGCGGGTGCCTTGGTTCACGTGTATGTGGATGGCTCCGTGCTGGTCAACCATGGCGGCACGGAAATGGGGCAGGGCATCAATACCAAGGTCATGCAGGTGGTGGCGCACGAGCTGGGCCTGGACCTGGACAGAGTGCGGGCCACGGCCACCGATACCAGCAAGGTGGCGAACACATCTGCCACGGCAGCGTCCACCGGTGCCGACCTGAACGGCAAGGCGGCGCAGGATGCAGCGCGCCAGATCCGCGAACGCCTGGCCGATTACGCGGTCAAACTGTATGGCGGCGACGTTGCTGCTGTGCGCTTCTTCGATAACCATATCCATGTGAATGGCCATGTCGTTGCGTTTGCTGAACTGGTGCAGAAGGCGTATCTGGCTAGGGTGCAACTGTGGTCGGACGGCTTTTATGCCACGCCTGGCTTGTCGTGGGATGCAAAGACGATGACGGGCCATCCGTTTTCCTACTATGCGTATGGCGCGGCCGTGGCCGAAGTGGTGGTCGATACCTTGACGGGGGAATGGAAGTTGCTGCGCGCGGACGCCTTGTACGATGCGGGCCAGTCGCTTAACCCCGCGATTGATCTGGGTCAAGTGGAAGGCGCATTTATCCAGGGCATGGGCTGGCTGACGACGGAGCAGCTGTGGTGGAATGCGGCGGGCAAGCTGATGACGCACGCGCCATCGACATACAAGATTCCCGGCATTTCGGATTGCCCGGAAGATTTTCGCGTCAAGCTGTTCCATAACCGCAACGTGGAAGACAGCATCCACCGTTCCAAAGCCGTGGGCGAGCCACCGCTGCTGTTGCCATTTTCCGTCTTCTTTGCTATTCGCGACGCCATTTCCAGCGTGGGTCATCATGCCGTGCAACCACCGCTGAATGCCCCTGCCACCAGCGAGGAAATCCTCAAGGCGGTGATGGCCGTGCAAGCGGCGCATGCCGGCGCCTAGGAGCAAAGAATGAGCGACTGGCTGACAGCAATCGAAAATGACACGCAGGCCTCCGTGCTGGTGACGGTCGCCCTGGTGGAAGGTTCCGGCCCGCGCGAAGCGGGCGCGAAGATGCGCGTCAGCCTCGATGGCCAGGTCGACACCATCGGTGGCGGCCACCTGGAATTGCGTGCCGTGGAAATCGCCAACACCATGCTGGCCACGGCAGATACCCATGCGCGGCTCGCGCGTTTTGCGCTGGGCCCCAGCCTCGGACAATGCTGCGGCGGCGTCGTCCACCTGGCTTTTGAATATGTCGATGCCAGCCTGGCAGGTGTGCTGGCCGCCTTGCGCGAACGCCGCCAGCAAGACAGCTGGCGTTTGACTGCGCTCGACGGTGAACCCGCCTCGGCGCTGTTCGACGCTGCCGGTAGCTTGATCGCCGGCACGCCAGGCCAGGCGCCTGACACGTTTTCGCGTGAACGCAGCACCCATGTCGCTCAGGATGGGAAGGGGCGGCGCTGGTTGGTCGACCCTTGCCTGGCGCCGCGCGCGCACCTGACCTTGTTTGGCGCCGGTCACGTGGGTGCCGCCATCGTGCGTGCGCTGGCCCACTTGCCCTGCAATATTACCTGGGTCGATGAACGCGAAGACATGTTTCCCGCAGCGTTGCCGGCGGGGCTGCCAAGTAATGTGCGCATCGCCGCCACCGACACGCCCGAGGAATTCATCGCCATGGCGCCGCCGGGCGGCAGTTTTCTCGTCATGACGCATAGCCATGCGCTGGATCAGCGCTTGACGCAAGCCATCATGGAGCGCGAGGATGCTGGCTGGTTCGGCTTGATCGGTTCGCACACGAAACGCAAGCAATTCGAGCACCGCCTGCAGGCGCGCGGCGTGCCGGACGAGCGCATTGCCGCCATCGTGTGTCCGATCGGCATGCCCGGCATCCGCAACAAGGCCCCGGCCGTGATCGCCGCCTCCGTTGCCTGTCAATTACTCATGGTGTGGGAGCAAGCCGCCAGCGCGGCCCTGGCCGCACCGCTGCGTCTGGCCTCTGCCAGCGCACCGCCGCGCCGCCCAGCACGCGCCGCCATTCACCCGTTATAGAAAGAAGTCATGCCGATTGTTCCCGCCACATTGCAAGCTTACCGTGCCAGCTTGCTGCACTTTCACGCCGATCCTGCTTTCACCGAGGAGGCGCACGCCTGGCATGCGGACGGTTTGCTGATCGTGTCCGATGGCAAGGTTGTGGCGGCTGGCGATTACGCGCAACTGCAAGCGACTTTGCCGCCTGGCACGCATATCGTCGATTACCGGGGCAAGCTGATCGTGCCGGGCTTTATCGACACGCATTTGCATTTCCCGCAGACGGAAATGATCGCCTCGCCCGCGCCGGGCTTGTTACCATGGCTGGAAACATATACCTTTCCCACCGAGCGCGCGTTTGAGAATCCCGAGCATGCGCGCAACGTGGCCGAGTTTTTCCTTGATGAACTGCTGCGCTGCGGCACCACCACGGCGATGGTATATGGCAGCGTGCATCCGCAATCGGTGGACGCGTTCTTTGGCGCCAGCGAGGCGCGCGGCTTGCGCATGGTGGCGGGCAAGGTCATGATGGACCGCAACTGTCCCGAGTTCCTGCGCGACACGGCCGAGTCGGGCGCGCGCGAAAGCGAAGAGCTGATCCGGCGCTGGCACAAGCATGGCCGCTCGCTGTATGCCATCACGCCCCGTTTCGTGCCCACCTCGACGAATGAGCAGATGTACCTGGCGGGCGAACTGGCGCGCGCCTATCCGGATACGTATCTGCAGACGCATGTGTCGGAAAATGAGGATGAGTGCCGCTGGGTGCGCGAACTGCATCCGCAGGCGCGCAGCTACCTCGACGTGTATGACCAGTACGGCATGCTGCGCCCGCGCGCCATGTTCGGCCATTGCATCTGGCTCGACGAGCGCGACCGCGCGCGCATGGCGGAAACGTCCTCGGCGGCCGCCATTTGTCCTACATCAAACCTATTCCTCGGTAGCGGCCTGTTCGATTTCGAGCGGGCCGATGCGGCGCGCGTGCTGCTGTCGCTGGCGACCGACGTGGGTGGCGGCACCTCGTTCTCGATGTTGCAAACCATGAACGAAGCCTATAAAGTAGCACGCTTGAAAGGCAGCTATCTGCCCGCCTTGCGCATGTTTTATCTGGCGACCCTGGGCGCCGCGCGGGCCATGCAACTGGAAGGCACCCTGGGCAATTTTTCGGCTGGCACGGAAGCGGACTTCATCGTGCTCGATAAGCAATCGACGCCGCTGCTCGAGCGCCGCACGGCCGGCTGTCAAAGCCTGGAGGAATTGCTGTTTGCCTTTGCGCTGCTGGGCGACGACCGCGCCGTGGCTGCCACCTATTCAGGCGGGCAATGCGTGCATGTGCGGGGGCAGGGCTGACCTACCCGTTGTTCCATACGAATTATCCTGAGCGAGAACGCGAATGCACATAAAACTCACTGGCCTGGCGCTTGGCGCCGCGCTGGCCTTGACCGGAACGGCGCAGGCCGCACCGTCTTCCAATGAAGCGGCCACCGCGCGCCATTTTGCCGCCCTGGTGTCGGGCGCGCAGCCGAAGACAGCCGAGTTGAGCCTGTTTTTTTCCATGATGCCCAAGGGCGGTGATTTGCATCACCATTACTCGGGCGCCATTTACGCCGAGCAATTCCTCGACTGGGTCGACAAGGAAAACTATTGCGTCAACAAGACGACGTACCGCATCGAAAGCAACAAGGACGTCGTGGCAGCCGAGCGCGCCAAGCCGGCCGCGCAGCGTGGATGCCTGTCGTCCACGGAAGTGTTTGCCGACGCTGGACTGTATGCGCAATTGCTGCAGCGCTGGTCGACCAAGGATTTCTATAACCACGGCGCCATCCAGACGCCGCCGGACCGCACCTTCTTCGATACCTTTGGCTACTTCGGCCCCGTCGCATCGACCAATACGGCCGACGGCCTGAAAACCCTGAAGCAGCGCGCCATCGCGGAAAACCTCAGTTACATCGAGACGATTTTCGAGCTGTCGCCATTCGTGCAAAACACGCAGTTCGACCAGCAGGTGCTGGCGCCGGGCTTGCAGCCGGCAGTGTTGCACGCCGTGCTGGCCAACTGGACGCAGAACCTCGAGCAGGATGCCAGCTTCCAGAAAAGCATCAGCGCCTATAACGACAACGTCAACACCAGCAGCGCCGGCATCGACGATGCCAACTTCACCATGCGTTACCAGGCGTATGTGCTGCGTTTCCTGTCGCCATCGCAAGTGTTCTCCTCCATGGTGGCCGCGTTCAAGGCAGCGAGCCTGAATCCGCTGCTGGTGGGCGTGAATATCGTGGGCCAGGAAAGCGTGAACGTGTCCATGCGCGATTACAGCCTGCACATGGAAATGTTCAAGTTCCTCAAGGCAAAGTATCCGAACGTCAAGATCGCCTTGCACGCCGGTGAGCTGGCGCTGGGCATGGTGCCGCCGGAAGGCATGGCGTTCCATATCGCGGAAGCCATCGATGTGGCGGGTGCCGACCGCATCGGCCACGGCATGGATATCGCCTACGAGCGCAATGCGCTGGCGACCATGCAAAAGATGCGCGAACGGGGCATTCCCGTAGAAGTGAATCTGACCAGCAACGATTACATTCTCGGTATCAAGGGGCAGGCTCATCCGATCACTCTGTACCGTAAATATGGCGTACCGTTCGTGATTTCCACCGATGACGCGGGCGTCTCGCGCAATACCCTGTCGAATGAGTATGTGCTGTTTGCCAGCCAGTACAAGACCGATTATGCGGAAATCAAAAAGCTGTCATACAACAGCCTGCGTTATTCCTTCCTGGCGGAAGCGGACAAGCAACGTTTGCTGAAAGCGCTCGATGTCCGTTTCACCCGTTTTGAAGCGCAAATTGCCGCGGCCGACAAGGTGGGCAAGAGCAGAAAACCGTAAGTTGCACGACGTTCACAACTGATACTTTCAGGGCGGCCGGATATTCCGGCCGTTTTCCATTTACCTTCTCAAATTCCTATAGTGTTTTTCTGTTAATTTTGTGGCGGCCATGCGACACAATTAACGGCAGATACACGACTTTATCCAATTTCCTGGATGAATCAATTTCAAGTACATATTGCTCATTTATAATCACGCGCCATAAGCCCGGACGCTGTCAGTACGATATCAATCCAGCTAGTTACCCTATGCTATTTATATTTTAAATATATAAATATGTAAAAAAAATCGTATTTGTCATCCATTTTTTGATGATGCATAGTGGGATGAAGGTGATATTAAAAAGTCACAATTCATCTGGGCGATATCGTATGAAGATGGGTATTTGCAGTAAATAAAGGTGAGATGCAGAATGAAACAAACAGTCGCGCAGCTAAATGACGACATTCTTCTGTATTTTACCGCCGTGTCACAGTCTTGAAATATTTAACAATTACACTCGCGGCTTGCCATGTTAGCCGGGTAAGCATGTCGGATGAATGACACAGGTGCTAGCGCCCTGGGTCGTACGGATTGGATGCAGTTTTTCCGCCGTTATTGTCTGGATAGGAATAGCTGTGATGTGTGGAGCGGCGTTTTGTGATGGTCTTGTCAGGACCGCAGCCAGTCCCGCCGGCGTAACAGTTGCAGCATCGTAAAGAGGAGATCTTGTGTTTGTGTTGCTGTGCGGCGCAGCCGGGCGGTGAGGCAATCGGGGATTTTCAAAAAATAATAGTCTTTTCTGGGATTAAAGATGATCAATCACAAGCGACTTCGGCTAACGCAAATCGCGTTGAGCCTGTCTATTGCACTGGCAGCGGCACCATCGTTCGCACAGAACACTACGTCTTCCATTGGCGGCCGTATCTCGGCCACTGACGGCAAGCCGGCAGCTGGCGCGCAAGTTAATATCGTTCACGTTGAGTCCGGTTCGGCCAGCAACGTGACCACCGATGCAGAAGGCCGTTATGTTGCGCGCGGCCTGCGTGCCGGCGGTCCTTACACGATTACCATCACCAAGAACGGTGAAGTGGAAAAACGTGAAAACGTTTTTGTGGACTTGGCTGAAACAGCCAACGTCGATGCCACCCTGGGCGCACCGATGCAAGTGGTTAGTGTGGTTGGCTCTGGCGTGCGTGCACAGATTTTCAACCGCAACAATATGGGAGCTGGTACCAATATCAGCTCGGCAGACCTGGCTTCCCAGGCATCTATCTCGCGTAGCCTGCAGGACTATGCACGTGCTGATCCGCGCCTGTCGCAAACGGACAAGGATCGTGGCGAGATTTCCGTTGCCGGCCAGAACTCGCGTTACAACTCGATGACGATTGACGGCGTAGCCGTGAACGATACCTTTGGCCTTGAGGCTTCCGGTACTGCTACCGGTAAACAGCCGATTTCGATCGAAGCCATCCAGTCCGTGCAAGTGAACGTCGCCAACTATGACGTGACACAAAAAGGCTACACGGGCGCCAATATCAATGCTGTGACCAAGTCCGGTACTAACAAGGTCAAGGGTAGTGTCTATTATGTTTTCCGTAATGACAAGATGGCTGGTGATCGCTACAACGACACAACTGGCGAATATTATGCGCCACCGAAATCGAAAGACACTACCAAGGGTATCACCCTGGGCGGCCCGCTGATTGAAGACAAGTTGTTCTTGTTTGCAAACTACGAAAAGAGCAGCAGCAGCCGCAGCTCGCCGACGTTTGGTCCAATTGGCAGCGCGCTGACCAACGTGACGATTCCACAAGCGGCTATCGATAGTGCCATTGCGATTGGCCAGAATACCTACGGCATCCCAATCGGTACGTCGGCAGTACCTGGTGGCACCGAATTCACAGCCACTGAAAAGCTGTTGAAGTTGGACTGGAACTTGACCGATACCCAGCGGATGATGCTGCGCTACTCGAAGACTGAACAGTCGGAACCAATCTTCCCTGGCTTCACGAAAGATGGCTTGTCGCTGAGTTCGTATTGGTATGCCCAGAACAAGAGCTTGGAGACCCTGGTGGCCCAATGGACCTCCGAGTGGACGCCGACTTTCTCGACCGAAGTGAAATTCTCGACGCGCAAATATGATAGTGTGCCGCAGAACAATGCCAATCTTCCATCTATAGGCCTGAAATTTACTGGCGCCGCGCCAATTGGCTCGCCTTCCGGTTTGAGTACTGCAGACCGTTACCTGAATTTCGGTACCGAATCGAGCCGTCAAAAGAACGTCTTGAATAACAAGGCGCTGGACGCTTATGTCGGTGCCACGTGGTCGTTGGGTGAGCATGAAATCAAGTTCGGTACTGACTATAACGCAACCAAGGTCTATAACGCCTTCTTGCAAAACGTCAATGGTAACTATACATTTGGTTGCGTGACTGGTCTCAGCTACTCGTTTGGCGCCTTGGACTGTACACAGGCAACGGTTGCTCAACAGCAAGCTGCAATCCTGGAAAACTTCCGGAGGGGGCGTCCTGCTTCCTACACGCTGCAGGCGCCGGTCGCTGGCGGTTCGCTCGATAATGCGATTGCCCGCTTCACGCTGAAAAATATCGGCCTGTTCGTGCAAGACAGCTGGAATGTCAACAAGCAGCTGACTGTAATGGCCGGTCTGCGCGTCGACGGTACGCGTATCGGTGAAAAACCAATCCGCAACGCGATCGCAGCTCAGCCTGTAGGCCCTGTCGTCGGTGGTCGTCAAACAGGTGGATTTGGCATCGATAATACGCATACGATCGATGGTGAAAACCTGGTTCAGCCACGTCTGGGCTTTAACTACAAGCTCGACGCGGCGCGCCCAACACAGGTGCGCGGTGGTTTCGGTCTGTTCCAAGGTGCAGCCATGGCTGTATGGCTGGGTAATCCATACCAAAATACGGGTGTGGCCACGCTGAACTATACCTGCAGCTCAACCGGTAAAGCATGCCCTACGAACGACGGTTTCTTCAGTACCGATCCCTTGAACCAACCTAGGAACGTTGGCGCCACTGTCCCTGCCATGAAAGTTGATGTGCTGAGCAGCGATTTGGCACAACCTTCTGTCTGGAAGGGTAATCTGGCGCTGGAGCATGAATTGCCATGGATGGGCCTGGTGTTTGGTGCGGAATACATGCGCACGCAAACCAAGGATGCGATCTACTATCAGGAGCTGAATCTGGGTGCGCCGACCAAGACTGGTACGGATGGCCGTGCATTGTACTGGGGAGCGAATGCTTACCTGAACAAGTGCTGGGATGTGAGCAAAGGTGCCCTGACAGGAAAGTCTGATTGCCGTGCTGATACCAAAGCCGGTAACAATGCCGCATTTGGCCAGGTACTGATGGCAACCAAGACCGACAAAGGCGCAGGTAATATCCTGACACTGTCGCTGCGCAGTCCAATGCGTAGTGGCCTCTCGTGGGGTACTTCGTACACCTACACGGACGCTACCGAAGTGTCGCCGCTGAGCTCGTCGACTTCCAGTTCGAACTGGGGTGGCCGTGCTTCGTTCAACCCGAACGAAAACGTTGCCTCGAATTCGAACTACATGGTTAAGGACCGCTTTACTGCCAACGTGAATTGGCAAAAGCGTTTCTTTGGCGAATACAAGACCGGATTCGGTCTGTTCTACGAAGGCCGTAGCGGTAAGCCATATAGCTGGACCTTCAATAATGACTTGAACGGCGACGGCCTTGGTGGCAATGACCTGATGTACATTCCAAAAGCACCAGGCTCGGGCGAAGTGGCGTTCTACGGCAAAACTGCAGCTGAGAGCGCAGCCAATGAAGCGGCATTCTGGAAAGTTGTGAACAGCAATGGCGATTTGCGCAAGGCCGCTGGCGGCGTTACTCACCGTAACGATAGCTTCTCTCCATGGACCAACAGCTTTGATGTGCGTTTCAGCCAGGAGGTGCCGGGCTTCTTTAAAGGTAATAAAGGTATCTTTACTTTTGATATCTTGAACGTTGGTAATATGATCAACCGTAAATGGGGACGTATCAACGAAGTTGCTTTCCAAGCGCAAGGTGGCCAGGTACGCAGCTTTGTCGACTTTGTTGGCATCGACCCACAGGGCCGTTATATCTATAACACCCGTCCGGTGACGGAAGGCACGGAAACGCGCCAAACCAAAGGCGAATCGCAATGGGCACTGCAAGCCACGATCAAGTACGAATTTTAATGTCGTAGTTGCCTCGTAGCTTGGCAAGTTGAAAACGGCTGGTGGCGACACCAGCCGTTTTTTTTATAGACCAGATGGTTTACTCTTTCCTCTTTTTGACAAATATCATTCCATGGCTCACTTCCTACGCACCCCGGTCGCCAGCGCGGCGCTGATTCTGTCCCTGTCTGCCTGCAGCAATTTTGCTTCCGCGCCGCAGCTTGCCGCGAGTGGCCCGATTGAAGTGAACCTGGTCGCCCTGAACGATTTTCACGGCAACCTCGAGCGCAGCAAATTTAGCTACACGAGCGTCGCCGATGCGGAGCGCAGGACGGTACAGGCCGGCGGCATCGATACCTTGTCTGGCGCTCTGACGGCGTGGCGCCGCGAAGATGCGCAACTGATCTTTGTCGGCAATGGCGACCTGGTCGGTGCCAGCCCCGCCATGTCGGCGCTGTGGGCGGACGAACCGAGCATCGTCGCCATGAACATGCTGGGCATGAAGGCCAGTTCGGTCGGCAACCATGAATTTGACCAGGGCAAGGCGGAATTGCTGCGCCAGCAGCGCGGCGGCTGCGACTCCGCGCGCGCGGATAAGGCCTGCAAGTTCACGCCGGACTTCAAGGGCGCCAGCTATACCTATATGGCGGCCAATGTCATCGACACGCAAACGGGCAAGTCCCTGCTGCCCGCCTACCGCATCGAAGAGGCGCATGGCGTCAAGGTGGGCTTGATTGGCGCCGTGTTGAAAGATACGCCGTCCGTGGTGACGGCCGCCGGCATTGCCGGCCTGCAGTTCGGCGATGAAGCGGACGCCATCAACGCCACCTTGCCGCAGTTGCGCGCGCAAGGCGTGGGCGTGTTCGTCGTGCTGTTGCACCAGGGCGGCGAGACGAAGGAAGCCGTCGACCAGGCCGATTGCAGCCATTTGAAGGGCGAAGTGGTCGACGTGGTGAAACGCCTCGACCCGGCCATTCAATTGGTCATCAGCGGCCATTCGCACCAGGGCTATCTGTGCCGTGTCGATGGCCGCCTCGTGACGCAAGCGCAGATGGGCGGACACATGTTGACGCGCATCAAGCTCAAGGTCGATCCCCTCAAGAATGCCGTCGTCGATGCCAGCGCGCAAAACGTCGTCATGCTGCCAGGTATGTATGAGCCGGACCCGGCCGTGGCAGCTTACCTGGAATCGGTCAAGCAGCGCAGTGCGGCCGAATTGTCGCGTCCCGTGGCCAGCATCGCCGTGCCGAATGTGGGCCGCGGCACCAAAGGCGGCGGCGCATCCCCGCTGGGCGATCTGGTGGCCGACAGCACCTTGTTCGGCGCGCGCGCTTTTGGCGCGCAAATTGGCCTGATGAACAATGGCGGCATTCGTAAGGACCTGGAAGCGGGCGCCGACCTGATGACGAACGTGGGCCAGAACCAGGCAGTTGTCCCGTTCGGCAATACCCTGATCGTCGTGAGTCTTTCCGGCGCACAAATCCGTACCTTGCTCGAACAGCAATGGCCGGGTGCCGAAGCGGAAGATAACAACTTGCTGCAAGTGTCCGAAGGTTTCAGCTATCGCTGGGACAGTACACGTCCCCAGGGGCAGCGCGTGCTGCCAGGCAGCATCATGCTCAATGGCAGCCCTATTGATGACAATCAACAATACCGTGTCGCCGCCAACAGTTTCCTCGCTGGCGGCGGCGACCGTTTCAGCGTGCTGGCAGCGGGCACGCGCCGCCTGGACACGGGCGTGCGCGACATCGATGCTTTCAGCAATTACCTGATAGCCCGCGCGCGCGCCGGCAAGCCGGCTGGCAGCGCCACGGCGGCCGGCCGCATCGTACGTGTCAAATAATTTACAAGGAATAACCATGCGTCGTTTATCTGTTTCCCTGCTCGTCACTACCCTGTTCGCGGGCACGGCCCACGCCGATTTCACCATTCCCGGCTTTGAGCTGGTGCACACTTCGCCCGTGGAAACGAGCTTGACCAATCCCGACCTGCGCGAGCCCGTTGCCGTGTGGAGCGAGCTGTTCGATTCTGCCAAGAAAGAGATCGTCATCGCCCAGTTCTATGCCGTCAGCAAGCCGGGTACGGCTTTTGAAAAAGTGCTGGCCAGCTTGACGGCCGCCGGCCAGCGCGGCGTGAAAATCCGCTTCCTGCTGGACCAGAAGGGCGTGGGCCTGTCGGAGGCGGCGACCATCGCCCGGATCAAGGCGATTCCGAATCTGGACTTGCGCCTCATCGATTTCAATAAAATCACGGGCAACGGCATCGTGCACGCGAAATACCTGGCCGTCGATGGCCAGGTGGCGTACATCGGCAGCCAGAATTTCGACTGGCGCTCGTTCGAGCACATCCATGAGACGGGCTTGAGAATCACCGAGCCCGCCATGGTGAGCCAGGTGCAAGCCATCTTCGAGCAGGATTGGCAAGCCCAGGCATTGACGTCGCAAGGCAGCCGCGCCACGGTGCTCAACAGTAAGGTGGTGCCGGCCAACTATGCGCAAAACGCATTTTTGCTGGCCAGCCCGAATGCGTACAACCCGGCTGGCGTGGGCGACTCGGAAACGGGCTTGCCCGCCTTGCTGGCGGAAGCGAAAATCGAAGTGCGCATCCAGCTGCTCGATTACGCGCCCTTGTCCTACGGCCCGAACCGCACGCGCCCGTACTACGCCTTGATCGACAACGCCGTGCGTGCAGCCGCCCAGCGCGGCGTGAAAATCAAGCTGATGGTGTCGGCCTGGAACACGGAAGCGCCCGCCATCGCCTACTTGAAAAGCCTGGCCCTGGTGCCGAACGTGGAAATCCGCATCGTGACGATTCCTGCCGCTTCGACGGGTTTCATTCCCTTCGCGCGCGTGATCCATAGCAAGACCATGAGCATCGATGGCAAGCTGGCCTGGGTCGGCACGAGCAATTGGGCGGGCGGCTATTTTGACTTGTCGCGCAACCTGGAAGTGGTGCTGCGCAACGACGCCATGGCGCAGCGCATTGCCGCGCTGCATGAGCAGACGTGGAGTTCGGCGTATGCGCAGCCTATCGACATCAACAAGCAGTATCCGAAACCGGCCAAGGCCGCGCCGCAAGGCAAGGAGTAATGGTGAACATGAAAAAATTACTCTGCGTGCTGGCGCTGGGCTCCGCTTTCGCTTCCGGTAATGTGCTGGCGTGGGGCAACGACGGCCACCGTGCCGTGGGCGCCATCGCCGATCAATTGCTCAAGGGTAGCGCCGCCCAGGCACAAGTGGCCAAGTTGCTGTTGCCTGGCGAAAGCCTGGAAAAGATCGCCAACTGGCCCGATTGCGTGAAGGGCACGTATTGCGGCCCGCAAACGCCGGAAATGCTGAGCTATGTGGCGGCGAACCCCAAGCATGGCGAATACCATTACACGAACGTGCCTTTTCAGAACGCGCACTACCATGACCATGGCGTGGGCACGGCCGACGACGATATCGTGCAAACGCTCAAGCAGGCGATCCTGGTGTTGCAAGGCAAGGCTGATGCGGCCAGCAATCCGCACGGCTTCAGCCAGCGTGTAGCCTTGATTTTGATCACGCACCTGGTGGGCGATATCCATCAGCCATTGCATGTGGGCAATGCGTTTCTCGGCAAGGATGGCCAGTTTTTCGTGCCCGCCACGCAGGCGCAGATTGACGACGTCGCCATTTTCAACGCACGCGGCGGCAACGATCTGCTGCTCGACGATGCGAAGATGACGGCACTGTCGGACGCCGTGATTCCCGCGCCGCTGCCCGCCGAGGATGGCGCAGCCAAGCCTGCCAGCAGCTATCCGAAGTCGCCCACCAAGCCCCTGCATTCCTACTGGGACACGACCGTGGTCGATTACGCCATGCGCCGCCTGAGCACGCGTACGCCGCAGCAGTTTGCGCGTACCGTGATCGCCAGCGCGCCTGTGGTGAGCGCCAATAGCGGAGACCCCGCCACCTGGCCGTATCAGTGGGCCGATGCCTCGCTGGCGGCGTCAAAGATTGCTTTCACGGACGTGGTGGCCGGCCCCGCCACGCAACAGACCAGCCGCAAGGGCGATGTCTATAACGTGTGGGCCTTGACGGTGCCGGACAACTATCCCGTGCCCAGCTCGGCGCTGGCGAAGCAGCAACTGATCGCGGGCGGCTATCACCTGGCCGCCGTGTTGCAATCGATTTGGCCGCAATAAAGATGTCATGCGAGAGCGGCCTGCGGGCCGCTTTTTTCATGCCAGGGTGACGCTGATTCCCATCTCGCGGTAGGGCGCGAGCAGGGCGTCGTCCACGTCGCGGTGCACGATGATATCGTTGACCTGGCTCAAGGGCGCGATCTGGAACGGCGAGGTCGTGTTGAACTTTTCCGGCGACGCCAGCACGACGGTGCGGCTTGACGCCTCGCTCAGGGCGCGTTTCACGCACGCTTCTTCATGGTCTCCCGTGGTGATGCCCGCTTGCGGATGCAGGCTGGACACGCCCATGAAATACAGGTCGGCGCGGATGCGGCCGATGGCTTCCACTGTCGCCGCGCCGACTCCCACGATCGAGTGCTTGTACAGGCGCCCGCCCAGCATCAGCACCTCGATGCCAGAATGATTCACCAGTTCGACGGCAATCGACGGGCTGTGCGTGACGATGGTGGCGCGCAAGTCGCGTGGCAGCTGGCGCGCCAGTTGCACGGCGGTCGTGCCGCCATCGAGAAATACCACTTGCCCCGTCTGTATCATGGCGCCCGCCGCGCGGCCGATGGCGGGCTTGGCTTCGGGTGATATCTGTTCGCGCCCCGCAAATGGCGCCAGCGCGGGCGAGCGCGGCAGCAAGGGCAGGGCGCCGCCGTGCACGCGTTCCAATAAACCCTCTTTCGCCAGTTCGCGCAGGTCGCGCCGTATCGTGTCTTCCGACAAGCCCAGGCTATCGCTGACGGCCCTGGCGACGATCTGGCCTTCGCGTTGAAGCAGGTTCAGCAGGTATTGTTTGCGTTGATGTGTCAGCATGATTTTTCTTGTATTTTCTTGATATTGCACGAGTTTGCATGATAAAGTCGAAAAGGACAAGGACAAGGAGACACTATGCGCGAAGAAAATAGCAGTCAGGAACGGGTACGCATCCAGGGCGTGCAGACCCTGTCGCACGACTGGTATCTGCTGCAAAAGACCACGTTCGACTATCTGCGCCGCGATGGCGAATGGCAGACGCAGACGCGGGAAACCTATGACCGGGGCGATGGCGCCACCATCCTGCTCTACAACAAAATCAAGCGCACGGTGATCCTGATCCGCCAGTTCCGCTTTCCCACCTACCGCGAAGGCCACGATGGTTTTCTGATCGAATCAGCGGCCGGCTTGCTGGAAGAGGCCAGCGCGGAGCAGCGCATCCGCGCCGAAGTGGAAGAGGAAACCGGTTACCGGGTGGGGCAGGTACAAAAGATCTTCCAGGCTTTCATGAGCCCCGGTTCCGTGACGGAGCGTTTGCATTTCTTTGTTGCCGAGTACGACCCCGCCAGCCGCATCGGCGATGGTGGCGGCCTGGCGCATGAAGGCGAGGATATCGAGGTGCTGGAGCTGCCGCTGGCGCAAGCGCTGCAGATGGTGGCCGATGGACGCATCTGCGATGGCAAGACCATCATGCTGCTGCAGCATGCGCAGTTGCACTTGATGCCAGTCAAGCAGGGTATGCAGATATTGATTGCCGGTCCCTACCGTTCCGGCACGGGCGACGATCCCGCCCTGATGGCGGCGAATGTCGCGGCCATGCAAGCCGTCTGCCTGCCCCTGTACGCCAAGGGGCACATGCCCGTGCTTGGTGAATGGCTGGCCTTGCCCATGCTGGCGCTGGCTGGTTCGCGTCAGGTGGGCGATGTTGTGTATGAGGAACTGTTCCATGCACATGCGACGCGCCTGCTCAGTCACTGCGATGCCGTGCTGAGGATAGGCGGTGCGTCTGGCGGAGCGGACCAGATGGTGGTTGTAGCGCGCAGCCTGGGGTTGCCCGTGTATTGTTCGCTGGACGAGATTCCACAGGCATAAAAAAAGCGAAGCCCGCGGGCTTCGCTTTTGCATTCGCTCGTTGAAATTTAACGAGATTTGACGAATGGGATACCGATGGCTTTCGGCGCGATGGATTTCGCCATCAAGCCCGCCAGCACGATCACCGTGACCACGTACGGCACCATCTGGATCAGCGAGCCGGGGATGCGGCCCACGACCGGCAAGTCCACGCCTTCGATCTGGATCTGGATGGCGGCGAAGAAGCCGAACATCAGACAGCCGAGGAAGGTATAGACGGGGCGCCAGTTGCCGAACACCATGGCCGTCAGGGCCAGGTAGCCGGCGCCGGCTGACATGTCGCGCAGGAAGAAGCCGCTTTGCACGATGGCAAGATACGCGCCCGAGAACGAGCACAGGATGCCGGCCACCAGCATGGCCAGGTAGCGCGTCGCTTCCACGCTCACGCCGGCCGAGTCGGCAGCATGCGGGTTTTCGCCGCAGGCGCGCAGGCGCAGGCCGAAGCGCGTGTGGTACAGCAGCCAGTGCACCAGCGGGATCAGCAGGAAGGCCACGTAGACGAGGATGGAGTGGCCGCCGATCAGATGGGTATATACCCAGCCGATGAAGGGAATGTGCTCCACGTACTGTGTGCCCGGCAAGACCACGTCAAACAGCCGCGCCGAACCGAGGTCGGGCGTGCGGCCGCCTTGCTGGAAGAAAAATTGCGCCAGCACAAACGTCAGGCCGCTCATGGCGATATTGATCGCCATGCCCGCCACCAGCTGATTGCCCTTCTGCGTGATGCTGACATAGGCCTGCAGCAAGGCCAGGGCGACGCACACCAGCATGCCGGCAGCCATGCCGTAATACGGGTTTTGCGTCGTGTAGGCCACGGCGGCGGAAGCAAAAGCGCTGGCCAGGATCTTGCCTTCCAGGCCGATGTCGATCATGCCGCTGCGTTCGGCAAACAGGCCGGCCATGGCGGCAAAGATCAGGACGGGCGCATTGCGCACGGTCGATACCAGGATGCTGGCGAATTGAAAGTCGTCGAGTGTCATGGTGTTAGCCTTTGGTGCGCTTGAGCAGGGCGGAAATGGCCGGTGCGTAGAAGTTTTCCATGGCGCCGCAGAACAGGATGATCAAGCCCTGGATGAAAATGAAGGTTTCCGTCGGGATATTCGGTTTCTCCAGCGACAGGTCGAAGCCACCCTGGATCAGCGCGCCGAACAGCACGGCCGACAGGAAGATGCCGACCGGATGCTGGCGGCCCATCAGGGCGATGGCGATGCCGATGAAACCGGCGCCGCCGACGAAATTGAGCGACAGATAATGCGTCGAACCCATGATGGAATTGACGGAACCGAGGCCCGCCAGCGCGCCGGAGATCAGCATGACGATGATGATCATCTTGCTGATCGACACGCCTGCATAGTGGGCCGCATGCTTGTTCAAGCCCGTGGCGCGCAGCTTGAAGCCCCACGACGAGCGCCAGACCATCACGCCATAGATCACCAGCGCGGCGATTGCCAGGATAAAGCTGATGTTCAGCGGCGTGTCGCCCAGCGACGGGAACCAGGTGGAGAGGCGCGGCATTTCGCCGCTTTCCGCAAACACGCGGCTGGCCGTGTTCTGTTCGCCCGGTGGAATCAGGTACTTCACGATCACGAAGTTCATCAGACTGGCGGCGATGAAGTTGAACATGATGGTGGTGACGACGATGTGGCTGCCGCGCCTGGCTTGCAGATAGCCGGGCAAGAAACCCCACAGCGCGCCGAACAGGGCCGCGCCGATCATGGCCGCGGGAATCAGGAGCCAGGCGGGCAGGGTCTGGTCGAAGGCCAGCATGGCCACCGTCAAGCCCAGGCCACCGATATACATCTGGCCTTCGGAACCGATATTGAACAGGCCGGCCTGCATCGCCACGGAGACCGACAGGCCCGTGAAAATGAAGGTACTGGCGTAGAACAGGGTGTAGCTCAAGCCTTCCGGATTGAGTACGGCGCTGTTGACGAGGATACCCAGCGATTCGGCCGGATCTTCGCCCAGCATATAAATCACCAGGGCGGCGACCAGCAAGGCCGACAGCAGGTTTAACATGGGCATGACAAAGGCTGTCGCCCAGCGTGGCAAGTCGTTATTCATGATTTATGCATTCCCCCCATCAACAGACCGATGCGGGTGGTATCGAATTCTTCAATTTTCAGTTCGCCGGTGATGCGTCCGCCGCACATGACGAGAATGCGGTCGGCCAGCGCCCGCACTTCTTCCAGTTCGACGGACACCAGCAGGATCGCCACGCCCGCGTCGCGCAGGGCCAGCAATTGCGTATGGATGCTTTCGATGGTGCCGATGTCGACGCCACGCGTGGGCTGGCCCACCAGCATCAGTTTCGGCTTGGCCAGCACTTCGCGCGCGATCACCACCTTTTGCTGGTTACCGCCCGACAGCAGGCCGATGCGCAGGTCCGGATTGGCCGGGCGCACATCGAAAGTCTTCAGCAGTTCCGCGCAGCGGGCGCCGATGGCCTTGAAGTTGAACAGGCCCCAGCGGTTTTTCAGGTGATCCTGGTAGCCGAGGATGGTGTTTTGCATGACGGAGAAATTTTTCACCACGCCATCGCGCAAGCGGTCTTCCGGAATGTGGGCGATACCCAGTTCGCGGAAGGCCAGCGGCAAGCCGTCGGCGTCAGTGCGCTTGGCAAACGGCAAGTCCTTGTCCAGGAAGCGCAGCTTGCCCGAAGTGGGCAAGCGCATGCCCGACAAAATTTCCAGCAGCTCGCTCTGGCCATTGCCGGAGACGCCCGCGATGGCGACGATTTCGCCGGCGCGCAGCTTGAAGCCTATGTCGGCCAGCAATTTCACCTGTTGCTCGTCGGCCAGTTGCAAACCGTCCACTTCCAGCACCGTGGCGCCCGGATTGTACGGCGCACGCGGCAGATGGCTCTGGATGGGGCGGCCGACCATCATGTTGGCCAGTTCCTCTTTCGAGGTAGTCGCCGTGGCAACGGCGCCCACCACCGTGCCGCCGCGCATGACGGTGACGTTGTCGGTGATTTCCAGGATCTCTTGAAGCTTGTGCGTGATCAGGATGATGGTCTTGCCCTGTTCCTTGAACAGGCGCAGGATTTCAAACAGCGATGCCGTTTCCTGGGCCGTCAGCACGGCCGTCGGCTCGTCGAGGATCAGGATATTGGCGCTGCGGTAAATCTGCTTGAGGATTTCCACGCGCTGCTGCGCCCCGACTGACAGGTCTTCGATCTTTGCCAGCGGGTCGACGTCGAGGCGGTAGCGCGCGCAAATTTCGCGCAATTTGGCTTCCGCTTCCGTGCGGTGGCTGGCCAGGCGAAAACCGCCTTCCGTGCCCAGCATGATATTGTCGAGGACGGTGAAGTTCTCGACCAGCATGAAGTGCTGGTGCACCATGCCGATGCCGAGATTGATCGCTTCCTGGCTGTTGCGGATAGGCTGTACTTTTCCGTCGAGCAAGATTTCTCCGCCGTCGGCACGGTAATACCCGTACAGGATGCTCATCAAGGTCGATTTGCCGGCGCCATTTTCCCCCACCAGGCCATGGATACTGCCCTTGGCGATGGAGAAGCTGACGTCGGCGTTCGCCTTCACATGTCCAAACTGCTTGGAAATGCTGCGAAATTCTACTGCTGGCTGCATAGGTTCATAACTGGATAGTTTCATGGAAACGCGCCGCGCGGAGACTGGCCCCGGCGGCGCGCTAAAAGATACGGAGAAAAATTAAACCGGGCAGCTGCTGCCGACGCGGTAATCGATCACTTTGATCTTGCCATCGATAATGTCCTTACGCGCACCCAACACGCGCTTTTCGATTTCCGGCGTAATCAGCTTGCGGTTGTTCGCGTCGAGCGCCCAATCCACGCCGCCTTCTTTCAAGCCTTTATAGCTGACGCCGCCCTTCCAGGTGCCGTTCTTGACTTGCATGAAGCTGTCGTAGACCGTGTTGTCGACGCGCTTGACCATCGAGGTCAGGATGCTGCCTGGATAAAGGTGATTCTGGTTCGAATCGACGCCGATGGCCAGCTTGCCTTTTTCCTTGGCCATTTGCAGGGTACCCATGCCGCTGCCGCCAGCGACGGCGAAGACGACATCGACGCCGCGCTCAAATTGCGAGCGGGCCAGTTCGCCACCCTTGGCCGGGTCATTCCAGGCGCCGGACGTGGTGCCGACCATGTTTTGCGTGATTTCCATCTTCGCATTGACGGCCTTCGCACCTTGCGCGTAGCCGCAGGCGAAGTTGCGGATCAGGGGAATATCGATGCCGCCGATGAAGCCGACCTTCTTGCTCTTGCTGGCCATGGCCGCAGCCACGCCCACCAGGTAGGAGCCTTCTTCTTCCTTGAAGACGACGGAATTGACGTTGCTGCCGGCGGCCTGGCCATCGATCAGCACGAATTTTACGTTCGGGAATTCCTTGGCGACCTTTTGCACGGCTTGCGTTTGCGCAAAGCCGATGGCGGCAATCATGTCGAGTTTCTTGCGGGCCAGGCCTCGCATGACTTGTTCAGCCTGCGTATCGCTCGATGCCTGCACTTCGATGAAGGAAATGCCCGTGTCTTTTTTGAAGCGCGATGCGCCTTCGAAAGCGGATTGGTTGAACGACTTGTCGAACTTGCCACCCGCGTCATACACGACACCCAGTTTTGGGGTAGCCGCGGACGCTTGAGCAGTCAGAAATACGGCTGCGATCGTCAAACTAAATTGTGTAAGTTTCATGAATTGGCTCCTGGAAGATCGATATTGTATATTTTTTATAGGTGAAACATATAATTTGGGGCCGATTTAGCCTGTTTTTGATGCACGAGGTGATAATTCCTTATCAACATTGCACTGTATTGCACAAGATCATTGCTGGCCTTGGCTGCTTTTATGTCGACAGTGTGATGCTCATGCAACAGTCGCGCCCCGTCTCTTTTATAGGTACAACATCGAATGGGGCTGCCGGAGCGGGCTGGGATGCGCCGTCAATGGACGGGCAGGGCAAGCACGGGACCGGCGCCGCGATGGGCGTCCGAATCACTATGCATCATGCCAGATATGTATGACAAATACGTTTTTGTTTAATTATTTATATGAAAGTCATATAAATTGGAATGCAAACCCAAAACGAAGGGCCGCCCCCGGTCTTGCGGCGTTTGGGCTTAGCGTTGCTTGGTGATGCTTGAGGCTTTGCCTCAATTAGCTGGGGGATTGATGATATTCAAAAAGGCCCGCACGACAGGTGCGTCGTCCAGCGTGGTGTAGCTGATATACAGGTTGGCCGACGGTGGATTGGTCTTGATGGGCAGGAAGACGACGCCGGGCCAGCCGATGCGGCTCGTCGTTTCCGGTACCAGGGTCACGCCCAGGCCCGCGCCCACCATGGCTAGCAGGGTTTGCGGCTCGCTCGCTTCCTGGAAAATCACGGGTTCGAAACCGGCGTTGATGCAGCATTGCACCAGGTAGCGGGGAAACGCGGATTTATCCAGGTTCAGGGTGAGCATCGGCTCGTGGGCGATGTCGATCAGTTCGATGGCCGTGTTTTTCGCCAGCGGATGGTGTTCATTGACGGCCACGCAGACGTTTTCGCGGAAGCACAGTTCCTGGCGCAGATTGTCGTGACGCAAGTCGTCGTCGTTGAGCTTGGGTTCGCGCCAGAAACCCACGTCGATCTGCTTGGCGCGCAAGGCTTCGTATTGCACCGTGGGACCGAATTCATGGATGGTCCAGGTGACGCGGGGAAATTTGGTCTGGAATTCTTCCAGCAGGCTGGGGATGGGGCCCCACATGGCCGAGCCGACGATGCCCACGCGCAAGCGGCCCACTTCGCCGCGGTCGATCTGGCGGATGGTGTCGATGGTCATGCGCATCTTGGCCAGCAGGTCGGCCGCCTCGTTCATCAGCGCCTTGCCCGCCACGGTCAGCTCGAAAGTGCGCGTGGTGCGCGCAAACAGGCGCACGCCCAGTTCGCTTTCCAGTTTCATGATCTGCTGGCTCAGGGGCGGCTGCGAGATATGCAGGCGCTCGGCAGCGCGGCTGAAGCTTTTCTCCTCGGCAACGGCAAGAAAATACTTTAACTGTTTCAGATCGATGGACATGCTTTCCTTGGCGTTGCGTGGTGCTTGGCGATGGAACGGCGCGCAGACCTTGATGCAGGCATGCGCGCTTTCTTTACAGCAGTCCTATTATCGTGCCACGACTGCCTGCATGGCAATGGCAAGTGCCGTACCGACCTGGGCATTGTGCTTGACCAGGGCGATATTCGTCGCCAGGCTGCGGCCATCCGTCAGTTGCTTGATGCGCGACAAGAGGAATGGCGTGACTTGCTTGCCCTTCACGCCACCCGCGTCGGCTTCCTGCAGCGCCTGCGTGGTGATCGCATCGATCTCTTCCTTGGGCATGGCTTGGGCGGCCGGTACGGGGTTGCTGACGATCACGCCGCCTTTCAAGCCCAGCTGCCACTTGGTGCCGATGAAGGCCGCCTGCTCGGCGGCCGTGTCGAGGCGGAAATCGGCTTTGTAGCCGCTTTCGCGCGTGAAGAAGGCGGGAAAACCTTCCTGGCCCACGCTGATGACGGGCACGCCATGGGTTTCCAGGTATTCCAGGGTCAGGCCGATGTCGAGGATGGATTTGACGCCCGCGCAGACGACGGCCACGGACGTTTGCGCCAGTTCCTGCAAGTCGGCGGAAATGTCGAAGCTCGTTTCCGCGCCGCGGTGCACGCCGCCGATGCCGCCCGTAACGAATACGGAAATACCAGCCAGTTCCGCGCAGATCATGGTGGCGGCCACGGTGGTGGCGCCCAGTTTGCGCTGCGACAGGACGAACGGCAGGTCGCGGCGGCTGACCTTCATGGCGTCGGGCGAGGTGCCCAGCAATTCCAGCTGCTCGGGCGACAGGCCCACGCAGATCTTGCCGTCGATGATGGCGATGGTCGCCGGCACGGCGCCGCCGTCACGGATGATCTGTTCCACTTCGCGCGCCATTTCCACGTTTTGCGGATACGGCATGCCGTGCGAAATGATGGTCGATTCCAGCGCCACGATGGCCTTGCCGGCGGCGCGCGCGGCTAGCACTTCTTGCGAGAACGAGAGGAAATTATTCAATTGCGTCATGTGTCAGTCCTGTTGAAAGAGGGTAGGGGGAGGTGGCGCCAGGTCGGCGTCGTCAATGTTGTCGAGCGCGCCGGCGGAAATCAGGGGGGAGACGGTGGCAGCCGATTCCAGGGTCATGGCGGCCAGCTTCAGGCCGCGCCGGCACGCCAGTTTCAAATCGCTGCTGTCGTGGTACAGCGACCAGCAGACGGCGGCGGAAAACGCGTCGCCGGCGCCCGTCACGTCGACGGCGTCCACTTCGCGCGCGGCCAGGTGCACGACAGGCGCGTCCTGGCTGTTGCCATCCGTGAAATACACGCCTTCGCTGCCGCAGGTGACGATCACCTGGCGCGCGCCTTGGCGCTGCACTTCGCGGCAGGCGGCGCGCACCTCAAACGCCGTCGGCAAGGCCCGCGCCACGCGCGTTTCCAGTTCGCCACGGTTGAGGATCAGCAAATGCAAGCCCGACAGGTCTTGCGGCAGGTGTGCCATTTTCGGCTGCGAGACGGCGACGATGACGAGCGGCGTGGCGTGGGCCGCGTCCTGGCGCGCATCGGCCAGCAGTGCCTGCACGCTGTCGTGGCCCAGGTTCAGGTCGCAGACGGTGAGGGCGGCAGCCGCGCGCTGTGGCTGGCGGCTGTGCAAAAAGGCGGGGGTCAGCTGTTCGTAGAGTTGCATGTTGGCCATCGCCAGCAGCATTTCGCCATGTTCGTCGAGCACGGCCGTATAGGTGCCGCTGCTGGTGTTGCTCAGGTGTAAGCTGCCGCGCATGTCGATGCCCGCGTCTTCCGCATGCGTCTGCAGGGCGTGCCCGGCCGCATCGTCGCCCAGCGCCGTCAGCAGTGCCACGGGGATCGACAATCGGGCCAGGTTTTCCGCGATGTTGCGGCCCACGCCGCCAAATACTTCTTCCGAACGCACGGGATTCGAGGTGCCCATCTGCAAGGTCGCCATGGTGCGCATCTTGCGGTCGAGGTTGGCGGCACCTATGCACAGCACGGGACGGCTGTCGGGCAGCACGTAGGCGCGTCCCAGCAGGCGGCGCTCGCGGATCAATCCGGCGATGTGGCCGGCGACGGCCGAGCGCGACAAGCCCAGCTCGCTCGCCAGGTCTTGCTGCGAGATGAAGGGGTTGTTGCGGATCAGCGTGTACAACTGGTCTTTTTTATTGGTATCGGTCACAAGGTTTTCACTGAAGGTTTAAACATTTGTCCGAAACTGTAAACATTTGTCTTTGGCGTGTCAAGCTTGTGTGAACTTCGTCTCAGGCGTGCGCGAAAAGTGCTCGTATGGAGCTTGTATGCACAGATTTCCCGGGCATGGCAGGCTTGGGCTTGCCTCGACTATAATATCGGCCATTTATATTTGAATTGTATAAATGGGCAAGAAAAATGGTATTTGCCATACATATTCCGTTTGATGCATAGTGGCGGCAAATAGAGGCTATCCCAGTAGGGAGCGTCTTCTGCTGGCAGCGCATCAGGAGTGCGGATAAGGCGTGAGGAGGAAGCGTGGCGAGCCACGCGACGACGATCAACGCAGTCCCCGCTTCTGAGGTGCGCCAGCAGGGGATGTATTCATCTACTGGGATAGCCTCAATGGCAATACGCATCTGGATATACCAGTAACACCCATACATACCCGATACCTGGGCGCGATGCTTTGCTAGCATGGCCGCGCAGGCAGCAACCTTCATCATTAGTCAATCAGAGGATAACCATGTCGAACAACACCCCTTTCCACGCCGCCGAAATCATTCGTGCCCGCGCTCCTGAAAATTTCAAGCCGCGCGTGGCGATGATCCTCGGCTCCGGCCTGGGTGTGTTGGCCGAGCAGATGACGGACGCCGTCAGCATCAGCTTTGACGAATTGCCAGGCTTCCCGATCAGCACCGTGCACGGCCATGCCGGCGAACTGGTGATCGGTACCCTGTCGGGCGTCGCCGTCGTCTGCATGAAGGGCCGTGGCCACTTCTATGAAGGCTATGGCATGGGCGTGATGACGAGCGCCATCCGCACCTTGAAACTGCTGGGCTGCGAAATGCTGTTCGTCACCAACGCCGCCGGTTCCCTGCGTCCGGAAGTGGACGCCGGCAGCCTGGTGGCCATCAGCGACCATATCAACCTGCTGCCAGGCACGCCGATGGTCGGCCCGAACGACGACCGCTTCGGCCCGCGCTTCTTCAGCATGGCCAACGCTTATGATGCGGACCTGCGCAAGCTGGTCAAGGACACGGCGGCCTCGAATGGCATCACCCTGCACGAAGGCGTGTTCGTCGCCTATCCTGGCCCGAACTTCGAGACGGCCGCGGAAATCCGCATGATGGCCCGCCTGGGCGCCGACACGGTCGGCATGTCGGTGGTGCCGGAAGTGGTGTCGGCCCGCCATTGCGACCTGAAAGTGGTGGGCGTGTCCGTCATCACCAACCTGGCCGAAGGCATGTCGCCATTCGCGCTGTCGCACGAGCAAACCCTGAAATACGCGGCCATCGGCGCGAAAGATCTGGTCAAGCTGATCCTGGCCTTCCTGGCCACCGTATCGGCTACTCCGCAAGCCTAAGCACTTTTTTACGCAGTAGCGGCGCGCCGGCCACCGGCGCTGCCGCGCGGCAGGCCGGGTAAATCCGGCCTACACTGTCCGCATCACCCCGCATCATTCCCTAAAGCGAGCCTTATCATGTCACGCGCATTTATCCTCCTGCTTGATTCCTTCGGCCTTGGTGCGACGCCAGACGCCGCCAAGTATGGCGACGCAGGTGCCAATACCTTTGGCCACATTGCCAGCACTGTCGCCAAAAGCGGCAAGACCTTGAAACTCCCGAACATGGAACGCCTGGGACTGGGCGCCGCGGCGCACCTGGCCAGCGGCGAATGGGCCACGGGCTTCGACCAGCGCGACGGTTTTACCGGCGCCTACGGCGCGGCGCGCGAGCGCTCCACCGGCAAGGACACGCAGAGCGGCCACTGGGAAATCGCCGGCGTGCCCGTCGAATTCGACTGGGGCTACTTCCCGCGCACCACGCCATCGTTCCCCGCCGACCTGACCGACAAGCTGAAAGCCCTGTCGGGCGTGCCGGGCTTCCTCGGTGACTGCCATGCCTCGGGCACGGACATCATCAACAAGCATGGCGATGAACACGTCGCCACCGGCAAGCTGATTATCTATACCTCGGGCGACTCGGTGATGCAGATCGCCGCGCACGAAGAATCATTTGGCCTCGAACGCCTGTATCAAGTGTGCGAAATGGCCTTCAAGCTGGTCGAGCCGTACAACATCGGCCGCGTCATCGCCCGCCCGTTCACCGGCAGCAACGGCAACTACACGCGTACTTCCAACCGCCACGACTACGCCGTCGCGCCGCCAAGCAAGACCCTGCTCGATCACGTCAAGGATGCGGGCGGCGAAGTCGTCGGCCTGGGCAAGATCAGCGACATTTTCGCTACCCAGGGCATTTCGCGCGTCGTCAAGGGCGTCGACAACATGGCGCTGTTCGAGGCGCTGTTGAAGACGGCCGATGAAGTGCAGGACAAGTCGCTCACCTTCGTGAACTTCGTCGATTTCGACCAGGCCTTCGGCCACCGCCGCAACGTCGAAGGCTATGCCGACGCGCTGCGCGAAATGGATGCGCGCCTGCCAGAATTCATGGCCAAGCTGAAGGAGGGCGACCTGGTCGTGATCACCGCCGACCATGGCTGCGACCCGACCTGGCACGGCTCCGACCACACCCGCGAACACATTCCGATGATCTTCTTCGGTCCCGGCGTCGCCCCGCGCGCACTGGGTATTTCCGAGACTTTCTCCGATATTGGCCAAACCCTCGCCAAGCACCTTGGCGTACCACCACTTGCTAATGGAACCAGCTTGTTATGACACTCATGCACCCCGAATTCAAGCGTAATGAGGCCGTTGGCCTCGACCTGGGCTGGATCAACCAGATTCGCGTCAACCGCGCCGCGACGGACCGCCGCGCGGCCAGCCTGGCGAACCGCCGTACGGTGAAAAAAGAATACCAGGCCGCCTGGCTGGTCAAAGCCATCCAGATGATCGACCTGACCACCCTGGGCGGCGACGATACGCCAGGCCGCGTGGAGCGCCTGTGCATGAAGGCCATGCGCCCGCTGCGCGCCGACCTGATGGACGCACTGGGCTTGACGGAACTGAGCACCGGCGCCGTGTGCGTGTACCACGAGATGATTCAGCCAGCCGTGAAAGTCATTCAGGGCCGCTTGCCCATCGCTGCCGTGTCGACGGGTTTCCCGGCCGGCTTGACGAGCATGGAAACGAAGCTGCGCGAGATCGAACTGTCGGTCGCCGCCGGTGCTTCCGAGATCGATATCGTCATCACGCGCCAGCACGTCCTGAACGGCAACTGGCAAGTGCTGTACGACGAAATGCTGGCTTACCGCAAGGCGTGCGGCGAAGCGCACGTGAAGGCGATTCTCGCCACGGGCGACTTGCTGACCATGGAAAACGTGGCCAAGGCTTCGTGGGTCTGCATGATGGCGGGCGCTGATTTCATCAAGACCTCCACCGGTAAAGAGGGCGTCAACGCCACCATTCCCGTGGCCCTGACGATGGTGCGCACGATCCGCGAATACCACGAGCAGACGGGCTTCCAGGTGGGCTTCAAGCCGGCCGGCGGCGTCAGCTCGGCCAAGAGCGCGCTGCAATACCTGACCCTGATGAAGGAAGAACTTGGCAACGAATGGCTGCAGCCGCACCTGTTCCGCATCGGCGCTTCCAGCCTGCTGACCGACATCGAGCGCCAGCTCGAGCACTACGTCACCGGCAGCTACTCGGCCAATCATCGTCACGCACAACCTTAAAGAACAATCGTCATGCCAACAATTAACGAGATTCTCAATACTATGGACTACGGCCCTGCTCCCGAAAGTCAAAAAGAAGCGCAGGCTTGGCTCGATGGCCACCAGCGCACATTCGGTTTGTTCATCGACAATGCCTGGAGCGAGCCGGCGGAACTGTTTGCCTCAACCAATCCTGCCGATGGCACGCAACTGGCCGAACTGACGCAAGCGAGCGACACGGACGTGGAACGCGCCGTGGCAGCGGCGCGCCGCGCGCTGCCCGTATGGCAAGGTATGGGTGGCCACGGCCGCGCGAAAGTCATGTACGCGCTGGCACGCCTGCTGCAAAAGCATGCGCGCCTGTTCGCCGTGCTGGAAACCTTGGACAACGGCAAGACCATCCGCGAAACGCGCGATATCGATCTGCCGCTGGCCGCGCGCCACTTCTACCATCATGCTGGCTGGGCGCAGCTGCAGTCGGAAGAATTCGCCGACTACCGCGCCGTGGGCGTGGTGGGCCAGATCGTGCCGTGGAATTTCCCCCTGCTGATGCTGTCGTGGAAAATCGCCCCGGCCCTGGCGGCCGGTAACACGGTCGTCTTCAAGCCGGCTGAATTCACGTCGCTGACCGCCATGCTGTTCGCCGAATTGTGCGTGCAGGCGGGCGTGCCGGCCGGCGTGGTCAATATTGTCACCGGCGACGGCCGCGTGGGCTCGGCCATCGTCAACCATCCTGGCGTCGACAAGATCGCGTTTACGGGCTCCACGGAAGTGGGCCGTTTGATCCGTGTAGCGACGGCCGGCAGCGGCAAGAAGCTCTCGCTGGAACTGGGCGGCAAGTCGCCGTTCATCGTCTTCGAAGACGCTGACCTGGATGGTGCCGTGGAAGGCCTGGTCGATTCGATCTGGTTCAACCAGGGCCAAGTCTGCTGCGCCGGTTCGCGCCTGCTGGTGCAGGAATCGATACAGGAGCGCTTCCTGAACAAGGTGCGCGCGCGCATGGAAAACCTGCGCCTTGGTTCGCCCCTGGACAAATCGATGGACGTGGGCGCGCTGGTCGACCCGGTGCAGCGCCAGCGTATCGCCGCGCTGGTCGACTCTGCCCGTGCCGAAGGCTGCGACGTGTGGCAGCCCGCGTGCGAATTGCCGGCAGACGGCTCCTGGTTCCCGCCTACGCTGATCACGGGCGCGTCGACGTCGGCTGCCGTGGCACAGGCTGAAATCTTCGGCCCCGTGCTGGTGGCCATGAGCTTCCGCACGCCGCCCGAAGCGGTGCAGCTGGCGAATAACACGGTGTACGGCCTGGCCGCCAGCGTGTGGACCGAGTCGATCAGCCTGGCGCTGGACATTGCTCCTGCCATCAAGGCTGGCGTGGTGTGGATCAACAGCGCCAACCAGTTCGACGCCGCTTGCGGCTTCGGCGGCTACCGCGAGTCGGGCTTTGGCCGCGAAGGCGGCCGCGAAGGCATGCTGGAATATATGACGGCCCTGGCCGAAGATGCGCGCCCGGCCTTGCCCGTAGTCGAATCCAAGGCTAAAGGCAACGCAAAACCGGCGGCAGCCGATCCGTTCGCCATCGACCGCACGGCCAAGATGTACATCGGCGGCAAGCAGGCACGCCCTGACGGCGCCTACAGCGCACCGGTGTTCGGCGCGAACGGCGCCCTGCTGGCCGAAGTGGGCGTGGGCAGCCGCAAGGATATCCGCAACGCCGTCGAAGCGGCCCATAAAGCGTCCGGCTGGAGCAGCGCCACGGCGCATAACCGCGCGCAAGTGCTGTACTACATCGCCGAAAACCTGGCTGCGCGCGCCGACGAATTCGCCGCCCGCATCGCCGCCATGACGGGCAGTAAAAATCCTGAGAAGGAAGTGCAGGCATCGATCGAACGCCTGTTCTACTACGCAGCCTGGGCTGACAAGTACGACGGCCTGGCGCACCAGCCGCCCACCAAGGGCATCACCGTGGCACTCAATGAAGCGGTCGGCGTGATCGGCATCGTCTGCCCGAATGAAGCGCCACTGCTGGGCTTCATTTCGCTGGTGGCGCCGGCCATCGCGCTGGGCAACCGCGTGGTGGTGGTGCCGTCGGAAGCGCATCCGCTCTCCGCGCTGGACCTGTACCAGGTCTTCGATACGTCCGATCTGCCGGGCGGCGTCGTCAACATCATCAGCGGCAACGCCGATGAACTGGCGCGCACCCTGGCCACGCACGCCGACATCGACGCCGTCTGGCGCCATGACGGATCCGCCGAAGGCTGCGCGGAAGTCGAGCGTCTGTCGGCCGGCACCCTGAAGCGCACCTGGGTCGGTGGCGCCAAAGGCCGCGACTGGTACAGTGCCGCCCAAAGTGGTGGCCGTGCCGTGCTGGCGCATGCATCGCAAGTGAAAAACGTGTGGATACCTTACGGCGTCTGATGAGCAACTAGTGTTGCAAAGCTGGGGTCAGAGCCGTCGGTTCTGACCCCAGATCTCATGATTGGAGTTATTCCATGTTGTTAACCCAAGAAATCATCCGCAAGAAGCGCGACAAGGGTGTTTTGAGCGCCGAGGAAATCCAGTTTTTCGTGCGCGGCATCACTGACGGCAGCGTCAGCGAAGGCCAGATCGCGGCACTGGGCATGGCCGTCTTTTTCAACGACATGAACATGGACGAGCGCGTGGCGTTCACCCTGGCCATGCGCGATTCCGGCCACGTGCTGGACTGGCGTTCGCTGAACCTGCCTGGTCCCGTCGTCGACAAGCATTCGACCGGCGGCGTGGGCGACGTGGTTTCCCTGCTGCTCGGCCCTATGGTCGCCGCATGCGGCGGCTACGTGCCGATGATCTCGGGCCGCGGCCTGGGCCACACCGGCGGCACCCTGGACAAGTTCGACGCCATTCCCGGCTATTGCACGGTGCCGGACAATGAATTGTTCCGCAAAGTAGTCAATGAAGTTGGCGTGGCCATCATCGGCCAGACGGCGCAGCTGGCGCCGGCCGACAAGCGTTTTTACAGTATCCGCGACGTCACCGCCACCGTGGAATCGGTGGCCATGATCACCGGCTCCATCCTGTCGAAGAAACTGTCGGCGGGCCTGGACGCGCTAGTGATGGACGTGAAAGTGGGCACGGGCGCCTTCATGCCGACCTACGACAAGTCGGTGGAACTGGCCGAGAGCATCGTTGCCGTAGGCAATGGCGCGGGCATGCAGACGTCGGCGATTTTGACGGACATGAATGAATCGCTGGCGCCGTACGCCGGTAATGCGCTGGAAGTGCGCGGCGCCATGGATTATCTGACGGGCCGTTCGCGTCCCGCGCGCCTGCATGAAGTGACCCTGGCGCTGTGCGCCGAGATGCTGGTGCTGGGTGGCCTGGCCGCCACCGAAGAGGAAGCGCGCGTCAAATTGATGGCGGCCCTCGATTCTGGCGAAGCGGCTGAACGCTTCTCGCGCATGGTGTCCGCCCTGGGCGGCCCGGCTGATCTGGTCGAGAATCCGGACAAGCATCTGGAAAAAGCGCCGTTCGTCGTGCCGGCACCGGCGTTGTCCGCCGGCTTTGCCAACGTGCGCGATTGCCGCGCCATCGGCCTGGCCGTGGTGGCCTTGGGTGGTGGCCGCCGCCGTCCGACGGACAGCATCGATTTCGTTGTGGGCCTGACGGATCTGGTGGGCCTGGGCGAGCAAGTTGCCATTGGCCAGCCGCTGGCCATGGTGCACGCGCGCACGCAAGCGGCGGCGCAGCAAGCCGTCAGGGAAATCCAGGAAGCGTATGCCATCAGCGCGGTGGCGCTGACAGCCAAGCCGGTGATTTACCGTACCATTCGACCATAACTTAACCCTAGAAGCAAAATCCGGGGTCAGACCCTGAGGGTCTGACCCCGGCCTTTCGCGGGTTTTACAGACAGATAAGCAAATGAACAACCAAGAACTGATCGCGGAAGCCAACGCCGGCCGTGAACTGGCCTACGCGCCGTATTCGCGTTTCAAGGTGGGCGCAGCATTGCTGTGCAAGGATGGCCGCGTCTTCCGTGGCTGTAACGTGGAAAACGCCGCGTATGGCCTGTGCAACTGTGCAGAGCGCACGGCGTTTTTCAGCGCCATCGCGCATGGCTGCAAACCGGGCGACTTCGCCAAGCTGGCCGTCACGGGCGATACGGCGGAACCGATCTCGCCATGCGGCGCCTGCCGCCAGGTGATATTCGAGATGGGCGGTGCCGACTTGCCGGTGATCCTGACGAACCTGAAAAACGATGTCATGGAAGTGACGGCGGGCTGGCTGCTGCCGCACGGCTTCGGCAATTCCGACCTGGACATGAAGTAACAGGATCCGCTTGAACAAGACGATCGACATCCAGGCGGCCGTGGCGATTGCCGCGGCCGAAGCCATGGCAGCCAAGACGCAAGGTACCTTTGGCGTGGGCGGCGTGCTGCTCGATGGCACTGGCAACGTGCTGCAATCGATGCACAACAATGTCGTGCGCCTGGGCCTGGTGTTCGACCCCACCGCGCATGGCGAGCGTCAGCTGGTGGACTGGTATTTCGCCGAGCGCGCCAAGGGCACGCCCTTGCCGTCGCCTGGCGAACTGACTATCGTCACTTCGCTCGACCCCTGCTGCATGTGCACGGGGGCGATTTTGGCGGCCGGTTTCAATGTGGTGGTGGCCGCGCCCGACGTCAAGGCAGGTATCAATTACGATGGCGCTGCCACGTTCACGGCCCTGCCGGCGCCGCTGCAGGCGCAGGCCGGCCGCAGCTTTTGCTATCCGGCCGTGCGCGGCGCCAGCGAGTATGCGCGCCTGCCGTCCGGCGCCGCGCCCAAATCTTTTTTCATCGGCAAGAGCATCCACGAGGCGACGCAGGCACTGTGTTCGCTCGTGTTTGAAGCGACATCGGCGCAGGTGATGCAGCTGCTGAACGCCGGCGACGACGTGCACTTGCGCGATCCGGCCACCTTGCCGTCCGAGCATGTCGTGGTGCGCGCCTTGCGCCGCCGTTATCCCGACGCCCTGACTTACCGCTGCGCCCCGCATGCACCCGATGCCGGCCTGGCGCCATTCCTGCAAGCGGCCATGGAGCAAGATGTGCGCGATGGCGGCCAGGGCGACGCGGCCGCCTTGCTCGATTCCTTTGGCAACCTGCTGCTGTGCATGCCGGGGAAATTGGCGCAATCGGCCATCCGCACGCCGTTCATGGAATGCACGCGCCAGTACGCGCAATTGCGCTATGAATTGATGGCCGGCGCCGAGCCGGCGCTGCAGGAAGAAATCAAAAGCTATCTGGGCCACCCCAAGCATGGCACCTTCGTGCTGGCCATCGGCCCGGACGACAGCGCCGCCAGTTTCATGACCCTGGGCGCTTACGGCTCCACGATGGAAGGGGCGCTGCCGGAGAATAATCCGGCGCAATTCCAGTACGTGCGTCCCGGTATGCCGGCAGACGCGCTGCTGGCGCTGTGCGAGACGATGCCGCCGCTGTACCGCAAGCTGATACGCATCCGGCCGTGCCAGGTGGCGAACCAGGCCCTGATCCAGGCGCTAGGCTAGTCTAGGCGTCATCATCGGGCAGGTTTTTCAGTAAAAAGTCGCGCACGTTTTCGCCCGCCACGCGGCGGACCTGCGCTTCCGACAAGCCTGCGTCGAGCAGGGCTTGCGTCAAGCGCGGCAAGCCGGTGGCGTCGATGGCCGTGGTGACAGCACCATCGAAGTCCGAGCCATAGGCCACGTGTTCCGCTCCGATCAGTTTTACCGCGTACTTGATGGCGCGCGCGATGGATGCCACGTCCTTGCCGCAGACGGCCGTATTCCAGAAACCGATGCCCACCAGGCCACCCTGGGAGGCGATGCGTTTCAGTTGTGCGTCGCTCAGGTTGCGCCCATTGGCGCAGGTGCCGCGCACGCCCGTGTGCGACACCATCACGGGGCGTTTCGCCAACGTTAACACGTCGTCGATGGTGGCCGGCGAGGCGTGTGCCAGGTCGACGATCATCTTGCGCTGCTCCATGGCGCGCAGCCATTGCTTGCCCAACGGCGTCAGACCGCCTTTCTTCAGGCCGTGCTGGGAGCCCGAGAGTTCCGTATCGAAGAAATGCGTGGGCGCGGCCATGCGGTAGCCGGCCTGGTACAGGGTGTCGAGGTTGTCCAGTTTGCCTTCGAGCGCATGCGCACCTTCCAGTGTCAGCCAGCCGGCCAGCAGGGCGGGATCCTTTTCGCGCGCGGCGATGAAGCTGCGCAGCTGGGCGCGGCTGCCGATGACCCGGACCTTGCCATGGCTCTTGGCCGCTTGCTGACGCAGCTCGCCGGCCTGCCAGGTGGCGCGTGCCAGCAGGCTGTTCCAGGTGGCAGGCGGCAAGCCTTGCGCCACCACCAGCGCCGTGATGTTGTCCGTGTCGCTGCCATTGCGCTCGATATTCATCTTGCGCGGCGTCTTGGTGACGACGGAAAAGGCTTGCAGCGCCACGTTGGCCCGTTGCAGGCGGGGGAAGTCGACATGTCCGCGCTGCTTGTCGCGGTTCAGATTGCGTTGCCACAGCAGGCTGTCGGCGTGCAGGTCGGCGATCCACAGGTTCTGGTGCAGGGCTGCAGTGGCTGCCGAAGGCGCCTTGCCGGACGGAGGGTGGACACGGTTGAGGTGCTCGTCCACGAGGACGGGAGCGGACAGGAAACCGCCGATCAACGCAAGGCTGGCGGCGGTGAGGGTACTGATAATCATTGTTCTCCGTTTTACCATGGATCGTAGGTGCCCAGGCTCCAGATATGGCCTTCCGGGTCGCGGCAGGTAAAGCCCCGTCCGCCGTAATCTTCATCCTTGATGTCGAGCACGATTTCGGCGCCGGCTTCGCGCGCGCTGCGGTAGACGGCATCGGCATCGCTGACGACCAGGTAGCAGCTTTGCGTGTTGGCGCCGCCGATGTCGCCGGGCAGTTTCATCAGGCGGCCATAGTCGCTGTCGAGGGCCGGCGCCACCATGACCATGCCATTGCCAAAGCTCAGTTGCGCATGGGCGACGCCACCGTTGCCGTCAGGCACGATTAATTGTTTTTCAAAGCCGAGCGCCTTGCACAGCCATTCGATGGCGGCGGGCGCGTCGCGGTAGCGCAGGCAGGGAATGGTCGTAGCTGCTGTCGCTTTTGCTGTCGTGGTCATCAGAAAACTCCTATGGCTGTGGGGGAGTAGCTTCGATCATGGATACTGCGTAGCGTTCCGTCTCAAAGCCCTCCATCGAGATGGGTTTGATGCCCGTCAGTGCCGCGCCCATCCATAGTGCCATAGAACCATCATTGCACTCTTGCCACGACGAAATTTTTATTGCGGCGACTGCTGCGAGCCTGGCGTTTTTTCGTCTGCGCAGACATCGTCGCTGTTGCTTGCCCATTTCAGCAGCATGACGAGGGCAAACAGCATGATGGCAAGCGGCAAGATGGTGATCAGGAACGCCAGGCCCAGGCAGCATGCCAGCAGCATGGGCCAGGACATGGCGCGCAGGGCGGCCATGCCCTGGCGCATGTAAGCGCACAGCTCGTTCCAGAAAGCGCTGAAGGAAGTGCTGCCCGGTGCCGAATTGATGTCTTTCATGCCGTTCTCCTGTCGTGTGGGTGCCGTTGCCGTATGCATGCTGGCGATGAATCCACTATAGGTAAAACCTTGCTGCCGGGCATCGCGTATGCGACGAATGGCAGGAATGGCGGACCGAACGGTGACAGGCAGTGACAAACGGCTATTCGAACACCTTGAGTTTCAGCTGGAAACTGAGGGCGCCATACAGGCGATCCTTGTAGGACGGCACGATGGCGATATTCACACCCACGCGCTGGTATTCATAGCTGATGGTGGGGACCAGGGCCGGGAACCAGCCGCCATCGCGCATCTTCGGATAGCCGCTGAAGCCGCCAACGACGGCGCCGATGCGCAGCGGGCCCACCTTGATCGGCTGGTAGTACACGCCCAGGTAGTTCGAATAGGCGCGGTCGCTATTGTAGAAGCGCCCGGCCGTGATCGAGGCGACGGTGGAAAAGCGGTACTCGGCGCCCAGGCCCGGATTGCTGTCGTTCAGATTCTTGTCGCGCTGAAAGTGGTACGAATAAAAGCCCGCGTTGAGCCAGGTTTCGCTCAGCGGCTGGTTATCGATCATGTTAACAACATCGGCGTGCGCGCCGCAGGCATATGCCAGCATCAGTGCGCCTAGGGACAATCGTTTCATGCGTGCTTCATCCTTATGATTTCGTACTATGTGGGCTGGCCTGACCTGGCGCTGCCGCGATCGTATCATCAAGTTGCCTGCGCTTCTCAGCAATATTGAAAGTGCAGAACAGACGGCTGTTCTGCCGTCTGCTCAAAGCTTCATCCGGATGGCCTGGGCATTCTCCGGGCAGCGACGGGGGAATAATTCTCATTTCGCAACTGTGTTTGCATAATCATTACAAAATTTGTTGAATAGCGACATCTCAAATCAGATAGATATGATATTCTGGCGTCAAGTTAATTTTCTTTTTGGAAATAAAATGCCAAGCATGCCTAAATTGCCACTCCTTCTCGTTCTGTCGACCGTGTTTGCCGCCGGTGCCGCGCAAGCCGGTGTTGTCGATCTGGGTATCGGTGGCGCCAATTTGTATTCCCTGAGCAACTTCAGCGCGTCCGGCAGCGATGTCGAAGGCGGCGTGCTGGTTGCCGGTAACCTGTCGGCGTCGAGCTATTCGATCAATGAGAAGAACAAGGACGCCTACGTCACGCACGGCAATACCGGCTATGCGCTGGTCGTTGGCGGCAACCTGAACTACAGCTCCGGCTCGATCAAGAACGGCAATTACTTTGTGGGCGGCAGCACGACGACAAGCAGCGTGGGCCTGAAGACGGCGACCAAGACCACGGCGTCGCCCGTATCGTTTGCATCCACGTCGGCCCAACTGAAGAACACCTCGACCTCGCTGGCGAAAGTGGCGTCCACGGGCAGCAGCTCCGTGGCTTACGGCGGCATGACCCTGAAGGGCGGCACGGGCAGCGTGCAAGTGTTCGATCTCAATTCCGCGACGTTGGGCTCGGTGAATAACTTCAAGTTCAGCAACCTTCACACGAATGACACGCTGATCCTCAATATCAGTGGCAAGAATGTGAACCTGTCCGGCGGCTACGGCGATTTCAGCAAATATAATGTGCTGTACAACTTCTACGAAGCGCAAACCATCACCTTGAACGGCGTCGGCTTGTACGGCAGCATTCTGGCGCCGCTGGCGACCCTGGCCGGTGGCAATGGCCAGATCAACGGCAACGTGGTGGTGGGTAACTGGGCCTCGAACATCCAGGTCAACGCCAACCATTATTTCAACGCCACCAACGTGGCCGGTTATGTCTCGGCCGTGCCGGAACCGGAAACCTATGCGATGCTGTTGGCAGGCTTGGGCCTGGTTGGCTTCATGGCGCGCCGCCGCAAGGGCAAGACGGCGGCGTAAGTTTGCGCGCTGTTCAGGAAACCGCCTTTCAAGGCGGTTTTTTTTCGCCTGCTGGCGGCATGGATACCGCCGCCTGCACCATGTGCGCGATGAGGATTTCCGCATCCTCGTAATCCTTGCGCGTGAGTTGCTTGCGTTCCAGCACCAGCGCCATTTGCGCTGAAAAATCCGCGTACGATTGCGTCATTGCCCAGATGGCGAACATCAGATGCGTGGCGTTGACGGGCGCGATCCTGCCGGCGGCGATCCAGGCTTCGAAGACGGCGATATCTTTGCGCAGCAGGGGCACGACCCGGTCGCGTATCTGTGCACCGTACAGTGGCGCGCCATTGATCACTTCCAGCGCATACACGCGCGAAGCCCACGGCTGTTCGTGCGAAAAACGCAGCTTGGCGCCGATGTACGCGCGCAGCACGTCGCGCGGCTCGTCGTGTTCATTGGCCAGCGACTCCATGCGCGCCAGCCAGTCGTCGAGCACGTCGTCGAGCACGCGCTGGTACAGCAGCTGCTTGGAGGGGAAGTAATACATCAGGTTTTGCTTCGACAGGCCGGCCCGTTCGGCGATGGTGGCGATTGACGCGCCTTCATAGCCGCTTTGCGCGAACGCGCGCACGGCTTGCTCCAGGATGTCCGCTTCCAGGCGGTCGCGGTTTTGCAGGCGCCGGCCGCCGGCATTTTTCACGGGAAGGGCAGGGGATTTGTCGCTGGCCATGACGGGTTCTTTAGCTTGGGCGTATCGATTGCAGGAAAGTCTGCAGCACGGGGGTATCGGTGTAGGCCGCGTTGAAGCGGAACCATACCGTTTCGGGCGCGCGCAGCATGAAAAATTCGTTCGGCGACAGCAGGATGCCGGCCTTCAAGGCCATGTCCGCGATGATCTTGCCATTCCATTCCGGCGTCTGCAGGTCGGGCCAGCCGGCGCTGACGAACATGCCGCCACGGGGCCGCGCCACGGGTGCCATGCCCGCCTGCGCCAGGCATTCGATGCTGCGCTCGCGGGCCGCATCGAGCTGCGCCACCAGGCGTTCCACCATGCGCTTGTAGGGCCGTGCGGAGATGGCGTGGTAGACGGCGCGCTCGTTGATTTCCGACGTCGTCAACCCTGCCAGCATTTTCACGCGCACCAGCTCGGCCACCAACGACGGCGAGGCGCAAATCGAGCCCACGCGCAGCACGGGCGACAGGGTCTTGGAAAAACTGCCCACGCGGATCACGCGGCGCAAGCCATCCATGGCCGCCAGCGACGCGTCGCCGCGCGCCGCCAGTTCGCGGTAGATATCGTCTTCCACCAGCCAGAAATCGAATTGCTCGGCCAGCGCCAGCAGGCGGTGCGTCTGCGCCTGGCTCAGCGAGGTACCGAGCGGATTTTGCAGCACCGTGTTGACGAACATCAGCTTGGGTTGCGCGCGTGCGGCTTCGCTGGCCAGTGCATCGAGATCGAGGCCCGATTCGCCGCGCGCAATGCCCACGGGGATGCAGCCGTGGTGGAGGATCAGCGACTGCAGATTGCTGTAGCCGGGGTCTTCCACCAGCACCGTGTCGCCCGGTTTGGTCAGGCTGCGCAGGATCAAGTCAAAAGCATGCGTGGCGCCGTGCGTCAGCAGGACCTGGTCCGGCTCCACCTGGAACAGCTCTTCCGACAGGCTGCTTGCCAGGTGCTGGCGCAGCGAGGCAAAGCCCAGTGGGTGGCCGTAGCCGCGCAGGCGGCTGGCGGGAATGCGCATGGCCTGGCGCACGGCATCGAGCACGGTCGCTTCGCCATACATCTCGGGCGGCAGCCAACCCGCACCCACGGGCAGGGCATCGGACACGCCCGAATACAGGTCCGGCGTGAGGGCGTCGATGGCGGTGGGGCTGGCAAGGGTGTTGGCAATGAGTGCCGCCTGTGGCGAGGCGGCGATATCGTGGCGCGCGACGAAATAGCCGGAACCGCGCCGCGACGACAGCAAGCCGAGGTTGACCAGGCGGTCATACGATTCGACGACGGTAAACGTCGACACGCCATTGCAGCGGGCGAACTGGCGCACGGATGGCATACGCGTGCCGATGCGCAGGGCGCGGCTACCCACCATGACGCTGATGGCGATGACGATTTGCTCGACGAGGCCACCCTTCTTCTGGCGGTCGATGTCCAGCACGGGCCAGTCACTGGCGCTACCTTCGCCCTCGTCCTGCTTCACGTTATGCGTCACCGGTGGCTCCTTTGTTGCCTTGCACAAAACTGTACTGGTTTTCCGACCTGTACGGTTGGGGTACTTTGCCGTTTGTGTATCTGTGCCATTGGAGGTGGCCTGTCTATTATTACATCAGCTTTTTGCCAACTGGTAAATTATTTTACGCTTCGTCAAAAACGATCCTGGCCCCGCGCCAGTCCATCCCAAGGAGAAGGTCATGAACGAAACAAGGCCGGAATCGATGTCGGCATTCTGGATGCCGTTTACGAACAACCGTGATTTCAAGGCCAAGCCGCGCTTGCTGGTCTCGGCCGAAGGCATGTATTACAAGGATGTCGATGGCAACGCCATCCTCGATGGCACTGCCGGCTTGTGGTGCGTGCCATGCGGCCATGCGCAGCCGAAAATCGTCGAGGCCATCCGCGACATGGTGGGCCAGCTCGACTTCGCTCCCACTTTCCAGATGGGCCATCCGGCCGCCTTCGACCTGGCGGAAAAACTGATGGACTACACGGGCCACAAGTTCGGCCATGTGTTCTACACCAACTCCGGCTCCGAAGCCGTCGACACGGCGTTGAAGATTGCGCTGGCCTATCACCGGGCGCGCGGCGAGGGCGCACGTACCCGCCTGATCGGCCGCGAACGCGGTTATCACGGCGTGGGCTTCGGTGGCATTTCCGTGGGCGGCATCGGCGGCAACCGCAAGACCTTCGGCCCCTTGTTGCCCGGCGTGGACCACCTGCCGCACACGCACAACCTGGACAAGAACGCCTATACGGTGGGCGAGCCCGAATACGGCACCCACCTGGCCGATGAACTCGAACGCATCGTCGCCCTGCACGACGCCTCGACGATTGCCGCCGTCATCGTCGAACCGGTGGCCGGTTCCACGGGCGTGCTGATTCCGCCGAAAGGCTATCTGAAACGCTTGCGCGAGCTGTGCACCAAGCATGGCATCCTGCTGATCTTCGATGAAGTCATCACGGGGTTTGGCCGTATGACGACGCCATTCGCAGCCGACTATTTCGACGTCGAGCCTGACCTGATGACGACGGCCAAGGGCCTGACCAACGGCATGGTGCCGATGGGCGCCGTCTTCAGCAAAAAGTATATCCACGACGCCTTCATGGATGCGCCGCCCGGCATCGAGCTGTTCCACGGCTACACGTATTCCGGCCACCCGCTCGCCTGTGCCGCTGCGCTGGCCACCTTGCACGTGTTCGAGGAACAGGACATCCTCGGCCACGCTAAAGCGATGCAGGCGTATTGGAGCGACGCCGTGCATTCCCTGAAAGGCTTGCCGCACGTGATCGACTTGCGCAGCATCGGCCTGATCGCCGGCATCGAACTCGCTCCCATCGCCGGCAAACCAGGCGCGCGCGCCTTCAACGCTTTCAAGCAGGCCTTCGCCGACGGCGTGCTGATACGCACGACAGGCGACATCATCGCTCTGTCGCCTCCGCTGGTGCTGGAAAAACAGCATGTCGACGAGCTGTTTGGCAAGCTGGCCAAGGTATTAAAAAATCTCGACTAAGGATTACCATGAACGATCTCGATACCATCACCCACTACATCAACGGCGCCAAAGTCGACACCCGGAGTGGCCGCTACGGCGACGTCTACAACCCCGCTCTGGGCGAACCCGTCGCCCGCGTGGCGCTCGGCACAGTGGAAGACGTCGACGCGGCCGTGCAGGCGGCCGCCGCCGCCTTTCCCTCGTGGTCGGCCACGCCGCCCTTGACGCGTGCCCGCGTGCTGTTTCGCTATCTGCAGCTGTGCCAGCAGCACACGGATGAATTTGCCGCCATGCTCACGCGCGAACATGGCAAGACCTTTGCCGATGCGCAGGGCGAAGTGGCGCGCGGCATCGAGATGGTGGAGTTTGCCGTCGGCATTCCGCAACTGTTAAAGGGTGAATTCACGGACCAGATTTCGCGCGGCATCGACGCCTGGTCCATGCGCCAGGCGCTGGGCGTGGTGGCCGGCATCACGCCATTCAACTTCCCGGTGATGGTGCCGATGTGGATGTTCCCCGTCGCCATCGCCTGCGGCAATACCTTCGTTCTAAAACCATCCGAGCGCGATCCGTCCGCGTCCTTGCTGCACGCGAAATTGCTGAAAGAAGCGGGCTTGCCCGACGGCGTCTTCAACGTGGTACAGGGAGACAAGGTGACGGTCGACGCCTTGCTCGACCATCCCGTGGTGCAGGCGATCAGCTTTGTCGGCTCGACGCCGATCGCCGAATATATCTATGCGCGTGGCAGCGCCAGCGGCAAGCGCGTGCAAGCCTTGGGTGGCGCGAAGAATCACATGGTGGTGATGCCCGACGCGGACATGGACATGACGGTCGATGCGCTGATCGGCGCGGCCTACGGTTCGGCGGGCGAGCGCTGCATGGCCATCTCCGTGGTCGTGGCCGTGGGCGATGCGGGCGACAAGTTGATCGACGCACTGGCAACGCGCACGGCTGCACTGAAAGTGCGCGACGGCATGGCTGATGGTGCGGAAATGGGGCCGGTCGTGTCGCTGGCAGCCAAGCAGCGCATCGAGAAACTCATCGCCTCGGGCGTGGAGCAGGGCGCGACTCTGGTGGTCGATGGCCGTAACCATGTGGTGCCGGGCCGCGAGAACGGTTTCTTTGTCGGCGGTACCCTGTTCGACCATGTGACACGCGATATGAGCATCTACAAGGAAGAGATTTTCGGTCCCGTGCTGTGCGTGCTGCGCTGTCCTGATGTGGTGCATGCGGTGGAGCTGATCAACGCCAATGAGTATGGCAACGGCGTGGCCATCTACACGCGCGACGGCGGCGTGGCGCGCGAATTCGTGCGACAGATCCAGGTCGGCATGGTGGGCGTCAACATCCCCTTGCCCGTGCCGATGGCCTTCAACAGCTTTGGCGGCTGGAAGCGCAGCATGTTCGGCGACCACCACGCGTATGGCCCCGAAGGCGTGCGCTTCTACACGCGCCACAAGGCCGTGATGCAGCGCTGGCCAAACACGGCAAGCGCTGGTGTGGAATTTGCTTTTCCCCAGATGAAGTGACGGTTTAAAACTAAAAATCCACCGCAGGCTCAAAGAAGGAAAACGCGATGATCGAGTCCCTGAACTATTTGCCGCATCCCGCCCTGCCCAACGAGGAATTGGCGGGCCATTTCACGGACCTGGCGCCGCCCCTGACGGCGCGCCAGGCGGCCATCGAAAGCGCCCGCTGCCTGTATTGCTACGACGCGCCGTGCAGCCGTATCTGTCCGTCGGAAATCGACGTGGCCAGCTTCATCCGCAACATCCACGACAAGAACATCAACGGCGCCGCCGCCGGCATCCTGAAACAGAATATCCTCGGCGGCAGCTGCGCCCGCGTCTGCCCCACGGAAATCCTGTGCGAAGACGTCTGCGTGCGCAACCACGACGCGGAAGGCCAGCCGGTGAAAATCGGTCTCTTGCAGCGCTACGCCGTCGACCACATGCACTTTGCCAGCCACCCGTTCAGGCGGGCGGCCGCCACGGGCAAGACGATAGCCATCGTCGGCGCGGGACCGGCGGGACTGTCGTGCGCGCACCGCCTGGCCATGCTGGGCCACGACGTGGTGATCTTTGAAAAGGAAGGCAAGGCAGGCGGCTTGAATGAATACGGTATTGCCAAATACAAGCTGACGGACGACTTCGCGCAAAAGGAAATCGACTTCCTGCTGGACATCGGCGGCATCGAGATCCGATGTCGCCAGGCGCTGGGCGAGGACCTGCAGCTGCGCGACTTGCACGCGCAGTACGATGCCGTCTTCCTCGGCCTGGGCCTGGGCGCCAGCCGCAAGCTGGGCCTGACGGGCGAAGACGCTCCTGGCTTGCTGGCCGCCGTCGACTACATCAGCGCGCTGCGCCAGGCCGATGACCTGACCGCGCTGCCCGTGCCGAAACGCGCGATTGTGATTGGCGCCGGTAATACGGCCATCGACATGGCCGTGCAAATCCAGCGGCTGGGCGCCGAGGAAGTCACCTTGGTGTACCGGCGCGGCTTTGAGGCCATGACGGCCACCCACCATGAACAGGATATCGCCAAGGCCAACCAGGTGCGCATGCTGACCTGGGCCCAGCCGCAGCAGGTGCTGCTCGATACTGCCGGCAAGGTCGCCGGCATGCGCTTCGAGAAGACGCGGATGCAGGGCACGCGTTTGGCGGGCACGGGTGAAACGTTTGACGTGGCGGCCGACGCCATCTTCAAGGCCATCGGCCAGAGTCTCGACACCGGCATGCTGCATGATCCGATGGCGTCGCTGCTGCAGCGCGAAGGCGACAAGATCGCCGTCGATGCAGGTTTTCGCACGGTGCTGCCGGGGATCTACGCGGGCGGCGACTGCGTGGCGCCGGGGCAGGACTTGACGGTGCAAGCCGTCCAGCATGGCAAGCTGGCCGCACTGGCCATCCATTCCGATTTCCTGAATAAAGTGGAGGCTGCATAATGGCTGATCTCAGCATCGATTTTTGCGGCATCAAGGCGCCGAATCCTTTCTGGCTGGCCTCTGCGCCACCCACCGACAAGGCCTACAACGTGGTGCGCGCGTTCGAAGCGGGGTGGGGCGGCGTCGTGTGGAAAACGCTGGGTGAAGACCCGGCGGCCGTCAACGTCTCGTCGCGCTATTCGGCCCTGTATGGCAAGAACCGCGAAGTGGTGGGCTTCAATAACATCGAACTCATTACTGACCGTTCGCTGGAGATCAACCTGCGCGAAATCACGCAGGTGAAAAAGGACTGGCCGGACCGCGCCATGATCGTCTCCCTGATGCTGCCCTGCGAAGAGCATTACTGGGCCGACATCCTGCCCAAGGTCGAGGCGACAGGAGCGGACGGTATCGAGCTCAATTTCGGCTGCCCGCACGGCATGCCGGAGCGGGGCATGGGCGCGGCCGTGGGCCAGGTACCCGAATATGTGCAAATGGTCACCGCCTGGTGCAAGAAGCACAGCCGTCTTCCAGTCATTGTCAAGCTCACGCCCAACATCACGGACGTGCGCATGCCGGCGCGCGCGGCCAAGGCGGGTGGCGCGGATGCCGTCTCGCTGATCAATACCATCAACTCGATCACCTCGCTGGACCTGGATCGCATGGTGGCCTTGCCCATCGTGGGCGGCGCCAGCACACACGGCGGCTATTGCGGGTCTGCCGTCAAACCGATCGCGCTGAACATGGTGGCGGAAATCGCCCGCGATCCGCAGACGCGCGGCTTGCCTATTTCCGGCATCGGCGGCATCGGCAACTGGCGCGACGCGGCCGAATTTCTCGCCCTGGGCGCCGGCTGCGTGCAAGTGTGCACGGCGGCCATGCTGCATGGTTTCCGCATCGTCGAAGAGATGAAGGATGGCTTGTCGCGCTGGATGGACGAGAAGGGCTACGAGCGCATCAGCGATTTTTCCGGCAAGGCCGTGGCCAACACGACGGACTGGAAATATCTGGACATGAATTACCAGGTCATCGCGCAGATCAACCAGGACGACTGCATCAAATGCGGCAAGTGCTACGTGGCTTGCGAAGACACGTCGCACCAGTCGATTGCACAACTGATCGACGCCGCCGGCACGCGCACGTATGAGGTGATCAAGGAAGAATGCGTGGGCTGCAACCTGTGCGAAATCACCTGCCCGGTGCAGGGCTGCATCACGATGGTGCCGCAGGCCACGGGCAAGCCGTACATGAACTGGACGCAGGATCCGCGCAACCCTCGGGCATTGGCGGAGTCGGCATAGGGCACGTTTTTTGCGTGCGTTATATTTGTAAACAGCGGCTGGCCTTTGCGGTAAGCTAGATTGACTTAAAAGTCGAGCCGTTTCTATAAAACCGATCCCCTCCCAACCGATGGAGCATACCTGTGAACCACGACTATTCAGGCAACACGCAACTCTGGAATGAAGACCTGGCGCCCACCACGGCGGCGCAGCGCACCTGGCGCTGGTATCACTTCGCCGCCCTGTGGGTCGGCATGGTGATGTGTATTCCCGCCTACACCCTGTCGGCTAGCCTGATCGACAGCGGCATGTCCGGTTACCAGGCCGTGCTCACGGTATTTCTCGCCAACGCCATCGTGCTCTTGCCCATGCTCCTGATCGGCCATGCGGGCACCAAGTACGGTATCCCGTATGCCGTGCTGGCGCGCGCCTCGTTCGGCACCATGGGCGCGCGCTTGCCGGCCCTGATGCGCGCCGTCGTCGCCTGCGGCTGGTATGGCATCCAGACCTGGTTCGGCGGCCAGATGATCTACACCCTGATGGGCGTGTTGGTGGGCCATGAACTGGGCGGCGAGAAGATCGCGGGCCTGGGCATCAACGGCAGCCAGCTGCTGTGCTTTCTGGCTTTCTGGGCCATCCAGTTCTATTACATCCTGCACGGCATGGAATCGATCCGCAAGCTCGAAACCTACACGGCACCCTTGAAAATTCTCATCTGCTTCGTGCTGCTGTACTGGGTGCACAGCAAGGCCGGCGGCGTGGGCAGCCTGCTGGACCAGCCATCGCAATTCATCCCGGGCGGTAAGAAGGCGGGCCAGTTCTGGAGCGTCTTCTGGCCATCGTTGACAGCCATGGTGGGTTTCTGGGCCACCCTGGCATTGAACATTCCCGACTTCACGCGCTTCGCCAAGACGCAGCGCGACCAGGTGATCGGCCAGTCCATCGGCTTGCCCGTACCTATGGGATTGCTGGCCATGCTGGCCGTGATCGTCACTGCCGGCTCCGTGGTCATGTATGGCAAGGCCATATGGGACCCCGTCGACCTGGCCAGCCGCATGACGGGCGCCGCCGTGCTGGTCGCCCTGATCATCCTCCTGATCGACACGGTCAGCGTCAACTTGGCGGCCAACCTGGTGGGACCCGCGTATGACTTTTCCTCGTTGGCACCCAAGCAGATTTCGTACAAGATGGGTGGCTACATCACGGCCTTCATCGCCATTGTCATGATGCCGTGGAAGGTGCTTGAATCGACGCAGGGCTATATCTTCACGTGGCTGATCGGCTACTCGGCCCTGCTGGGGCCCATCGCCGGCATCCTCATCGTCGACTACTACTTTGTGCGCAAGACGCAGCTCGACGTCAAGCAGCTGTACCGCGACGACGGCGTCTACTCGTATGGCAATGGCTGGAACATGGCGGCGCTGATCGCCTTTGTCATCGCCGTGCTGCCGAACATCCCGGGCTTTTTGAACGCGGCCTTTCCCACGGCGTTTCCCGGCGTGGCCGAAGGCTTTAAAACCATTTATACCTACGCCTGGTTCGTGGGCGTGGCCATCGCCGCCGTCGTCTACGGCGTCATGATGAAGGGCAAGGCCGTGGCGCACGTGCAGCAGGCGCCGCAGTCGTAATCACAAAGGAGACAAGATGACTACACTGATACGTGGCGGTACTGTCGTCAACGCCGACCGCGCCTTCCGCGCCGATGTGCTGATCGAGGGTGATACCATCGCCGCCGTCGGCGAGAACCTTTTGGCACCCGCCGGCGCCAACGTGATCGACGCGGGCGGCCTGTACGTGATGCCGGGCGGGATAGATACCCACACGCACATGAACCTGCCCTTCATGGGCACCGTGACGTCGGATGATTTTTTCACGGGCACGGCGGCGGGACTGGCAGGCGGCACCACCACCATCATGGACTTCGTCATTCCCGCACCGAAGCAGTCGCTGATCGAGGCCTATCACCAGTGGCGGGAATGGTCGGCCAAGGCGGCCGGCGACTATACCTTCCACGTAGCGATCACCTGGTGGAGCGAGCAGGTACATGAAGAGATGGGCACCCTCGTGCGCGAGCATGGCGTGAACAGCTTCAAGCATTTCATGGCGTATAAAAACGCCATTATGGCCGACGATGAAACCCTGGTAAAAAGTTTTACCCGCTCGCTGGAACTGGGGGCATTGCCCACCGTGCATGCGGAAAACGGCGAGCTGGTATTCCAGTTGCAGCAGGCGCTGCTCAAGAAGGGCATCACGGGGCCGCAGGCGCATCCCCTGTCCCGTCCTCCTGCCGTGGAGGCAGAGGCGGCCAACCGCGCCATTGCCATCGCCAATGTTTTGAATACCCCCGTGTACATCGTGCACGTCTCGTGCGCCGAGTCGCTCGACGCCATCACGCGTGCGCGCGCCAATGGCCAGCGCGTGTATGGCGAAGCGCTGGCTGGCCATCTGGTGATCGACGACAGCGTCTATCAGAGTGATGATTTCGACTACGTGGCGGGCCACGTCATGAGCCCGCCGTTTCGCGGCAAGCACCATCAGGCGGCCCTGTGGCACGGCCTGCAAAGCGGCAACCTGCACACGACTGCCACCGACCACTGCACCTTTTGCGCCGAGCAGAAGGCGGCCGGCAAGGACGACTTCACGCGCATCCCGAACGGCTGCGGCGGCGTCGAGGAACGCATGGCCGTCGTGTGGGATGCGGGTGTCAATTCCGGCATGCTGACGCCCTCCGAATTCGTCAAGGTATCGTCGACCAATGCGGCGCAGATCTTCAATATGTATCCGCGCAAGGGTGTCATCGCCGTAGGCAGCGACGCCGACATCGTGCTGTGGGATCCGCAGGGCAGGCGCACCATTTCCGCCGCCACGCAGTTCGCCAAAGGGGGCTTCAACGTCTTCGAAGGACGCACCGTGCGCGGCGTCCCCAGTACCACGATTGCCGCCGGCAAGGTGGTCTTCCACAAGGGCGAATTGATGGCCGTCGAAGGGGCGGGGCGCTATGTCGAACGGCCCGCGTTTTCCGCCACCACGGTATAAGGAGTTGACGATGGATGAATTGCGTATCAATGGCGAGCGCCTGTGGGCGGCCCTGATGGAACTGGCGCAGATCGGCGCGACAGTGAAGGGCGGCGTCAAGCGCCTGGCCCTGACTGACCTGGATAAACAGGGGCGCGACCTGGTGGTGCGCTGGGGCCGGGAGGCGGGCATGAGCATCACCATCGACCAGATCGGCAATGTCTTCATGCGCCGCGACGGCACGGACAATACCCTGCCGCCCGTGATGACGGGCAGCCATATCGATACGCAACCCACGGGCGGCAAGTTCGATGGCAATTACGGCGTGCTGGCGGGCCTGGAAGTGGTGCGTACCCTGAACGACCTCAATATCAAGACGCGATCGCCCATCGAGGTGGCGTTCTGGACCAACGAGGAAGGCTCGCGTTTCGTACCCGTGATGATGGGTTCCGGCGTATTTTGCGGTGCCTTCTCGCTCGAAACGGCCTACGCGGCCAAGGACACGGAGGGGAAAACGGTGGGTGAGGAGCTGGCGCGCATCGGATACAAGGGCGACCAGGTGCCGGGCGACCATCCCATCGGCGCCTATTTTGAAACGCATATCGAGCAGGGCCCCGTGCTGGAAGACGCCGATAAAGTCATCGGCGTGGTGCCTGCCGTGATGGGACTGTCATGGTACGACTGCGTGGTGACGGGCATGGAAGCGCATGCGGGACCCACGCCCATGGGCCTGCGCAAGGATGCGCTGCAGGTGGCCACCAGCATCATGCAGGAGGTCGTCGCCATTGCCAACCGCTACCCGCCGTATGGACGCGGCACGGTGGGCATGGTGCAGGTCTTCCCGAACAGCCGCAACGTGATTCCCGGTGAAGTTAAATTCAGCATCGACCTGCGCAATGTGAACGACGAACTGCTCAACACCATGCATGGCGAGATCACGGCCTTTATCGACGCCACGCGCACCGGTACGGGACTGGATATATCTCTTGAACGGGTGTCCTATTACCCGCCATGCCCGTTCCACCCCGATTGCGTGGGCGCCGTGCGCAACGCCACGGCAAAGCTGGGATACTCCGTGATGGACGTGGTGTCCGGCGCCGGCCACGACGCCATCTACGCGGCCCGGCTGGCGCCGGCCGGCATGATCTTCGTGCCGTGCAAGGACGGCATCAGCCACAATGAAATCGAAGACGCCAAGCCCGAGCACCTGGAAGCTGGCTGCAACGTGCTGCTGCACGCGATGCTGGAGCGGGCGGTGGCTGTGTAACCTTACGGCTTGGGTTGGTAATTGCGCAAAAAAGCCAGCAGCGCGCGCGCCGCGATGTCGGCGTCGTCGGCCGTCATGGTTTCCAGCGGGTTGTGGCTGATGCCGCCATTGCCGCAGCGGGTAAACAACATGGCCACGTCGGTGATGGCGGCCATGGACATGGCGTCGTGGCCGGCGCCCGATAGCAGCGCATACGGTGCTATGCCCACGGATTCCACGGCCTGCGCCAGCTGCGCCATCAGCCATGGCGCGCACGGCGCCGCATGCGCCGACAGCAGCAGCTCCAGCTGATAGTCGATCTGGCGCCGCGCGCAGATGGCGGCGATGCCGTCGAGAATATCGTCGACGGCCGTTTGGCGTACAGCATCGCTGGCGGCGCGGATATCGAGCGACAGGGTGCAGGCGCCGGCGATCACGTTGACGGAACCGTTAGGCACGTGCAGCTGCCCCACGGTGCCCACCAGCGCTTCGCCATGGCTGCAGCGCTGCTCCACCAGCAGGATGATTTCGGCCGCCGCGCTGGCCGCATCCTTGCGCATGGTCATGGGCGTGGTGCCTGCGTGGCTGGCCACGCCGCCAAGATTGACCAGGTAGCGCGAGCTGCCGGCAATCGCCGTGACGATCCCCAGCGGCAGGTCGCGCTCCAGCAGCACGGGGCCTTGTTCGATATGCACTTCCACATAGCCGAGCAAATCGGCCGGATCGCGCGCGATGGCGCCGATGGCGCTCGCCTCGTGACCGGCGGCGGCCAGCGCGTCGCGCATGCTCACGCCATCCGCATCGAGTTGCTCCAGCAGCGACACGTCGAACTTGCCCGTGACGGCCGTGCTGCCCAAAAACGTGCTCTTGAAACGCACGCCTTCCTCCTCGGCGAAGCCGACAATCTCGACGTGGAAGGGCAGCTTTTCGCCCCGCTCATGCAGATGGCGCACGACGGCGATCGGCAGCACGATGCCCAGCCGGCCGTCGTACTTGCCGCCGTTGCGCACCGTGTCGTAATGCGATCCCGTCATCAGCGTCTTTGCGCCTGGCGCGTCGGACAGATAGCGGCCGACCACATTGCCGACGGCGTCGATGTGCACCTGCATGCCAGCCTCCCGCATCCAGTCGGCCAGCTGCGCTGCCGTTTTCTGGTGCGCCGGCGTCAGGTAGGCGCAGGTCAGGTTGTAGTCGCTGTCGCTCCAGCCGGCCAGGGTTTCCGCCTGCTGCATGATGGCCGGGCCGAAGTCCAGGCGCACGTCGAACAGGTCGTTCAGGCGCAGTTCGGCGATGCGTTTGATCTGCCGCAGCGATTCGGCCAGTTCATCGGCGTGGCGGTTTTTCAGGCGCCGCGCAAACGTGGCGATGATGTCCTGGCGCGTCAAGCCTTCGCCCGTCGGACCCTTGACGGCCAGGATGAAGGGAAAGCCGAATTTGGCGTTGTACTCGCTGTTGAGGCGCTGCAGGGAGGCGAATTCGTCGGCACTGCACAGGTTCAGGCCGGACTTGGCCTGCTCGCGCGTCGACTCCGCCGTCAGCTGGCCCGCGATGGCGGCCTTGCCGGCCAGCTCGGGGTGGGCGCGTATCAGCCCCAGCTGCTCTTCGGGCGAGGCTTGCGCCAGCACGCGCTGCAGTTCCGTCTTGAGTGCCGTCAGGCTGGCGAACGGCCGGGCGGGCGCCGCTCGCTGGGCGATCCAGGGCGAATGTTCGTAGATACCGTGCAGGTGGGCGATAAAATCGGCCTGGCTGCCGGCGTTCAGGTCTGAAAGGGTGGTCATTGTTTTCCGATCATGCAAGCGGTGATGATAGCGCCCCGTTCCTGTCTCTATTATATGCGCGCGCTGATAGCGGCTATCGCTGCACCAGCGCCTTGGCCGCCGCGCTGACCTGGTCGCGCAGCCATTTGTGCTCGGGCGCCTGGTGCACGCGCTGGTGCCACAACTGGTAAAAACGCATGGGTGGGAATTTCAAGGGCACGGTATACGTTTTCAGCGGCAGGGTTTTTTCATAGAAGCGCATGAATTGCCGGCCCGTGGTGAGCACCAGGTCCGTCTGCGTCAGCATGTAGGGGATCAGGCCGAAATACGCCGATTCCACCACCACGTTGCGCTGCAGGTTTTGCCGTTCGAGGAAGGAATCGATCACGCCGTGGTAGCCGGGCATCATCTGCGACGGCGCCACGTGAGGCAGACTCAGATAATCGTCGAGTGTCATGGCATCGCTGGCCGTGCGCCGCGCATAGGCGTTTTCCGCATGCATGGCGCAGATGATGGGGTCTTCAAACAGTTTCGAGATATGCAGATGCGCGGGCGGCTCGTCCCAGTTGGCGATGACCAGGTCCAGGCCTCCATCGGAGAGTTGGCGGATATGGTCGATGCCCGGCCCCAGGCTGTGCAGCACGACGCGGCTTTTCGGTGAACCTCGGCGCAGCAGGGCCACCACGTTGGGCAGGAACTGGCTGTCCAGGTAGTCGGGCGCGGCGATATGGAAGGTACGCGCCTCTTCCTGCGCCACGAACGGCGTCTTCTTGACGAACAGGCTCTCCGTCTGGTCGAGGATGCGCTTGGCCGGATTGAGCAGGCTTTCGCCATGCTGGGTCGGCACCATGCCGCGCGCGCCGCGTACCAGCAGCGGGTCGCCCGTCAATTCGCGCAGCTTGCGCAAGGAGGCGGAAATCGAAGGCTGCGGCTGATTGAGTTTGAGCGCCACGCGCGAGACATTCTTTTCCACCAGCAGCAGGTAGAGGATGCGGATCAGGTGCAGGTCGAGGTGTTGCGGCAGGCTGGACATGTGGCGGCGGCTCTGTTGTATATCGATTTGAATATGTCAAATATACGATATTTTTCATGTGATGGGCGGTAAATCCGTTTATCTTGTGTAGATTGGCACGAATATGGCTTCGGTCTGACTAGAGGAAATTTATGGAAGTATTTGCCTACCTGATCCCGTACGGCCTGGAGTGGCTGAACCTGATCGTCCGCTGGCTGCACGTCATCACGGGCATCGCCTGGATCGGTGCTTCCTTTTATTTCGTCTGGCTCGACAACTCGATACGCCCGCCCGCGCCCGGCTCCGAACTGGCGAAGAAAGGCGTGGCGGGGCAATTGTGGGCCGTGCATGGCGGCGGTTTCTACAACCCGCAAAAATACCTGGTGGCGCCCGCCGAACTGCCGAAGGAACTGCACTGGTTCAAGTGGGAAGCGTATTCGACCTGGCTGTCCGGCTTTGCGCTCCTGACCATCGCCTACTACTTCAATGCGCAGGCCATGATGATCGACAAGGCCGTGGCCGATCTCTCCAGCGGGCAGGCCATCGGCATCGGCATCGCCACGCTCGTCATCGGCTGGACCGTGTACGACCTGCTGTGCCGTTCGAAGCTGGCGCAATATGAACTGTGGTTCGGCGTGACGGTGTTCGCGCTGATCGTCGGCGCCGCGTACGTGCTCACGCATTTGCTCAGCGGCCGCGCCGCCTATATCCACGTGGGCGCCATGATCGGCACCATCATGGTGGCCAATGTGCTGATGCTGATCATTCCCGGCCAGCGCAAGATGGTCGAAGCCATGGCGGCCGGCAAGCAGCCCGATCCCAAGCACGGCTTGAAGGCCAAGCAGCGCAGCGTGCATAACAATTATTTTACCTTGCCGGTGCTGTTCATCATGATCAGCAACCACTACGCGATGACTTATCGGAACGACCATGCCTGGCTGGTGCTGGCGCTGATCATGGCGGCCGGCGTTTTCATCCGCCACTTCTTCAACCTGCGCCACAAGGGCCGTGTCGAGTGGCGTTATCCGGCAATCGGCGTGGCCTTGCTGGTGGCCGTGGCCGTGGCCATCGCGCCGAAAGCGCCCGTGGCGGCGGTACCTGCGGTGGACCCTGCCGCGCAGTTCAAGAGCGTGCATGCCATCATCGCCCAGCGCTGCGCCACCTGCCATTCGGCCCAGCCCACGCAAGCGGGTTTCGCCACGGCGCCGGCCGGCATGATGCTGGATAATGAAACGGAAATCCGCCAGCATGCGGCGCAAATCTACAAGCAGGCCATCGAGCTGAAAGCCATGCCGATCGGTAACCTGACCAATATGACGGAGGCCGAGCGCAGCGAATTGGGCGCCTGGCTGCAACAGACCATGCAAGGAGCAAAATGACAACGCACGCGGAACGAATCACGGCCTGGATCGACGCACACTTCGACGAAGAAGTCGCATTTTTACAGAAGGTGGTGCAGCAGCCGACGGATACGCCGCCCGGCAATAACGCGCCCCACGCGGAACTGGTGGCGCAACTGCTGCAGGCGTATGGCTGGAACGCCGAAAAGCATGCGGTGCCTGCGGACCAGGTGGTGGCATATGGCATGCAAAGCATCACCAACCTGATCGTGCGCCGCCCGTATGCCGCAGGCGGGCCGACGGTGGCCCTGAATGCGCATGGCGACGTGGTGCCGCCCGGCGACAACTGGTCGTATCCGCCGTATGGCGGCCAGATCGACGGCGGCTATATGTATGGCCGCGCGACGGCCGTCTCGAAGGGCGATTTCGCCACCTATGTGTTTGCCGCGCGCGCGCTCGAAGCGCTGGGCGTGCCCTTAAAGGGGCAGTTGGAACTGCACTTTACCTACGACGAGGAATTCGGCGGCTTGCTGGGGCCGGGCTGGCTGCTGGAACAGCAGCTGACGAAGCCCGATTTCGTCATCGCAGCCGGTTTCAGCTACGGCATCGTCACGGCGCACAATGCCTGCCTGCAGCTGGAAATCACCGTGCATGGCAAGTCGGGCCACGGCTCCATGCCGGAGACGGGACATGACGCCCTGCAGGCGGCCAACAAGATCCTCAACGCCATCTACGGCCAGCTGCCGGAGCTGAAAAAGATCAAATCCAAGGTGGCGGGCATCGACTCGCCCACCATGCTGGTGGGCCGCATCGATGGCGGCACGAACACCAATGTGGTGCCGGGCAAGGTGGTCATGAAGATGGACCGGCGCATGATCCCGGAGGAAGACCCGGTAGCGGTGGAAGCGCAGGTACGCGCGCTGATCGAAGACGCCGTGCGCGGCGAACCTGGCATCCGCGTCGAAATCCGCCGCCTGCTGCTGTCGCACGCGCTGCGGCCCTTGCCCGGTTCCGAGCAGCTGGTCGCCAGCCTGCAGAAAAATGCGCAAGCCATCCTTGGCGAGACGATTCCTGCCGTCGGCACGCCCCTGTATGCGGATGCGCGCCTGTATGGCGAACGGGGCATACCCGCCGTGCTGTATGGCGCCGGCCCGCGCACGGTGCCCGAGTCGAATGCGAAAAAGGCCGATGAACGCCTGGCGCTCGATGATTTGCGCAAGGCCAGCAAGATCGTCGCCCTGACCCTGCTGGACTTCCTGGGCGCCTGACAGGGCGGCGACTATGCCGCTTGCATCCGGTAAGATGCATGCCTGGAAAATCGAGGAGGCAGCATGGAATTGACTGGCAAGACGACGATAAGGGAACTGGCGGCCGACCTGGCTGCCGGCCGCATCACCAGCGTGGAGCTGACGCAGCGCATGCTGGCGCGCGCCGAGGCGCACCGGGCGCAGGGTGGCCATGCTTATGTCAGCCTCGATGGAGAACAGGCGCTGATGGAAGCGCGCGCCAGCGATGCGGCGCGCGCGGCCGGCATCGTTGCCTCGCCCCTGGCCGGCGTGCCCATCTCGATCAAGGACCTGTTCGACGTCAGGGGGCAGGTCAGCAGCGCCGCCTCGCTGGCGCTGGCCGACGCGCCGCCCGCCGATGCCGATGCGCTTGCCGTGGCGCGCCTGCGCGCGGCCGGCGCCGTCCTGCTGGGCCGCACCAACATGAGCGAATTCGCATTTTCCGGCCTGGGCTTGAATCCCCACTACGGCACGCCGCGCAACCCGCTGGACCATGAACGTGTGGCGGGCGGTTCCACCTCGGGCGGCGCCGTCACGGTGGCCTTGGCGATGGCGGCCGGCGCGCTGGGCACGGACACGGGCGGCTCGATCCGCATCCCGTCCGCCTTTTGCGGCTTGACCGGCTTCAAGCCGACAGCGGCTTGCGTGCCGCTGGCCGGCACGGTGCCTTTGTCGCGCTCTCTCGACTCGGCTGGGCCCATTGCCCACAGCGTCGATTGCTGCGCCATTCTGTACGCAGCGCTGTCGGGCCATGACATCGGCGCCCAGGCGCCAGCCCTGAAAGGCTTGCGCTTCGGCTTTACGACTGATTATGTCGGTACGCATGTGGCGCCGCTGGTGCAGCAGGCTTTCGACGCCGCGCTGGACAAGCTGCGGCAAGCTGGCGCCCTGGTGGAGCAGTTCGATTTCCCCGAATTGCTGGAACTGCCGGCGATTAATGGCGGCGGGGGGCTTGTGGCGGCGGAAGCCTGGCACTGGCACCGGGTACTACTTGAAGAGAAGGGCGCGCAGTACGACCAGCGCGTTGCGGCGCGCATCCGCCGCGGCCAGCAGCAGGGCGCGTTTGACTACATCGATTTGCTCGATGCGCGCGCACGCCTGATCGGCGTTGCCCGGCGGCGTCTGGCGCCGTTCGACGCCTGGCTGATGCCCAGCGTGGCGATTCTAGCGCCGGAAGTCGCGCCCCTGGAAGCGGACGATGCCACTTTCTTTGCCACGAATGGCCTGGTGCTGCGCAATGCCAGCGTGATCAACTTCCTCGATGGTTGCGCGCTGTCGCTGCCTTGCCATGCCGACGGCGAGCTGCCCGTGGGGCTGGGCATTTGCGCCCTGGCCGGCGCCGACGATACAGTGCTGCAAATCGGCCGCGCCGTGGAGACCCTGTTGCAGGGGAGTGGAAAAGAATAATGCCGTAGTGCAGGAAAATGCCAACTCTGTCATGATGGCTGGCATTGACATGGGATAGTCGCGCTTTCCTGCGCTGGCAAACTTCACACTGTGCACAGATACGACCTGATTAGCTGTCATGACTGCGGCATGCTGTACCGCAAACGTCCGCTGCGTCCCCGCGAAAAGGCGCGCTGCATCCGTTGCCGCTCGGTGCTATATCGGGGCGGCCACGCGCGGGGCGCATCGGCCGAATTGACCAAGGTGGTGGCGCTGACCCTGGGCGCCGCCTTGGTCTTTTTAATCGCCCAGTTTTTCCCCATCGTCGAACTCGACGTCAATGGCCTCACTTCCAGCGCCACCTTGCTCGGTTCCATCCGCGTGCTGTGGTCTGAGCAGATGCACATCGTTGCGACGATGGTCTTCCTGTTTACCATTCTATTTCCCGCCATCGAACTCGGTTCCCTGCTGTATGTGGCGCTGGGTTTGCGCGGCGGCGTCAAGGTGCCGGGCTTCAACCGCGTGCTGCGCGCCGTGCAGACGGCGCGCGAATGGGGCATGACGGAGGTGCTGATGATCGGCATCCTGATCACCGTCGTCAAGATGACCAGCCTGGCCACGGTGCTGCCGCAACCGGGCTTGTTCGCGTTTGGCGCGCTGACCCTGATGCTGGCCATCGTCGTCTCGTTCGACCCGAAGGCCCTGTGGAACCTGGGCGACGACCTGACCCGGCAAGCGCTGCCCGGCATCCGCTACAAGGCCTTTGCACCGGGCGAGATGGTGCTGCCCTGCCATGCCTGCGGCCTGGTGGCGCCGCCCCTGGGCAAGGGCAAGCACCTGGCGTGCGTGCGCTGCGGCACGGCCCTGCATGTGCGCAAACCGGACAGCATCAACCGCACCTGGGCCTTGCTGATCGCCGCCATGATCCTCTACATTCCCGCCAACCTGCTGCCCGTGATGGTGACGTATTCCCTGTTTGGCGCACAAAACGACACCATCATGAGCGGCGTGGTGCTGTTCTGGACCAGCGGCTCGAAAGGCCTGGCCATCATCATTTTCGTCGCCAGCGTGGTCGTGCCCATGCTCAAGCTGGGTGTGTTGGCGCTGCTGGCGTTCACCGCGCAGCGGCGTTCGCGCTGGCGGCCACGCCAGCGCACCATTTTGTACCGCATGGTCGAATTCATCGGCCGCTGGTCCATGCTCGACATCTTCGTTGTCACCCTGACGGTGGCGCTGGTGCGCTTCAAGTCGCTGGCCGTGATCACGGCCGGTCCCGGCGCGCTGGCCTTTGGCGCCGTGGTGGTGCTGACCATGCTGGCGGCGATGCAGTTCGACCCGCGCCTGATCTGGGACCCCGTCGACGGACAGGTGCCTGGCGAGGAAGAACCCGTGGTGGTGGCAAATACCGGAAACAATACAGTGATAGGAGAACAGCATGTCTGACAAAGAAGCGGGCGGCCTTGCCGAAACGGGGGATCGTCCCTTGCCGCAACCCGATGTGGAACAGGGCAGCCGCTGGCTGCCATCGCTGGTATGGCTCATTCCGCTGCTGGCCGCGCTGATCGGCGCCGGCCTGGCCGCCAAGTCCATTCTTGACCAGGGACCCACGGTGACGGTCAGCTTCAAGAGCGCCGAAGGCCTGGAGCCGGGCAAGACCAAGGTCAAATACAAGGATGTCGACATCGGCCAGGTACGCGCCATCACCCTCGGCGAGGACTTGAGCAAAGTGCTGGTGACGATCGACATGAGCAAGGAAGCGCGCCGTTTTGCTACAAACGATTCGCGCTTCTGGGTAGTGCGCCCGCAGATCGGCGCCAGCGGCGTGACAGGCCTGGGCACCTTGCTGTCGGGCGCCTACATCGGCGTCGATACGGGCAAGTCGGAGCAGAAGAAGGACAACTTCGTCGGCATGGAAAATCCGCCCGCCGTGGCCGGCGACCAGAAGGGCAAGCTGTACACCCTGCATGCGGACAGCCTCGGTTCCGTCGACGTGGGATCGCCGCTGTTCTTCCACCGCCTGCGCGTGGGCAAGGTGGTCAGCTTCGCGCTGGACAAGGATGGCAACGGCATCACCATGTCGGTGTTCGTGAACGCGCCGTATGACCAGTTCGTCGGAAAGAATGCGCGCTGGTGGCATGCCAGCGGCGTCGACGTGCGCCTCGATTCCAACGGCTTCAAATTGAATACGCAGTCCTTGGCCGCTATGCTGGTGGGCGGCATCGCCTTCGAGGCGGAAAATGGCCGCAAGCCCGAAGAACCGGCGCCGGCCAATACCAATTTCCGTCTGGCGGCCGACGAGGCGAGCGCCATGCGCGAACCCGATGGCGAGGCGATCACCACCGTGTTTTATTTCGACCAGTCGCTGCGCGGCTTGCAGCCTGGGGCCACGGTGGATTTCCGCGGCATCGTATTGGGTGAAGTGCGTTCGGTGGGCATCGAGTTCGATCCCGTAAAGAAGAACTTCCGCATGCCGGTCACCGTTAATCTGTATCCGGCGCGCTTGGGCATGCGTTTCAAGGCGGCCGTCGACGATGAAGAAGGCTCGGCCGGTCATCAGCTGCTCGAACGCATGGTCAGCCGTGGCTTGCGCGCCCAGCTGCGCACGGGTAACCTGCTTACCAGCCAGCTGTATATCGCGCTGGACTTCTTCCCGAAAGCACCGAAGGTGGCGCTGGACTTGAACAGGTATCCGCTGGAAGTGCCCACCGTACCGAATACCCTCGATGAATTGCAGACGCAGATCGCCAGTATCGCCCGCAAGCTCGATCAAGTGCCGTATGCGGAGATCGGCAACAACCTGAACGCCACGATCAAGCAGGCCAATACCCTGTTCAAGCAACTCGATGGCCAGGTGGTGCCGGAAATGCGCGATACCCTGACGGCGGCGAAGCAGACCTTCGGCACGGCCGAACAGGTGCTGCAAAAGGATTCGCCGCTGCAGTCGGACGTGCGCCAGGCCTTGCAGCAGCTGACGCAAACCCTGCAATCGCTGAACGCGCTGTCGGATTACCTGGAGCGTCACCCAGAGTCCCTGATCCGCGGTAAAAAAGGAGATGAAAAAAAATGATGAAACCGATTCTTTCCGCTCTGCTGGTGGCCAGCCTGCTGGGCGCCTGCTCCACGCCCCAGCCCGAGCATTTCTATACGCTCAGCGGCGGCGCCGACGCGCAGCCGGCCAAACCCGTCAAATACTATGTCGAGGTGCTGGCCGTCAGCGTGCCGCAGCAGGTGAGCCGTAACCAGTTTGTCGTGACGGCGCCATCGGGCCGGATCGAATTGCTGGAGCAGCAGCGCTGGGCGGGGCCACTGGCCGGCGAGATCGGCCAGGCCCTGTCGACGGCCGTGACGAACGACCTGGGCGCCATCGATGTGTTTCGCACGCCGCACCCCGACAACCTGCCCGTGTACCGCATCAGCACCAATGTGCAGCGTTTCGAGTCCGTGATGGGCCAGTATGCGCTGATCGACGCCGTGTGGAGCGTGCGCCAGCTTGCCAGCAGCAAGGTGCTCACTTGCCGCACGATAGCCAGTGAAAAAGTGGGCGTCGGCTACGATGAACTGGTGCTCGGTCATCGCCGCGCCGTGCACCGCATCGCCGCCGATACGGCGAGCGTGGTGCGCGCTTTTGACAACGGCAACGCCACCTGCCCGGCCGCCTGAGCGGCATTGCGCTACCCAGTCCCGGCGGCCGCTGGTAAAATGCGGCCATGGGAATGACCTTGTTCACGCGCCGCTTTGCCGCCTGGATCGCATGTTTCGCGATCCTGCTGGCGGCGCTTGCGCCGTCGATTTCCCAGGCCGTCGCCAACGCCAAGCAGCAGTCCGGCTCCGGCTGGGCGGAAATCTGCTCGGTGGCCGGCATTCGTTTTGTCCAGCTTGTCCAGGCCGATGATGGCGCCGCCGATGAAAAATCCGGCGGCAAGGCCATGCAGATGGAGCATTGCGCCTTCTGTTCCACGCATGCGGGTTCCGTCGGCCTGCCGCCGGCCAGCCCCATGCTGCCGCTGCCCGTCGCCAGCGGCACGGCCATTTTTCCGGCGCTGTACTACCAGTCCCCATCCCCGCTGTTCATCTGGTCCACCGCGCAGTCGCGCGCGCCGCCCATCTTCGTCTAAGTTTCTTTGCTTTTTCAATGCTGGCGCTGTCCACCTTGCGGTGTGACGCGCCGCATCCGCACACTTATACGAGAATCACATGAACAAGAAATTATTGGTGCTGGCCGTCGCCATCACGCTGGCTTATCCGTGCGCGCAGGCGCAGCAACTTGACCACGCCGATCACGCCATCGACACCGTCGTCGTTTCCGGCTCGCGCGCGCAATCGTGGCTGTCCGAGACGCCGCAGGCCATCGGTGTCGTCAATGCCAAAACTCTGGAACGCGACAAGCCCAAGACCATGGGCGATATCCTCAACCGCATCGCCGGCGTGTACTGGAATGATCTGGGCAACGAGCAGCACAGCATGAGCATACGCCAGCCCATCGGCACGAATGCCGTCTACCAGTACCTGGAAGATGGCATCCCCATCCGTCCGCTGGGCGTCTTCAACCACAATTCGCTCAATGAAATGAACATGGCAGGGGCCAGCGGCGTGGAAGTGGTGAAGGGCGCTGCTTCCTCGCTGTACGGCAGCAATGCCGTCGGCGGCGCCGTCAATTTCCTGACGGCCGGCGCCAGCGCCACGCCGACGGCCAAGGTGGGCGTGCGGCGCGATAACGTGGGTGGTTATACCCGCTACGACACCTCCGCCAGCGATACCTGGGGTCCGCTGGGATTGCGCTTTTCTCATTACAGCTCGCGCCGTTCGCGCGACAACTGGCAAGAGTACAGCTATGGCGACAAGGATTCGTTCTCGCTGCGCGCCGACTATGCGCTCAGCCCCACCTCGCAGCTGCGCGCCACCCTCGTCCACACGGATCTCGATGCGGCCATGACGGGCAGCCTGTTTGAAAACGATTACCGCAACCATCGGGGCAAGAGTTTGAACACGTTTACCTACCGCAAGGACAAGACCACGCGCATGAATCTGGCGTGGGAGGGCGCGACGACGGCCAATGGCAGCAGCACCGTCACCGTGTTTACGCGCAAGAACGACCATGGGCAGATTCCCGCGTATTCCATCGGCAGCTGTGCGGGTCTGCTGTGCAAGGGTGTCATCAACAACAACCACGTCGATTCGCTGGGCCTGGACGTGAAGCACCAGCAGAATTTTGCGTGGTTGAATTCACGCCTGGTCGCCGGCGTCTACGTGGACAAGAGCGACAATCCCTTTGTCAGCGATAACCTGTCCATCGTGCGCGATGCCGCCACGGGCTGCTATCTGCGCTATACGCTGGCCAATGCCAGCAATCCGCAGGGCGTGCGCGACTACCAGACGGACATTCTGAACACGGCCGTTTTCGCGCAATGGGAATTTGCTCCGCTGGCGGGCACGCGTGTGGTGCTGGGCGGCCGCTCGGATGCCATCCGCTACGATTACCATAACATGCTGGCGCCAGGTGGCAGCGTCAATTATGGCGCGCCCGACGAGTCGCGCCGTTTTTCGCATGTGAGCCCGAAGCTGGGCGCCACCTACGCCATCGGCCAGGCGGGCAGCGCGTATGCGAACGTCAGCCAGGGCTTTACCCCGCCCGAAGTGAGCCAGCTATATGGCAAGACGGGCATCGCCGACCTGCAGCCGTCCGTCTATAACAACTATGAACTGGGCTTGCGCTGGGCCTTTTTGCAGGGCCGCTTGAAACTCGACACGGCCCTGTACCGGCTCGATGGACGCGACACCATCGTCAGCTATACGCTCTCGCCGGGCAACAGCGAAAACCGCAATGCGGGACGCACGCGCAGCGAAGGCCTGGAGCTGGGCCTGAACTATGACAGCGGCCCGTTTGACGCGCGCTTTGCCACGGCCATCGCGCGCCACCGCTACCTGCGCTACCAGGTGTCTGCCACCCTCGATTACAGCGGCCGCGCCATGCCGCAGGCGCCACGCGACATCACCTCGATCGAGATCGGCTACAAGCCCGTGGCCGGCGCGCGTATCGCGCTCGAAGCCGTGCACCAGGGCCGCTACTGGATGAATAACGCCAATACGGTGGAGTACAAGGGCCACGCACTGCTGAACCTGCGCGCCAGCTACCAGCTCGCGCGCGGGCTGGAAGCGTGGGCGCAGGTGCGCAATCTGATGGACAAACGCTATGCCGATTCGGCCAGCAGCAGTTATGCGGGCGTGGGCAGCTACGCGCCGAACAGCCAGAACCAGTACACGCCCGGTGCGCCGCGCAGCGTGATGCTGGGCATGGGCTACACCTTCAACGCACTGTGAGGATGGCCATGGACGATTACACCTTTCTTATCGCACGGCGCAAAAGCCTGTACTGGCGCATCCATTTCTGGGCTGCGCTGATCGCCTCGCCGTTTGCCCTGGTGGCCACCCTGACGGGCATTTTGTATGTGTTTACACCGCAGATCGAGGCAAGGCTGTACCAGCATCTCGATCATGTGGTGCCGCAGGCGTCCATGCTGCCGCTGGACGCCGCCGTGGCGGCAGCGGAACGGGCCGCGCCGCGCGGCTGGGCGGTGCAGCACGTGGTGCCGCCGTTTCAACAGGATGACGCGGTGCAGGTGGCATTCGCACCGCCTGGCGGCGCGCAGGATGAACATGCGGGCCATGGCGCACATGCCACGCCGGCCACCCCAGCCAGGCCGAAGTTCGGCCTGCCCGCGCAAGCCATCATCGTGTATGTGAATCCGTATGACGCGCGCGTGCTGGGCAGCCTGGCCAGCAGTGAACGCTTCGGCAACTGGGCGAAAAAGCTGCATTCGCGCCTGCTGCAAAACGATGGCTGGCGCTGGATGATCGAGTTGGCCGCCAGTTGGCTGATGGTGATGCTGGTGACGGGCGTGATCCTGTGGTGGCCGCGCGGCGCGCAATCGGGCTTGCCGAAGCGGGGTGTGCGGGGCCGCAATGGCTGGCGCCAGTGGCATGCTTTTCTCGGCGTGGCGCTGGGCATCGTCAGCGTCGTCATCCTGACGACGGGGCTGACGTGGAGCCAGCAGGCGGGCGGGCGCATACGCACGCTGCGCGACGTGAGCGGCCAGGCGCCGCCGCCCGTGCCGCGTGGCTTGCACTCAACCGAGGAGGGTGCGCCGCTCGACTGGCAGGATGCCTGGCGGGTGGCGCGCAGTCATGCGCCCGCCATCGCCGTGCAACTGACGGCGCCGGCCAGTCAGGACGATGTGTGGCGCGCCACCATGGCCGACCGCAGCCAGCCCACCTTGCGCTTCGACCTGCAATTTGACGCCTACAGCGGCAAGTCCCTGTATTACGCGGGCTGGGAGGCGCAGACGGCGTTCGGCAGGGCCACGGCCATCGGCATCCCGTTTCACCGCGGCGAATTCGGCTGGTGGAACCAGGCCTTGCTGCTGCTGTTCGGCGCCAGCGTGCTGTTTTCGCTGGTGTCGGGCTGGGTGATGTTTTTCAAGCGGCGCTTGCCTGGCTCGCTGGGTTTGCCCAAGCTGCTGCCGGGCGCCTGGACCTCACCTTCCGCGCTGGCCTGGCTGGTGGCAGCCGGCATGTGCGCGCTGATGCCGCTGCTGCTCGTTTCTGGCGGCATGCTGTTGCTGCTGGAGCTGTTCCTGGCACGCGCTAGCCGCCGACGATGGGTTGCGCGATGATCCAGAGACTGAGCAGGGTGTAGGCGATCATCAGGGCCAGCATCGGATACTGGCTGCGCAGGGCCGCGCGGCGGCTGGCGTACAGGCGCAGCGCGCAGACGTGGGCCAGCCACACGGCCGCCACGTGGCCTGCGACGATGGCGAACAGCGAGACGTACCACACCACCTTGGCGTCGACGATGCCAAGGCGGATGAAGTACAGCTGCGTGCCGAACAGGTCCCAGCCCAGTCCCAGCGGGTCTGACGCCAGCGGAATCAGATACTGGACCGCCATCGCCAGGAAAGACAGGTAGTGGGCGAAATGGTAGGCGATGGCGATCGGCACCAGGGTCAGCACGAAGTGGCCGGCCACGCGCAGCAGCGGCAGGGCAGGCTGGCCATCGCTGGCGCCGCAGCGGGCGATCAGCGCGCAAACCAACAGAAACACCAACAGGAACAGGGCCGGCATCAGCAGCAGGGCGGCCGTGGTGATCCAGGCCAGCGCGCCGGGCGCCACGGCGAGGACGGCGTCGACAAGGTCGTACCACGTTTGCGTTTCCATCATGCCGTCGAAACTGACGGAGGCCAGCATGAGGATCACCAGCACCAGGCAGGCGGGACGCACGGGTTGCACCGTCAGCAAGCCCGCCGCATACGGCCGCACGTAGCAGGCGCCGTCGCGCAAGGTGACGGGCGCGAATCGCGCCAGCAGGCCGAAGACGACGCGGAAAACTTCCGCATGGCGCAGCCAGGCGGCGCGGCCAAACAGCGCCATGCCCGTCCAGGTGCCGACGGAATACAGTAGCATGGTCCAGGCCAGGCTGGCCGGCTGCTCGCTGCCCTCCCAGTTCAGCTCCATCCAGATAAAACAGAAGAACAGGGCCGCCGCCGGCCAGCTGTCGAGCCAGCGCGGCCACGCCAGCGGCGCGCGCCAGTGGGGGAACAGTTGCTCTGCCGCGCGCGCCACGCTGTCGAGCGGATTGACCAGCGCCCACAGGTCGCCCAGCAGCGCCGATACGTAGGCCATGCCCACCCACCAGATGGCCCACACCATGGCGGGCGCGATATTTTTCACGGGATTTTGCACGCCCACCAGCCCCGCCACGATCACCAGCAGGTACAGGGCCAGTACCAGCAGGCGCAGCGCGAGGGCGATGACGCTCGCGCCGGGGATACGCCGCAGGAGCAGGCGCGCATAGTCTCCCATGTAAGGCGCTGCGTCCCCGCGGCGCCACAGGGCCAGGAAGGCAAACGACAGCGCTACTGTCAACGCCGCGCCGGTGAGATATAGCCATAGCGGCAAGGGCAGGTCGTAGCGCTGGCCAAAACCGTGCGCATGGACGATGCATGGCGCGGCCAGCAGGCCGGCAGCGACAGCGCGCCGCATCATCGCGGCAGCACTTCCAGGTACATCAGGGGCGTCTCGCGGTGATGCTTGTGCTGCCTGCCCTTGCCCTCCGTTTGCGTGCCATAGCCATGCGCGGAAACGGGGAAGCGTCCCGGCACCTTGGCGTCGATGCGCATGGCGTGTGTCTCGCCCGGCTTGACCGCCAGCAGCTGATCGTAGCCATGTAGGTGGATACTGACTATTTCGTCGGTACTCCAATCCAGGATGATCCGGGTATGCTGCCGGACCCGTATTGTCGGTGGTTTCGCGGCGATTTTTCGCTGCTCAATGGCCAGCGCTACACTCTGTTCCGGCAACTGCTGGCTAGCCGGCGGGCCGCTCTGCGAATGGCTTTGCGCCGATATGCATGGCAGGAAAATGGCCAGGCCCAGGCTGGCGAGCGGAGCGCGGAATGAATATTTTTTCATGCTTAAATTTTAGAAAAAATTACCCTCGTTGACCATCTGAAGAAAAACACCAGTTTGGAAAAGTGCGGCCGTAGAATGATCGGCGCGGATCCGACGACACATGGGAAAAGACAGGGGGGGATGATGAAAAATAAAAAAGCGATGTTTGCACTGGCAGTGACATGCATGGCGGCGTTGCCTGCGTCGGCTGAAATCCTGGCCATGGTCAATTACGAGAGCAAGGCGCCCGAATCGTTGAAGTCGCTGAAAAGTCCCGTCGCGCCGCCCTCGCGCAAGGAGGGCATCGCCATCATCGATGTGGATCCCGAGTCGACAAACTTCGGCAAGATCGTGCGCGACATTCCCCTGCCGCCGGACCTGGTGGCACACCATATTTTTTACAATCACGATATGAGCAAGGCCTACATCACGGCGCTGGGCAAGACGCAGCTGCGCGTGATGGACATGCGCCACAAGGACTTGCCGATCAAGGTGATCGAGGTGCCGACTTGCCAGGTGGGCGAGGACATCGTCTTTTCAGATGACGGCAAGCGCTGGTATCTGAGCTGCATGGGATCGCAGGCGATGCTGGAAGGCGATGCCATGCACGACAAGCCGGGGCGCACCATCAGGCTGCCCGCGCCTTATCCGCATGGTCTGGCCGTCCACGATGGCATCGACCGTACCCTGCTGACGAGTACCATCCGCCCCACGGACCTGGGCGATGCGGGTGAAGTCATCAGCGTGGTGGAAACGAGTACGGGCAAGGTGCTGGACACGCACAAGCTGTCGAAAAAGCCGTCGCCGTCGGGCGAAGCCCCGGTGGAAGTGCTGTTCGTCCAGGGCAGTAGTCCGCCCGTCGCCTACGTCGCCAATATGTACGGTGGCACCGTGTGGACCGCAACGTGGAATCCGAAGACGAAGGATTTCGACACGGCTCAGGTGCATGACTTTGCCGAGCAAAAGGCGGGCGTGCCGCTGGAGCTGTATTTCAACAAGGGCGCGACGCGGCTGTACCTGACGACGGCCAAGCCGGGGCACCTGCATATCTTCGACCTGGCGGGCGGCATCGGCAAGCCCCGCCTATTGAAATCGATACCCGCCGCCGAAGGCGCGCACCACGTGGCGTTTACCAGGGATGGCCGCTATGCCTTCGTGCAGAACGCGCTGCTCAATCTGCCGGGCATGAGCGATGGCAGCATCACCGTCATCGACATGAAAAAGGAGGCGGTGGTGGGCAGTGTCGATACCCTGAAAAACAAGGGCCTCAATCCGAACAGCATCGTGCTGTTGCCAAAGTGGAATGACTTCATGGGGCATTGAAAGACGCATTCCGCTAGAATGAAAGGGCGTGGCCAGGCTCGTTGCCAAAGGCCGCACCTTTGCAATGGCTGAACATGATATTCATCGATTTCCCCGCCTTGTCCGCGCTGGCCGTCAGGTCGGAGCTGGCGACAAAAAAATGCAGCTGCTGCGCCGTTTCGCTCGATGCCTGGCAGCGACTGCCTACCTCGCTGGAGTTGGACCGCTTCGAAGAAATCGGCACTCTGCGCGAAGATCCGTACGAGGAACCGACGTTTGCCGAGTACCACCCGCACGGCACGCGCTACGACAGCATCGATGCGCCCATCGCGCCGCGCTACTATCCCGCGAACCTGAGCCAGGTGGCACGCTGCCTGAACTGCGGCCGCCACTACCTGCGCTACAACGAGGCGGGTGGCTACTTCACGGAGCTGCGCATCCGCGCGCTGCGTCCCGAATTGCTGGTCGACGCCGCCCTCTAGCTGCTACAGGCTTTCCTTGACGTGCGCGCTGCCGTGTTCATCGTAGATCGAGTACACGGCAGCGAGGAGCTTGTCCAGTTCCGGCGAGCGGTGCATATGAAGCGGGACCGGTTTTCAATAGATGCCATGAGGCTATGCTCCTAAGTAATGGAGCAAGGTCTAATGACTTCGGCTTATATTTTTTGCGGTCAAACCGCAAGTTTTGCCACTAATTTGCCACTAAGCCAATAATGTGGCTAAAAATGTCAAACCATAGGCGCCGAAAATTGAAAGTTTCCTGATTTATAAGGGGTTTTTTGTCGGGGTGAGAGGATTCGAACCTCCGGCCTCTGCGTCCCGAACGCAGCGCTCTACCGGGCTGAGCCACACCCCGCTTTCCTTCATTACAGCAGATGGCAGGGCGGGTTTCAAGCGCCTGCATCAAGGTCTATTTCTTTTCCTGCTGCGCCTTCTTGATCTCCGCTACACTGACCTTTTTTGCTGGCGCATGCGTCGCCGGCGAAGTGGGGTTTTTCCGCGTGGCATTGGCTTGCGCCATGACGGCGGCGCAGTCCGTGTCGGGGGCTTTGTCGACGTTGACCAGCGGCAGCAGGGCGGCCAGCGGCGTGACGATGGTCGCCAGCGCCACGGCGGCGCCCGCTTTCAGGGCCAGCGGGCCTTTTTGCGGGCCCACGTCCGGGTTCTTGAACGTGCCTTTCGCGTACAGCGGCGTGCGCAGGGTGATGATGCGGGCGCCCTTGGTACGGGGGCGCACGTCGAGGTCCAGGGTTTCGCTTGCCAGGTTGACGTTGCCCGTGACATTCACCACGGCCGTGTCCGTGTCGAGCACGAAGCGGCGTACGTCGGCTTGGCCATTCGTGACGGCGAAGTCGCTGGCCAGGCAGTTCAGGTGGACTTGCTTGTCGCCAAAGATTTTCACGAAGACGGCATTGGCCAGGTTCAGGCCCGCCAATTCCAGCATGAACTGGCTGACGGAGCCTTCGCTGACGGTGGCTGCCAGTTCGCCATTTGCGCTGGCCAGCATGGCCGAGATGGAATTGCCATGACCCGTGAGTGCCGCATCGCCATACACTTCGCCGAAGCTCGCTTGCATCGATTGCAGCTTGGGAAACAGTTCGCGTATCTTGAGGTGGCGCGCCGCCACCTTGGCTTGCGCGGCGATGGGCTGTTGGCGGCCATCGAGCGTGATGTTCGAGGTGATGTCGCCGCCAGCCATGCCGAAATTGAGCGGTGTCAGACTCAGCACCTTGTCTTTCATGTGGATGTTGGCGACGATATCGTTGAGCGGGATATCGTGTGTGCGCACCAGTTTTTTGCCCGTGAACTTCACGTCGGCGTCGAGCGCATTCCATTTGGCCGTATTGAACTGTTCCACGGGCAAGGCTTTGCTGTCGGGCTGCACGGGCGCCTTGCCGCGCGCCTGTTTCTGCGCATTGCTGTCGGCGCCGATGGTAGGGCCCAGGTCTTCCAGGCGCAATTGCTGCGACGTCACTTCGCCGCGCAGCAAGGGACGGGGCTGGCGCGGCAAGTATTGCAGGGTGCCGGCCAGGTCGCTCTTGCCCACCGTGCCCTTGAAGTTCTGGTAAGTCCAGTTCCAGGTGGCGCCGTCTTTCTTGCCCAGCAAACGGCCCTTCGTGGCGTAGTCCGGCGTTTCCGGCAGCAGCACGCCCGTCAGCGGATACAGGTCGGCCATGCTGGCGCCGGCCAGGCTCAGTTGCAAATCGATGCCCGACAATGCGCGCGGGTCTGTCAGCGTGCCATCGATGCTGGCCTTGTTCTTGCCCAGCACGGCATGCGCCTGCACGGGATAGACCGTGTTGTTGTCGGTCAAGGACAGCACGGCGCCCGCCTTGCCGCCGCCCGTCACGGGCGCCTTGCGGTAGCTGCCGCCCAAGGCAAATTGAATGCCGTATTTCTGCACGGGGGCATTGTCTTGGGCGTCACCGGGCGTCGCGTCGGGCGCCGTCGAGCTGACCTTGGCGCGCAGGTCCAGCGCGATGCCTTCGTCGAGGTAGCGGATGGCGCCGTCACCGAAGGCCATGCGCTGGATTTCCACTTCCCATGCCGAAGGGCCGTTATCCTTCAAGGTCCAGCTGTTGCTGCCATCGGCGCGCCGCTGCAGGGCAATGGTGGGAGAGTCGAGCGCCAGGTCCGTCAGAACCAGCCTGTGCTGCAACAGGGGCAGCGGATGGATGGCTACGTCGATGCGTCTCGCGCTGGCCAGTTGCGGGCCCGCCGTCGCCCAGTCAGGATTGCTCATGCGCACGTCTTGCGCGCTGATGAGGGGCCGCGGCACATAGCGGCGCCAGCCCGGCTCCGTCTTCAGGCCTTGCTGCCATTTCACCTGCAAATCGCCGCCGATGACGAAGCTACGGCCCGTGCTTTCCGACACCTTTTCGTTGATGTAGGGGCGGGCGCGGTTCCAGTCGAAGGTCAGCACAAAGATGAGCAGAATGGTGATCAGGGCCAGCAGGGCGGCCAGGCTCCAGCCGAGAATTTTCAGGGGTGTCGAGCGTGTCATGGGAATGCCAATCGCAGTGATTTTTTCATCAAGGTAGACCGATAGGCCATCACGGTCGGTGCGCTGGGTTACGTAAGAGGCTACGCTTGAAATGATTCAATAATTCGACTATTATTGAAATATGAAAAATGCAGAGACAATAGCAAGCGGAGCGACACCGCTGACGAATGCTTCCGCCATCGTGGCCCTGGCTGCGCTGGCACAGGAATCGCGGCTGGCCGTGTTCCGCCTGCTGGTGCAAGCGGGGCCGCAAGGCATGGCGGCGACGAAAATCGCCGAAGCGCTGGCGATTGCACCCTCGTCGCTGTCGTTTCATCTGAAAGAACTGGCGCATGCCAATCTGGTGACGGCGAGCAAGACAGGTCGCTCCATCATCTACGCCGCCAACTATGCGGGGATGAATGGCTTGCTGGCCTTTTTGACCGAGAACTGCTGCGCTGGCGCACCTTGCTGCGTCAGCGAATCACATTTATTGAAGGAAACGACGACATGACGATCACGATCTATCACAACACGGCGTGCGGCACCTCGCGCAATACCCTGGCCCTGATCCGCAACACGGGCGTCGAGCCCGTCATCATCGATTACGTCAAGAACCCCCCATCGCGCGAGGAACTGGTCGACCTGATCAAGCGCGCGGGCCTGTCCGTGCGCGCCGTGATGCGCGACAAGGGCGCCCTGTACGACGAGCTGGGCCTGGCCAATCCGGACTTGCCAGACGCGGCCCTGCTGGACGCCATGCAAGCCCATCCTATTTTGATCAACCGCCCCATCGTCGTCACGGAACTGGGCGTGCGCTTGTGCCGGCCATCTGAAAAAGTGCTGGACATCCTGCCGCTGCCGCAGCAAGGCGCATTCGTCAAGGAAGACGGCCAGGCCGTGGTGGGCGCCGACGGCAAGCCGGTGGCCTGAGATGGAGGATTTACCCAACATCAGCGCAGCCCACCTGGACTTGCCCAGCCTGGATAAACTGGCGCCGGTCAACGTTTCCACGCATGCGCCGCGCATCCTGCTGCTGTATGGCTCGCTGCGCGAGCGTTCGTACAGCAAGCTGCTGACCTTGGAAGCGGAGCGCATCCTGCGCCACTTCGGCGCCGACACGCGCGTGTTCGATCCGCACGGCTTGCCCATGGTCGACAGCGTCTCACCCGAGCATCCGAAGGTGCAGGAATTGCGCGCGCTGTCGCTATGGTCGGAAGGGCAGGTCTGGTGCAGCCCGGAGCGGCATGGCGCCGTCACGGGCGTGTTCAAGTCGCAGATCGACTGGCTGCCGCTGGAAACGGGCAGCGTGCGGCCCACGCAGGGACGCACCCTTGCCGTGATGCAAGTGTCGGGTGGTTCGCAATCGTTCAATGCCGTCAACGGCTTGCGCGTGCTGGGGCGCTGGATGCGCATGGTGACCATTCCGAACCAGTCTTCGGTCGCCAAGGCGTATCAGGAATTCGACGATGACGGCCGCATGAAGCCGTCGCCGTATTACGAGCGTCTGGTCGACGTGATGGAGGAGCTGTACAAATTCACCCTGCTGGTGCGCGACCGCCGCGATTACCTGGGCAGCCGCTACAGCGAACGGCTGGAAGCGGCGCCGGCCATCGTGCAGGCATTGGCGGGCGCGGCCATGGAGCATGAACGGCAGGAATAGAAAACGGCGCCAGTGGCGCCGTTTTGTATTGCATATAGTAAAACGCGATCAGTGATTGCGGTCCACCGCAAACGAGCACAGTTGCAGCATGGATTGTTTATAAACACTGTCCGGCCAGCCGGCGATGGCATCGGCGGCGCGCTGGCCGGCGATTTCCGCCTGCTTGCGCGTGTAGTCGAGGGCGCCACTATTGGTGATGGCGGCCAGGATGGCGTCGAAATGCTGTTCGTCGCCTTGCTCGATACAGCTGCGCACCAGTTCGCGTTGCTCTGGCGTACCGTTTTCCATCAGCCAGATCAGCGGCATGGTCGGTTTGCCTTCGCGCAAGTCGTCGCCCACGTTCTTGCCGATTTCGGCGGCGTCGCCTGCATAGTCGAGCACGTCGTCGATCAGCTGGAAGGCCGTGCCCAGCGAGCGGCCGTATTCGGCAGCCGCTTCGATATCGTCTTCGCTGGCGCCGGCGATCAGGGCGCCCAGTTGCGCCGATGCTTCGAACAGCTTGGCTGTCTTCGAGCGGATGACGTTCAGGTAGCTCTCTTGCGTCACATCCGGATCATGCATGTTCAGCAACTGCAGCACTTCGCCTTCGGCGATCACGTTGGTAGCGTCGGACAGAATTTGCATGACGCGCATATTATTGAGCGAGACCATCAGCTGGAACGAGCGCGAGTGCAGGAAGTCGCCCACCAGCACCGAAGCGGCATTGCCGAACAGGGCATTGGCCGTCTGGCGTCCGCGGCGCATCGACGATTCATCGACGACGTCATCATGCAGCAGGGTGGCGGTGTGGATGAATTCGACCACGGCGGCCAGTTCATGGTGCGCCGTGCCGCGATAGGCGTGAGCATTGGCCACCAGCAAGATCAGCACGGGACGGATGCGTTTACCGCCTGCGCTGATGATGTATTCAGCGATTTGGTTGATCAGAATCACATCGGAGTGCAACTTTTGGCGGATCACCGTATTGACTGCATCCATATCGGCGGCAATCGTTTGCACGATGGTGTTTTGGTTAACGTGTTTGTTAGCGTCAGACAAGGCGAACCTGCATTAGATTGTGGGTGCGGCGATTATACGACAAGGCTTGCGCGTGCGTGACGTTTGCCTATGACTGTAGAGCAATTGATTGATCTTGTTGGCACTGGCGCGCGTTTTCCTGTCCACCTGGCGCAAGCCTGACCTGATGGTCAGGTTGTCGACATACCACGATCATCGGCCTTTGTGAATAGTTTTTGACGCAATTTCTCAGTCCGTGTATAATCGCTGGTTCCCCCTGTTGTGCACGGCTTGCTTTTCATGGCAGTGGGACAAATTCTTTCAACATTTGATGAGGTTTCAAATCATGTACGCGGTCATAAAAACCGGTGGCAAACAATACAAAGTTGTCGCTGGCGAAAAACTTAAAGTAGAACAGATACCGGCAGACATTGGTTCCGAAATCACCATCGATCAAGTTCTCGCAGTAGGCGCGGGCGATAGCATCAAGTTTGGTGCTCCATTGGTCGAAGGTGCAACGGTACTGGTTACGGTTGTGGCGCATGGTCGCCATGATAAGGTCAAAATTTTCAAGATGCGTCGTCGTAAGCACTACCAAAAGCATCAAGGCCATCGCCAGAATTTTACCGAAATCCAAATCGTTTCGATCAACGGCTAATCGCCGCTGTTTGAATTAATCAGCTATCAAGGAGTCTTAAATGGCACATAAAAAAGGCGGCGGCACAACGCGAAACGGCCGTGATTCAGAATCAAAACGTCTGGGCGTTAAAGTCTACGGCGGCCAAGCTATCAATGCTGGCGGCATCATCATTCGTCAACGCGGCACCCCAGTGCGCGCTGGCGAAGGCGTAGGCATGGGCAAAGACCACACCTTGTTCGCGCTGATCGCGGGCAAAGTGAAGTTCGTTGTCAAAGGTGCTGGCTCGAAGCAATTCGTGACCGTTGTACCTAACGCAGCAGTACCAGCGTAATTCATCGCGGAGCGCCAGTTCGCTCCGCAATGATCGCATGATGTAAGGCGCAAGCCTTCAATCGAAAGGCTCTGCCCAAGGTAGAGCCTTTTTAGTTTTATGGCGGCAAAATTATGAAGTTTATCGACGAAGCAAAAATCGAAGTCATCGCGGGCGATGGCGGCAACGGCTGCGCCTCTTTCTGCCGTGAAAAATTCCGGCCTTTCGGCGGTCCCGATGGCGGCGATGGCGGCAAGGGTGGCACCATTTGGGCAGTCGCCGACCGCAATATCAACACGCTCGTCGATTTCCGCTTCTCCAAAATGCACAAGGCTCGCAATGGCGAGCCTGGCCGTGGCGCAGATTGCTATGGCAAGGGCGCCGATGACATCCACCTGCGCATGCCGGTCGGCACCTTGATCATCGACAACGCGAGCGGCGAAATTCTGGCCGATCTGACCGAACACGGCCAGACCGAAATGCTGGCCAAGGGCGGCGAAGGCGGCTGGGGCAATATCCACTTCAAGTCCTCGACCAACCGCGCACCGCGCCAAAAAGGCGAGGGCAAGGAAGGCGAACGCCGCGAACTGCGCCTGGAACTGAAAGTCCTGGCCGATGTGGGCCTGCTGGGCATGCCGAACGCCGGCAAATCGACCTTCATTTCGGCCGTCTCGAACGCGCGTCCGAAAATTGCCGATTACCCATTTACTACCCTGCACCCGAACCTGGGCGTGGTGCGCGTGTCGCACGAGAAGAGCTTTGTGATCGCCGACATTCCCGGCTTGATCGAAGGCGCTTCCGAAGGCGCGGGCCTGGGCCATCAATTCCTGCGTCACTTGCAGCGCACGGGTCTGCTGTTGCACATCGTCGACCTGGCGCCGTTTGAAACCAACGTCGATCCTGTCAAGGAAGCCAAGGCGCTGGTCAAGGAATTGAAGAAGTACGACGAGTCGCTGGTCGACAAGCCGCGCTGGCTGGTGTTGAACAAGCTCGACATGGTGCCGGAAGAAGAGCGCAAGAAGATCGTCAAGGACTTCCTCAAGCGTTTCGCCTGGAAAGGTCCCGTCTTCGAGATTTCCGCGCTGAACCATCAGGGTTGCCCGGAACTGGTGAATGCAATTTACCAGCATCTGGAAGAGAAGAAACACAGCGAAAGCCGTGCCGAAGAGACGCAGATGACCGAAGAAGCACGCGGTATCTCGTCGATCGACCCGGATGATCCGCGTTTCAAGATCCTCGACTAAGCGCTTTACCCTGATGTCGGTACAGTCGGCCGCTGCCGCGCCAGCGCGCAAGCAAGCGTGGCAGCGCCGTGTATTGCATCTGATCGCGTATGCTTACGGGCTGAGCGCGGTCGCCTGCCTGCTGTTCGCCGACGAAATGGCGGCCGGCATGGGCATCTTCCTCAATGGCGTCAATGGCTACAGCCAGTTCTACGCTACTCATGTCGGTGTCTGGGGCGCTACCGCGCTGCTGGCGCTGTTCGCGGCACGGCAGGGCGAACCGCCTGTCCTCGGCGATATCACTGCAATGTTGGTCCTGGCGCAGCCTGCCGGCCGTCTGTTCGCGGCCATCAGCTTCGGCTTGCCCCAGGGTTTTGTGTTGTTCATGTGCGCAATCGAGCTGACGGCGGGGCTGGCCTTGCTGCTGCTGCGTCCTGCGCGCTGACGTCTAATAAGTGAAGAGCGCCGCCCCATGGATTCCGTGATTCAAAAAGCTACCCGCATCATCATCAAAGTCGGCTCCTCGCTGGTCACCAACGATGGCCGCGGACTCGACCATGCCGCCATCGCGCGCTGGGCCGCGCAGATTTCCGGCTTGCGCGCCCTGGGCAAGGAAGTGGTGCTCGTGAGTTCCGGCGCCATCGCCGAAGGCATGCTGCGCCTCGGTTTCGAGCAGCGCCCTACCGATATCCACGAATTGCAGGCCTGCGCCGCCGTCGGCCAGATGGGCCTGGCGCAAATCTATGAAAGCAGTTTCCGCGCCCACAGCCTCGGCACGGCGCAAGTACTGCTCACGCACGCCGACCTGGCCGACCGCGAACGCTACCTGAATGCCCGCTCCACCCTGACGACCCTGCTGCGCCTGGGCGTGGTGCCGATCATCAATGAAAACGACACGGTCGTCACCGACGAAATCAAGTTCGGCGATAACGATACGCTGGGCGCCCTGGTGGCCAACCTGATCGAGGCCGATGCGCTGGTCATCCTGACGGATCAGCACGGCCTGTTCTCGGCCGACCCGCGCAAGGATCCGAACGCTTACCTGATCACGCAAGGCATCGCTGGCGATCCGGCCCTGGAAGCGATGGCCGGCGGCGCCGGCAGCAGCCTGGGACGTGGCGGCATGCTGACGAAAATCCTCGCCGCCAAGCGCGCCGCCAAGTCCGGCGCCCACACGATCATCGCCTGGGGCCGCGACAGCGACGTGCTCAGCCGCCTGGCCCAGGGCGAAGCCATCGGCACGCAGTTGCGGGCACAAACGGGACAATTAACGGCGCGTAAGCAGTGGATGGCCGATCATCTGCACACGGCCGGTGCCGTCGTGCTGGATGCGGGCGCCGTGCAAAAGCTGCGCCAGGAAGGCAAGTCCCTGCTGCCGATCGGCGTGACGGGCGTGAACGGCGAATTCGGCCGTGGCGCCGTGATCACCTGCATCGATGCCGATGGCGCACCGGTGGCGCGCGGCCTGTCGAACTACACGAGCGGCGAAGCGCGCCGCATCATGCGCAAGCCTTCCACCGAGATCGAGTCCATCCTTGGCTACATGGAAGGCCATGAGCTGATTCATCGCGACAATATGGTCTTGCTGTAGGTCGGATTAGCGCGTCGCGCGTAATCCGACAGCCCCACAGGCCAACAATGTTGTCGGATTACGGCGCCTTGCGCCTAATCCGACCTACGCAGCGACTCCATCGGCCCTATTCGGGCCGTTTTTTTGCCTACACCACGGCCGGCATCGGCGACTTGTCCTTGAAATCGCACAGGTCGGCAATCATGCAGTTCCAGCATTGCGGCTTGCGCGCCGTGCATGTGTAGCGGCCGTGCAAGATGAGCCAGTGGTGGGCGTCGTGCAGGAATTCCTTGGGCACGTATTTGAGCAGTTTTTGCTCGACGATATCGACATTCTTGCCTGGCGCGATGCCGGTACGGTTCGAAACGCGGAAGATATGCGTGTCGACAGCCATGGTCGGTTCGCCAAACGCCGTGTTCATGACCACATTCGCCGTCTTGCGGCCCACGCCGGGCAAGGCTTCCAGCGAGGCGCGGTCGCGCGGCACTTCGCCGCCGTGCTGATCGAGCAGGATCTGGCAGGTGGCGATGACGTTCTTCGCCTTGGTGCGGAACAGGCCGATGGTGCGGATGTAGCTGGCCAGCTCGTCCACGCCCAGGGCCAGTATCCTGGCCGGCGTATTGGCGACCGGATACAGCAAGCGGGTCGCCTTGTTGACGGACACGTCCGTCGCCTGCGCCGACAGCAGCACGGCGATCAGCAGCTCGAACGGCGTCGTGTAGTCGAGTTCCGTTTTTGGCGAAGGATTGGCGGCGCGAAAGCGCGTAAAGATTTCCAGGCGTTTGGCGGCGTTCATGCGTCTTTTTTCGGGGTGGTGGGCGCTGCTTGGACAGTGTCCGTGCTGGCGGCAGCGGCCTTGGCGCGCGCGCGCTCCATGGCGGCGGCGATGATGGCGCGCTTGCGCTCTTTTTCCGCCTGTTCGTCTTGTTTGACGGGCACTTCCTGCGTCACTTCCCGCATCTTGGCGACGGCCTTGGCGGCCAGGCGCGCGTCGTTTTCCTGCGTTTCGCGGCGCAGGCGCTGCGTGCGGAAATCGTGGCGCGCGCGCGCGTCATCCGCGTCCATCTGGCTCCAGGCATCCCAGCCCGTGGCGTCGCCGCTGACGGGGTACATGACGATGCAGTCGACGGGGCAGGGCGCCACGCACAAGTCGCAGCCCGTGCACAGATCGGTGACCACTGTATGCATTTGCTTGGCGGCGCCGACGATGGCGTCGACGGGACAGGCCTGGATGCACAGGGTACAGCCGATACATAGCGATTCGTCGATATAGGCGACAGATCGCGGACGTTCGAGGCCGTTGACGGGATTGAGCGGAATGACTTTTTTGCCCAGCAAGTCGGCCAGGCGCACGATGCCCTCTGCGCCGCCTGGTGGGCACTGGTTGATGTCGGCGCTGCCTGCGGCAATCGCTTCCGCATACGGGCGGCAGCCGTTGTAGCCGCATTTGGTGCATTGCGTTTGCGGCAGCAAGTCTTCGATCTGGTCAGCAAGTGGGGGGGAGGCGGGATGCGGCACGGTCATCTTCAATACGGTAAAACGTCATTATCGGCCATCTGGGCCGCGCACAAGTAAAAACCTGTTTCCTGAGAGGGAATAGCGTGTGGAATAGCAGGCTGTTGCAGGCGCGGCGCAAGCATATTTTATTTCTCATAGTGATATCGAAATGAAAGTAAAAAACTTTGCAATTTCTATTTTTTGTGGGAGCATGATTTTTATCCAGACCAGCATCAAAAAAGCCGACGCCAGTCCTGTTGCCGCGCCTGCACTGTAAGGTGTGCCTAGCCATAGGAGCAAAACATGCGTTTCCTCCGGACAGTTGGTTTGCCCTTCTGTTTATTCATGCACTCTACACTTGCCCTTGCAAACGGGCAGGCGACCTCCCCCATGGCGCCGCCGGGCGCTGCCAGCTCGCGCATCGTCCGCTTCGCGGCGGAAGACTGGCCGCCCTTCATTTCACACAGCCTGCCTGCCGATGGCATGTCGGGCGCCATGGTCAGTAGCGTCTTCGAGCGTCTCGGCTACACGGTCAGATATGAATATTTTCCCTGGAAGCGTGCCATGCAGTTTGGCCTGGCCAGTCCCCGCTATGCCGGGCTGCTGGCCGTCTGGCGCACGCCCGAACGGGAAAAACTCTGCCACTTTTCTGTTCCGGTTGGCGGCACGCAGGGTGTGCTGGCCTACCTGAAGGAGGATGGCGTGCCCGGCGCCAGCCTGATGGAGCTGGGCAAGCTGCGCATCGGCACCGTGGCCGGCTATTCGAATGGAGAACAGTTCGATGGCATGGTGGCGCGCGGCGAGCTGAAGACGGAAGAGGGCTTGAACGACGCGACGAATCTGAAGAAACTGCTCATCAAGCGTTATCGCGTAATCGTCATCGAGCGCCATGTCCTGCAGCATTTGCTGATGGGCCGCAACTTCAGCAAGGCCGAGCGGGAGCGCATCGCCATCATCGATACCGTCTTCAAGGAGCGCCCCGTGCATGTGTGCTTCCAGCGCGACGCGGAAGGTGCTGCGCAGCAAAAGCGCTTCAACGAGGCGGCGCGCGATATCGACACAGCCAAGCTGGAGCGCGATTACTGGAAGCGGTTCGACCAGAGCCTGACGACCGCCCCAGCCAGTCCCTGACACGGCGCGCTGGCTGTTGCCCCGTTCGATGCCGTGAGCGTGACAGGCGCGCGCGGCAATTGCACAGGTCACGGGCAAGTTGAACTTGCACGATGCGCTGGACACGGCCCTGCCACCGTATAACTTGCCGGCCCGCGTGCAGTCTGAACTGGGTAGCTTCGCCTGCGCCGGCCACCTGCGCATTGATGGCGGCACGCGCCCGACGGTGAAAATCGGGCGCGCATGAAAAAGCGGCACGCCAAAATAAGCTGGCGTGCCGCTTTGCTTGAAACGATCCGGGTCAGGAATGTTTCTGGATGAATTCGCCGATTTTCGGGCAAATAATCTCGCGCCAGCGGCGGCCCGAGAAGATGCCGTAGTGGCCGCATTTCGGCGCCACGAAGTCTTGCTGCATCTCGGCAGGGATGCCGGAACACAAGTCATGCGCCGCCTGCGTCTGGCCGGCGCCGGAAATGTCGTCCAGTTCGCCTTCCACGGTGAACAGCGCCACATTCGTGATGTCTTGCGGACGCACCAGCTGGCCGCCCACTTTCCAGGTGCCCATCGGCAGGCTGAATTCCTGGAAAACCGTTTTGATGGTTTCCAGGTAGTACTCGGCCGGCATGTCCAGCACGGCGTTGTACTCGTTGTAGAACTGGCGATGGCCTTCCGCCGGCTCGTCGTCGCCCGTCACCAGGTGCATGTAGAACTCGCGGTGGCTTTGCGCGTGGCGGCCCGGGTTCATGGCGATGAAGCCGGCGTGCTGCAGGAAGCCCGGATACACCTTGCGGCCAAAGCCAGGGTAGTTCGGCGGCACCGCGTAGATCACGGTGTTTTCAAACCACGAGAATTTCTTTTCCGTCGCCAGGTTGTTCACTTGCGTGGGCGAGCGGCGCGGGTCGATCGGGCCGCCCATCATCGTCATGGTTTTTGGCATGTGCGGATCTTTGGCTGTCGCCATCAGCGAGATGGCGGCCAGCACGGGCACGGTCGGTTGACAGACGGAAATGACGTGCAAGTCCGGCGCCAGCAGGCGGATGAACTCTTGCACATAATAAATGTAGTCGTCCAGGTGGAACGGGCCTTCCGTCAGCGGTACCATGCGCGCGTCCGTCCAGTCGGTGATGTAGACATCGTGCTCGGCCAGCAAGCCGCGCACGGTATCGCGCAGCAGGGTCGAGTGGTGACCGGACAGGGGGGCAACCAGCAAAACTTTGGGCTGTTGCAAGCCAGTGGCTTCTTTTTTGAAGTGAATCAGGCGGCAAAACGGTTTTGTCACGACAACGTGTTCGCGGATGTCGACGCTCTCGCCTTGGACGAGAACGGATTGGATGTCGAATTGTGGTTTTTCGTAGTCTTTGCCAAGGCGGTACATCAGCTCGTAGCCGGCTGCGATGCGTTGCGAAAACGGGGTGTGGGCCAGTGGAGAAACCGGGTTGGTAAATAACTTGGAGGACATGTCTGCCCATTGCATCACCGGAGTGAGGAAAGAGCGTTGCAGTTCGTGCAGTTGGTAAAGCATATAGAGTCCTTGTTTAATTCCAAGCGCCAATATCGGCTCAAATATCATAATCCAATTTTACGATATGTGTTGAGGACAAAATGTGCTTTACCGCGCATAGGCTCACAGTTTGCGCTTTGGTGTGACAACACGCCACACTTGCGTGGATAGACCTGCAACGATGCTTTAAAAGCAAAAAAAGCAGCGTTTCCGCTGCTTTTTGTCTGTTTTTTCGCCGCCACGCCCTTGCGGAGAGGAATCTCCCCGCAAGAACGGCCGCGGCAAGTGCCGTGCGCTTAGCGCACCAGCATGTCGAGCTTGTCCTTGACGTCCTTGAATTGCTCGGCTTCCGGCAAGGCAGCCTTCGTCTTGGTGATCGAAGGCCAGTTACGCGCCAGATCGACGTTGATCTTGATGAAGGCTTGCTGGTCGCCTGGCACGTCTTCTTCCGCGAAAATCGCGTTCACCGGGCACTCTGCCACGCAGACGGCGCAGTCAATACATTCGTCCGGATCGATCGCCAGGAAGTTCGGGCCTTCCCGGAAACAATCTACCGGGCAGACATCGACGCAGTCGGTATAGCGACAGGCGATGCAGGATTCGGTGACAACGTGGGTCATAACAGTCCTATCAATTTGGGGGAGGTGCTGTAGCGCCTGCAGGAACCTCGGCGGCGCATACTAAAGCAAAGCATTGTATTTTAAGGCAATTCGCTACTTCTCACAAATCCCGCTTATATACAATACATATAAGCAAATTCATTTTTTGGCAGTGCCGTAGCCGCGCAGAGCGGGCAATTCAGCGACTATCCGGGACGTTGCCATGAAGAACGCGGCAAGAAAGCGACAGTCACCCGATGTGGCAGGGTGCGGGGCGGGCGGGGGACTGGCTTGCCGTGTGGTGTTTTTGTTTTACTCAAATCAAGACCGGCACAAAATAAGTGCCGGAACACTCAGGCGCTGGCGCGTATTTGTGTCAGTAACTGTTGCCAACGTGCATTTTCTGCACTGCCATCCTCGGCAAACGTGATGGTGCGGCGCGCGGTGGGCGCGTCGACGGTGATCTGCCATTGGGGGATGTCGGCGCCCACCTGCTCATCCGTAGCCTGCGGGTGCGTGAAAAAGCCGCTGCTGGCCAGTGCCGCTTCCAGCCCTGGGCCGGCTGGATGGACTTGCGTATCGATGTCGTACTGTTCGCTCAGGCCGGCAAAGCCGCCGCTGCTGCGGGCTGAAATTTTCATGCTGCTCCTTCTGGTGGACGGTGGAGGGGACGTGGTGCGGCATGCCATCGCCTGCGGCTGAGTGCTGGCAGGCTAGCGGCGGATAGTGTTTATCGGGGCGCGTAACTGCGGCACCAGGCCGCCAACGCTTCGCGCTCCGCTTCCAGCAATTGATCCGATTCGCTGTATTCCGCATGGGTCATGGTACCGCAGCAGGCGCGCCTGTCTTGCACGGCTCCCTCGTCATCGACGATGCCTGCAGCAAAGGTCATTTGCCCATCCTCCGTCATGGTATTGTCCTTGAGCACTTCGCGCACGGTAAAGCTGTTGCGGATGAAGTCCAGGTAGGCGGCATAGCCGTCGGCTTGCGCCAGGGTCAGCATGTGGCCGGCCACATCGGCATACGTGGCTGCGTGGTCGGGAGCGGCTACCAGGGCGCGCAAGACCAGGCTGCGCAGGTAGTCGCCGCAACGGTGCAGCACGGCCGCGTCGTCTTCCAGCTGGGGCTGGCGTTCGTGGGCAAAGATGTCGGCCAGGATGTCGTAGATGGCGCCGGTAAACACTTGCGAGATGGCGTGCACTTCCGTGCCTGCCTTCGACAATTTGATGTCATTGTCGGCGTTGCGCAAACCGTTCGGCCGGCCCAGCGCCAGGCCGAATTGTTCCGCCAGGTCGGCCAGGAAGGTTTTATCGTGCAGGTCGGACTTGGTTTGCGCGATCACGGCTTCGACCTGGTCCAGCTGCGACAGGGCCAGGAAGATAGCCGTCAGGTCGCCGAACGATTCATGCAAGCCGCCCGTCTGCGGCGGGTTATTGTTGAGCAGCCAGTTCGGCTTGAGGCCATCGAGGATGGCGTGTCCCGCTTCATGCGCGACGATGTCGAGCGAACGGCAGGTGTAGACGCGCTCGGTGGCGCCGCTGGGAATGAAGTCGCCGAACTTGAGGGCCTTGTCGCTGCGGCTGTAGTAGGCATTCATGACATTGGGCAAGCCGTGCGGGAACACGCGCAGCGGAGCCGTATTGCTGGCGCTATTCCATTGCCAGGGCAGGGGCGAGGCCGTGCCGTTGCTGGCCAGCGCGCGCTGGTACATGGTGAGCGTCATGCGCACGATGGCAAACGTGTGCACGGCGTCGAACTGGTCGGTATTGGGCGAGACGATGAAGTCGCCAAAGGCGTTCGGGCTGACCTGGGCGATGCCCGGCTCGCCAAAGGTGATGCGCGCATCGCGCGGGCCTTGCAGGGTCAGGCCGGGCAGGAAGGTCTTGCGCGTGCCCAGTTCGCTCACGGAAGGGTCTTGCTTCCAGATCAGCACGCGCGAACCGACCGGTACGGCTTCGAGCTTGCGGGAGACGGGGTCGAGCACGCGTGGCGGGCCCGGCTGCAAGGTCAGTTGCGCATTCTTGCGGTGCAGGCGGTAGGACGCCGATGGGGTGGGGACATAGCCGACGGGCAGGGACACGCATTTGGTCAGTACGGCTTCGACCGGCACGATGACTTTCTGGTCCATGGTAGCTCTCCAAGATATGCGCAACTGGAATTGCCATAGTCGGCCTGCTTCGGAGGTTTCGGTTTGATGCGGCGCAAGTGCTGCGCAGGAAAGTGCGTTTTTTTCCGCGTGCCGGCGCCGTCCATGGCCGCGGCTGCCGCACGGTGGCTGGTATGATGCTGGCCGTATTGCCCCCGTTTTTATAATAAAAGGATCGTTTGATGGCGGATATAAATATAGTTCAGCAACATAAGCTGACAGCAGAAAAGGCGCGCGAAGCGGCGCAGCAAGTGGCCGACAAGCTGGCCCAGGAATATGACCTGGCGTGCGCCTGGGATGGCGATGTGCTGCGTTTCGAGCGCAGCGGCGTCGACGGGTCGCTGACCCTGGAAAAAGAGCAGGCGCAACTGCAAATCAAGCTGGGCTTCATGCTCAGCGCCTTCGCTTCCACCATCGAAGGCAAGATTGCCGAGAAGATGCGCAAGGTGTTTGCCGAGTCAGTTTGATGGCGTTCCCCCTCGCTTGTCTGGCGCCCTGTTTGGTGCTAGGAAGCGTGTCGCAGTGATGGGCGAAAAGACGATGAAAACACGTTTCTTTTCGCCTTTTTTACGTCTGACTGTGCGCTGGCGAACATTGCTAGCACATTTCTATTTGGAAAGCCATTGGACTTTGGTGGCTTTTTGCGTTATACTTGAGTCATATTTACAACAGCTACACCGCGTTTCACCTTCTGCTTCGCAGTACTCTCCGCTCGCTGAGTGGTGAATAATTCTTCGGGTTTTACACCCTCCAGTTAAAAAGTAGCTTGGTCGATTTTTTCGGTCAAATACATTTGGTGCCATGTATTTGCATGGCGCTAGCGTTGTTAAAAGTCCTGAACCACAGCCTCTTTTAGCACGCACACGGCACCCCGGCACCGGCTTTGGCCATCCGCTGGTCACACGCGTGTCACCCCCTGTTGCCTGTCGCTCCCGTGCGCTTTTGCGCCGTGGCGTAGCCGACGCAACAGGGTTTGCTGATTCCCGCCGCAAGCTAGCAGCTTGCTGGGTTTCATTCCATTCGTCAAATCGAGGGAGAACCACATCGTGGCAAAACAAATCATTATCGACCATGTATTCAAAGTGTTCGGCGACAAGCCAGAAGAAGCACTTGAACTCGTCCGTCAGGGCGCCAGCAAGCAGGACATCCTGGCCAAGACCGACTGCACCATCGGCGTTTTCGACGCCACCTTTACCATTGAAGCAGGCGAGATTTTCGTCATCATGGGCCTGTCCGGTTCGGGCAAGTCGACCCTGGTGCGCATGCTGAATCGCCTGATCGAGCCGACCGCCGGCCGCATCATGATCGACGGCAACGACATCAATACCTTGCCGGACGCCCAGTTGCGCGCCCTGCGCCGCAAGGACATCAGCATGGTGTTCCAGTCGTTCGCGCTGCTGCCGCAAATTACTGTACTCGACAACACTGCCTTCGGCATGGAACTGGCCGGCATGCCCAAGGCCGAGCGCCATGCGCTGGCCCAGCAAGCTTTGGAGCAAGTGGGCCTGGACGGCTACGGCGCCAGCTATCCCGACGAATTGTCGGGCGGCATGCAGCAGCGCGTGGGCCTGGCCCGTGCGCTGGCCTGCGATCCGTCGATTTTGCTGATGGATGAAGCGTTTTCCGCGCTCGATCCGATTATCCGTACGGAAATGCAATCGGAACTGCTGCGCTTGCAGCAAATCAAACGCCGCACTATCGTCTTCATTTCGCATGACCTCGACGAAGCCATGCGCATCGGCGACCGCGTCGCCATCATGAAAGACGGCCATGTGGTGCAAGTGGGCACGCCGGAAGAAATCCTGCGCAAACCGGCCAATGATTATGTGCGCAACTTCGTGCGCGGCGTTGATGCTGCGGCCGTCTTCAAGGCCAGCGATATCGCCCGCAAGAGCCAGATCGTCGTGTCCGAGTCGCCGAGCCGCGGCTCGCGCGCCGCGCTGTCGATGCTGGAAGAGCAGGATCGCGCCTTTGCGTATGTCGTCAATCCGCAGCGCAAGTTCCTCGGCGTGGTCTCGGCCGATTCGCTGCGCAGTGCGCTCGACGGCCATGTGGGACCGCTGGGTCTGGTGCATGCCTATTTGCCCGACGTGCAGACCATCAATGCGGATGAGCCAGTTGCCGGCCTGTTCGGCCAGGTGGCGCAACTGCCTTACGCCGTCCCTGTGGTGGCCAATGACGGCAGCTTCCGCGGCGCCATCAGCAAGACGACCTTGCTGAAATTCCTCGACCGCGACACGCCAGCCATCGCCGAACAACAACAGAAAGGACAAGCATGAACCCAAGCACCGTTTCCACAGTAGAACCTGTTGTTGAGCAGGCCGCCCAGATCAATCCCTGGGCGCTGACGCCGCCCACCGACGCCAGCACCGCGTGGCTGGACGCCGCCGCGCCTGTCGTACAGCCGGAACATGCGACCGGCTTTCACCTGACACAGATTTTCGACGGCTCGCTGCCGCTGGAAAGCTGGATCAACCAGGGCCTGGGCTGGGTCGTCGCGCATTTCCGTCCCTTCTTCCAGGCCGTGCGCGCGCCGATCGACAGCACCCTGAACGGCGTGGAAGGCGTGCTGCTGGCGGCCCCGTCGCTGACGGTGATCGCCATCATCGGCTTGCTGGCGTGGCAATTTACCAGCCGCACGCTGGCCGTCGGCACCGTGCTGGCGCTGCTGGTGGTGTCGATGCTGGGCATCTGGCCGGAAGCCATGACGACCCTGTCGCTGGTGTTGACTTCCCTGGCGTTCTGTCTGGCCATCGGTTTGCCGTTGGGCATTTTCCTTGCCAGCAGCGACCGCGCGCAGAATATCCTGCGCCCCCTGCTGGACGCCATGCAGACGACGCCCGCTTTCGTCTATCTGGTGCCGGTGGTGATGCTGTTTGGTATCGGTAATGCGCCGGGCGTGATCGTGACGATCATCTTTGCCCTGCCGCCGCTGGTGCGCCTGACCAACCTCGGTATCCGCCAGGTGCGTCCCGACCTGATCGAAGCGGCCCGCGCCTATGGCGCCTCGCCGTGGCAGTTGCTGACCCGCGTGCAATTCCCGCTGGCCATGCCATCCATCATGGCTGGTATCAACCAGTCGCTGATGCTGTCGCTGTCGATGGTCGTGATCGCCTCGATGATCGCCGTTGGTGGCCTGGGCCAAATGGTATTGCGCGGTATCGGTCGCCTGGACATGGGTCTGGCAACCGTGGGTGGCCTGGGCATCGTGCTGCTGGCCATTACCCTGGACCGCTTGACGCAAGCGATGGGCCAGCCACGCCGTGGCGTGCGCCACTGGTACCAGACGGGTCCTGCCGGTTTCGTGCTGCGCCTGGTGCGTGGCAACACGGAGAAAAATAATGTTGAACAGCAAGCCACGCTGGCCAACGCACAATAAGAAAGGATTTACATGCATCAAATTGACAATTTTAAAGTGACGCAAAAATCGCAACGCAAGTTCCAGCTGTTTTCCGCCCTGGCGATCGCTGCCATGGCCCTGACCACCAGCCTGGCCATGGCGCAGACGCCGGCCGTGGCCGCCGATGCGCTGCCCGGCAAGGGCGTCAAGGTGCAGCCGCTGCAAAGCTCGATCGCGGAAGAAACCTTCCAGACCATGCTGGTCGACAAGGCCCTGGAAAAGCTCGGCTATGAAGTGCAGCCGATCAAGGAGGTGGAGTACCCGACGGCGCACATCGCCATCGCCAATGGCGACGCCACCTTCATGGCCGTGCACTGGGATCCGATGCACAAGGATTTCTATAACAATGCGGGCGGCGACGCCAAGCTGTTGCGCACGGGCCAGTATGCCGGTCCTGCCGCGCAAGGTTATCTGATCGATAAGGCGACTGCCGAGAAGTACAACATTACGAATATCGACCAGTTGCGCGACCCGACCCTGGCCAAGCTGTTCGACCACGATGGCGATGGCAAGGCTGACTTGACGGGTTGCAATCCCGGCTGGGGCTGCGAAGCGCTGATCGAGAAGCACATGGATGCGTACAAATTGCGCGACACGGTGACGCATGTGCAGGGCAGCTATGCGGCCCTGATCGCCGATACCCTGGGGCGCTACAAGCGTGGCGAATCCATCCTGTACTACACGTGGACGCCGTACTGGGTCAGTGGCGTGCTGGTGCCGGGCAAGGACGTGGTCTGGCTGAAAGTGCCGTTCTCGGCCAATCCGGACAAGATGAATACCCGCCTCGACGATGGCAGTGATTACGGCTTTGCCGTCAACACGGCGCGCATCGTGTCCAACAAGGCCTGGGCGGAGAAAAATCCGGCCGCGGCCAAGCTGTTCGAGGTGATGCAACTGCCGGTGGCGGACATCAATGCGCAGAACGAGCGCATGCGCCGCGGCGAAAACACGCAGGCCGATATCGCGCGCCATACGGCTGGCTGGATCAAGTACCACCAGCAAAAGTTTGACGGCTGGATCGCGCAAGCGCTGGCGGCGGCAAAAAAGTAAGTTTGCGTCGCTTGCAGGTATAAAAAAGTGGCTACCGATTTGGTAGCCACTTTTGCGTTAACCGCCTATTTTGGTGATTTTTGGTGAGTTTTTAGCCGTTTTCGGCCAGTTTCAGGTGCAAAATGGGAAAAGGCTTGCCGAACGGGTCAAGCGCCGAGCGGTCTTCCACGATAAAGCCCACGTGCTGGTAAAAGCCATATGCCTGCGTATTGTGTTCGTTGACGTCGACGGCCGTGGCGCCCAGGGCGGCGAGGGCATGCTGAACCAGGGCGCGGCCGGCACCGCTGCCGCGCAGATCGGGATGCACGAACAGCATCTCGATCTTGGCGTGCTCGACGCACAGGAAGGCATACGCGACGCCGTCATCGGCGCGCAGCACGTGCAGCAGGCGTTCGGCCGTCACTCTGGCCAGCTCATCGCGGACGAAGGGTATCAGGAAGGCGATATCGCCATCGGCAAGAAAATCGTGGGTGGCGCGTACGGACAGGTGCCAGACGTCGAACAAACGGGGCAGGTCGGCGGCATGGGCCAGCGAAACCCTGGAAATTGGTGATGGTGTCATGCAGAAATTATACTGCCCCGGCAGGCGCCGGGGCAGGGGAGGGACGATCAGTCCTTCAAGTCTTCGATCAAGTCGATGTATTGCTGTTGCGCCTCTTCTTTCGAGGTGCCGGCCAGCGCCGCCCAGGCGTCGAACTTGGCGCGGTTGACGAAGTCGGTCATGCCAGGACGCTCGCCCGTGGCGTCGCCGCTCGACGCTTGCTTGAACAAGGCGTAGATTTTCAACAAGGTCATATTGTCCGGGCGCTCGGACAGGGTCTTGGAATCGAGCTGCGCTTGTTCGAATTGCTCTTGTAAACTCATGATGGCTCCTGTGTGCTGATGGAATCGCTGAAAAAGTGCGGCAGGCCCGGCGGAGTGGCCACCGTGCGTGCTGCATTGCCTGACATCATAGTGAAAAAAGCGCGCCGTGCATTAGAGGACACATTCAAAATAAGAACGCCGCCGCTGAGTGAACAGGGGCGGCGCGTGGCGCAATCGCTTGAGCGCTGCAGAGTCTGTGCTTATACGCCCAGCAGTTCGACGTCGAAAATCAGGGTGGCGTTCGGTGGAATCGCGCCGCCGGCGCCGCGTGCGCCATAGCCCAGTGCTGCCGGGATGATCAGTTGGCGCTTGCCGCCCACTTTCATGCCTTGCACGCCTTCGTCCCAGCCTTGAATGACGCGGCCGGCGCCCAGCGGGAATTCGAATGGGTCGTTGCGGTCCTTGCTCGAGTCAAATTTCGAACCGGCGCTGCCGTCGTCGTTTTGCAGCCAGCCCGTGTAATGCACGACAACATTGTTGCCGGCTTGCGCTTCAGCGCCTTCGCCAACGACGGTATCGATGTATTGCAGGCCGGAAGCGGTAGTGATGGTGGTCATGATAATCCTTGTGTAGGCGATGAAAGCTTCAGATTGTAGAGCAATGAGTTGCAAAGCGCCATTCCATGCCCTGCGCAAGGAAAAAGGGGAAATTACGGCGATGTGTGGCTGCCGGTCGCATTTAAGGGGGGATTTCACACAATAAATACAGTGTTCCACGTAAAATGCATGTTTTGTATTTAACAGTGATTTCTTCCATGTTCCGCAGTCTACGCCGCCTTGTTTTTTCCTCGCTGTGCCTGGTTTCCGCAATGTCTACGGCGCAAGCCGAAGTGGTGGTGGTGCTCAATTCCCGTGATGCTACGGTGCAACTGCTGGACCAGAAAACGTATGTTCCCCTATCTACCTTTGCCGTCGGCAAGGAACCGCATCATTTGATGGAAACGCCGGATGGCAAGTCGCTGATCGTTGCCAGTTCCGTCGGCAACGAGCTGATTTTCCTCGATCCCGTGTCGGGCCAGATCCAGCGCCGCATCAGCAACATCCTCGACCCTTACCAGATCGGCTTTTCGCCGGACCAGAAATGGTTCATCTCGAATTCGCTGCGCCTGGACCGCATCGACCTGTACCGCTACGACGGCAAGAACCTGACCCTGGCCAAGCGCATCCCGCTGCCAAAACTGCCCAGCCACATGGCGTTCACGGCCGACAGCAGCATGGCCTTCATCACGCAGCAGGGCAGCAACCAGGTCAGCGCCATCGATCTGGCCACGCAAACCGTGAAATGGACCATGCCTGTCGGCCCGGCGCCGGCCGGCATCACGATGACGCCCGATGGCAAGCATTTGCTGGTGGGCATCATGGGCAGCGATTACGTGGAAGTGATCGACTGGCGCACGCAAAAGACCGTCAAGCGCATCAAGGCGGGCGCCGGCACGCATAATTTCCGCGCGCTGGGTGACAAGCGCATGACGTTTGTCTCGAACCGCGTGTCGAACACCATAAACATCATCGACCAGCAAACCTTGGAAAACGTGGGCACCATCAATGTGCCGGGCGGACCGGACTGCATGGAAATCACGCCCGATGGCAAGACCATGTGGGTGACCCTGCGCTGGATCAAGAAAGTCGCCGTGATCGATTTGACCACGCGCAAAGTGATCAAGATGATACCGGTGGGCCGCTCGCCCCACGGCGTGTATTTCGCCACCCATTCGCCGCGCATGTGATGGCGGGTGTGATGATGAAGCGTTTGATTCCTGCGGGCCACGTGTCCGCCATGCTGCTGTGCGCCAGCGCCATGCTGTCGCCCGCGCATGCCGCCGCACCGGCACCAGCAGCACCGACCCCAGCCGCATCTTCAGCCCCGGCCGCCTGCAAGGGCACCATCTACATGACGTTCGACACGGGTAGCCAGTCGCAAGCGCAACTGATCGCCGACGTGCTGAATCAACACCATGTGAAGGCAACCTTCTTCCTGGCCAATGAAAAGACCACGCGCGGCGACTATTCGCTCGATGCCTCGTGGGCGCCGTACTGGAAAGCCAGGGTCGCCGAAGGCCATGCATTTGGCACGCATACGTTTGACCATGTGTACTGGAAGAAGGATCTGGTCAACGGTTTGATCCAGGTCAAACCCCAGTTCGGCAAGGACGGCGGCAAGCTGGCGTCGTTTTCCGATAAGCAGTTCTGCGAGGAATTGCGCCGCGTCGATACGCGTTTCCAGCAGCTGACCGGGCACCAGCTCGATCCGTTCTGGCGCGCGCCGGGCGGCTACACGTCGCCGCGCACCCTGGCCGCCGGCAGCGCCTGCGGCTACCAGCATGCGGGCTGGGCACCGGCGGGGTATTCGGGTGATGAACTGCCCAGCGACAAGTATCCGAACGCCATGCTGCTGAAAAAAGCCCTGGCAAACTTGCGCAGCGGCGACATTTTCATTGCGCACATGGGCATCTGGTCGCGCAAGGAGCCGTGGGCGCCTGCCAATCTGGACGCTCTGATTACCGGTCTGCAAGACAAGGGTTTCTGCTTTGCCACCCTGCGCGAGCATCCTGCTTACGCGCAAAAGAAGGGCCAGCCATGATCTCCGCCGACATCCTCGGCCTTGTCACGCCCGTCATCGACACCGTGGTCGACGCCTTTGGCGTGGCGCAAGGCTGGTTGTTCCAGACGGTGGTCAATCCCCTCGTGTATCACCTGGGCTTTGGCGAATTCACGGAAGAGGCATTCGAGGGCACGGAGTGGCTGCTGATCGGCCTGTGCGAACTGGTGCTGCTGTTTCTTGTGCTGCGCCCGCTCGAAGCCTTGATTCCCGCGCAAAAGATGACGGATCCGCGCGCCCGCTGGAACGACTTCATTTACACGGTGCTGCACCGCATCGGCCTGTTTTCTGTCGTGGTCTTCTTCACGCTCGATCCGCTGATGGATGCCTTGGCGGGCGCTTTGCGTTTCGACAATATTCATCCCTTGAACCTGGAGTCGCTGTTGCCCGGCATCAGCCCGCTCTTGAGTTTTATCATTTACTTTGTCATTTTGGATTTTGTCGACTATTGCTACCATCGGGCCTCGCACCACTTCGGCTGGTGGTGGGGCTTGCACAGCCTGCATCACAGCCAGCAAAACATGAATTTGTGGAGCGATGACCGCAACCACTTGCTCGATGACTTCTTGCGCGACGTGGTGATGGCCCTGGTGGCGCTCGGTATCGGCGTGCCGCCGGGCCAGTATGTGCTGCTGGTGTCGATTTCACGCATTCTGCAAAGCTTGCAGCATGCGAATGTGAGGATACACTTCGGCCGCATCGGCGAGCGGCTGTTGATCTCGCCCCGTTTCCACCGCACGCACCATGCGATCGGCGTGGGACACGAGTCGCAGGGCAAGGGCAGCATGGGCGGTTGCAACTTCGGCGTGGTCTTGCCGATTTGGGATATGCTGCTGGGCACCGCGAATTTCTCGGCGGGCTATGCGCGCACGGGCGTGCGCGACCAGTTGGCCCGCATCGACAACCATGGCGTGGGCCGGCCGGGACGCCACTATGGCCACGGCTTCTGGCAGCAGCAATGGCTGGGCCTGCGCCGCATGGTGGAATTTGCAAGAATCAAACGAAAAGGACGCCGTTGATGCGTAATGTGTTGAATTCGTATGGCCGTGCTTTCCTGTCGCAATTGCACGGCAAGATACTGTTGCTGAGCGTGGCGCCCTTCATCCTCTCGCTGATACTGTGGGGCGGATTGCTGTATGTAGGCTTGCAGCCGCTGATCGACAGCCTGCATGCGCTGTTTACGCAGTACGATTTCTTCCGCACCAGCGGGCAGGTGCTGTCCACCTTTGGCCTGGGCGTGCTGAAAGCCGTGATCGTGCCCCTGATCGCCATGTTCATGCTGCTGCCGCTGATGATCTTGACGGCGCTGATCTTCATGGGCCTGTTTGCCATGCCGGCCATCGGCCGCCATATTGGCGGGCGGCACTTTCCGCAATTGGAAAAGAAGCATGGCGGCAGCCTGATGGGCAGCGTGGGCACCTCGCTGACCACTTTTTTACTCTTTATCGTCGCCTGGGTCATCATGCTGCCCCTGTACGCGTTTCCGCCGGCCGCGCTGGCGGGGCAGGCCGTGCTGTGGGGCTGGCTGACGTACCGCGTGATGGCGTATGACGCCATGGCCGATTACGCCAGCGCGGAAGAGCGCCACGCCATCATGCGCACGCAGCGCTGGCCCCTGCTGGCTATCGGCATGGTCTCCGGCGCCGCCGGCGCCGTGCCGGGCATGCTGTGGATGGGCGGCGTGATGTCGGTGGTGTTCTTCCCCTTCCTGGCAGCGTTCGCCATCTGGTTGTATGTGCTGATCTTTATCTTTACGGGCCTGTGGTTCCAGTATTATTGCCTGGAAGCACTGTCGCGTTTGCGGGGCGTACGCGGCATGACCGACGTGGCGCCGGCGGACGCTTGAGTATTTTTACCGAATTCTACGAGGGAGCTTCATGGCTATCGGATTGATCATCATCGGCGACGAAATCCTGTCGGGCAAGCGCACGGACCAGCATTTCCCGAAAGTGGTGCAAATGCTCAAGCAGCGCGGCTTGCAGCTGAGCTGGGCGGAATACGTGGGCGACGAACCGGCCCGCCTGGTCGCCTTGCTCAAGCGCAGCTTTGCCAGCGGCGACATCGTCTTCAGCTTTGGCGGCATCGGCGCCACGCCGGACGACCATACGCGCCAGGCGGCAGCCGATGCGCTGGGCTTGCCGCTGGTGCTGCACCCGCAGGGCAAGCTCAATATCGAGCAACGCATCACGGAAATGGGTGCCGAGGCGGGTGTGCCGGCCGATTTGAACTCGCCGGAAAACCTGCACCGCCTGAAAATGGCGGAATTTGTGGAAGGCGCCGCGCTGATTCCGAATCCGTACAACAAGATTGCCGGCTTTGCCGTGCGCGAACATTATTTCGTGCCCGGCTTTCCCGTCATGTCCTGGCCCATGATCGAATGGGTGCTCGACACGCATTACCGCCATTTGTTCAACCAGGTGCCGCACGCGGAACACGCCTTGCTCGTGTATGAAACGGCCGAATCCCTGCTGACGCCGCTGATGGTGCGTCTGGAAGCAGAGTTTCCGCTGATCAAGGTATTCAGCCTGCCCAGCGTAGGCGATGCGCAGACGCGCCGGCATATCGAACTGGGCGTCAAGGGCGAACCGGCGCAAGCTGCGGCCGCCTTTGCGGACATGCGCGCCGCGCTCGACGCCCTGCACGCGGAATACACTACCATCTGAGCTGCTGCCAGCACGGCGCCGGCGGCTTTTCCGCTGGCGTCCAGTCCGCCTTGCATCGATGTATGCAAGCGACCGTTCCAAGGCGTTGTTTTTTTGCGAAAATCTTCAATGAAGCAAGATTTTTGTGTGCGCTCGTCAGTCGTTCTCATGCCGATGTGGTGGAATGGTGAACAGGAGCCTGGCGCGTCAAACGCGGGGTTGCCTGCCTGTGCAGTAGCGTGTTTTTTTGATTCACCGGTATGGACATCATGTTAAGCAAGCTTTGTCGTGACCGGCCCTGGCCGGCCCTGGTCTTATCCCGCGCGGAGCGGTATCGCTGCCGCATTTCCCGCGCCGTCCAAACCCAACCTTACCCCAGCATCCCATGAAAGACACAGGCGTCAATCTGGCCGCGCAAGAGCGGCCCCCCTCTGATCCACTCGCCGACACGGGCGCCGAGGCGCCGCCGCCGGCGAGCCCGCCGAAGAAGCGCCGTTCGCGCATCTGGCCGATCTTTGCCATTATTCTGCTGGCGCTGCTCGCCGGCGTGGCCTGGTTCGTCATGCGCGAAGTGCGCACCTCGGCCCTGCAGGCGGAGTTTTTCATGCGCCTGGACCGCCAACTTGCCTTCAAGGTCGAGCCTGGCCCGGCACCGGCGGGCGCCATCCGCTATCCGCAGCACGGGCCCTACGACGAGCGCCTCGGCTATGCCAGCCTGCCGGACTTCATTACCAAGCTGAATGCGCGCGACTATGCCGTGACGGCGCAGGCGCGCATGTCGCCGAAAATGGTGCAACTGGTCGACCGGGGCATCTTTGCCATCTATCACGAGAAAAACCGCGCGGGGCTGAGCATCCTCGATTGCCGCGCCGCGCCCCTGTTCGCCGCCAGCTATCCCGAACGCATGTTCGACGGCTTTGCCGAAGCGCCGTCCGCGCTCGTGCAAAGCCTGCTGTTCATCGAAAACCGCGAATTGCTCGACCCGGGCACGCCCGAGCGCAATCCGGCCGTGGAATGGGACCGCCTGAGCAAGGCTGTCTTCGACAAGGCGCTGAACCTGTTTGGCGGCCACCGCAGTGGCGGCGGCAGCACCCTGGCCACGCAAATTGAAAAATACCGCCATTCGGAAGACGGGCGCACCAGTTCCATGCAGGACAAGCTGCTGCAAATGATCTCGGCCAGCCTGCGCGCGTATCAGGATGGCGAAAACACCATGGAAGCGCGGCGCAAGATCGTCGTCAATTACCTCAATACCGTACCGCTGTCGGCCAAGAGCGGCTTTGGCGAAGTCAACGGCATTGGCGATGGCATGTGGGTCTGGTATGGCCGGCCGTTTGCCGAAGTGAAAACTTTACTCAAAGGTAATATGGACCAGCCGGGCAGTGCGCTGGCCTACAAGCAGGCACTGAGCTTGCTGATCGCGCAGCGCCGTCCTTCGCACTACCTGGTGGCCGGTGGCGCCGACCTGGAAGAATTGACCAATAGCCATCTGCGCCTGCTGGCGCAAGCGGGCGTGATCTCGCCGCAGCTGCGCAATGCGGCCATCGCCGAGAAGCTGCGCCCGTCGACAGCCTCGGGCGTGCAATCGGAAGCATCGACCTCATTCGTCACGCGCAAGGCCTCGAATGCCGTGCGCAACCACCTGGCCAGCATGCTCGGCGATCCGCGCTTGTACAACCTCGACCGTCTCGACCTGAAAGTGGTCAGCACGCTCGATGCGCAGGCGCAAAACGCCGTCACCAAGGTCTTGCGCGAATTGCGCGACCCGGAAGTGGCGAAAGCGGCCGGCCTGACGGGCAAGGGCATGCTGGGCAATGGCGACCCGGCCAACGTGGTCTACAGCTTTACCCTGCTGCAAAAGGGAGACCAGGCCAACTTGCTGCGCGTGCAGACGGATAACTACGACCAGCCGCTCGACATCAACGAAGGCGCCAAGCTGGACCTCGGTTCCACGGCCAAGCTGCGCACCCTGGTGACGTATATGGACATCATCGACCAGTTGCACCAGCGTTACAGCGGCATGGGCGCCGCCGAGCTGGGCAAGATCGCCGTCGATCCGAAGGACATGCTGTCGCAGTGGGCGATTGCCTATCTGAAACCATTGCCGCTCGGCGAGGCGCGCAATTTGCCCGCCATGCTGGCCGCCGCCATGGAACGCAAATATTCGGGCAACCCGGGCGAAGGCTTCTTCACGGGCGGCGGCTTGCACCATTTCGGCAACTTCTCCAAGCTCGACGACAGCCGCATCATGACGGTGCAGCAGGCGCTGCGCCAGTCGACCAACCTGGTATTTGTGCGCCTGATGCGCGACGTGGCCCGCTACTATATGTTCTCGCGTCCCGATTCCTCGGCCTCCCTGCTGGCGGATGCGGACGATCCGCGCCGCGCGCAGTACCTGAGCCGCTTTGCCGACAAGGAAGGGCGCGAATTCCTGCACCGCTTCTACCAGAAGTACCGTGGCAAGAGCGTCGATGAGCAGGAAAAGATTTTGCTGGCCAGCATACGCCCGACCCCCGTTCGCCTGGCAAATATCTTCCGCACCGTCAATCCGAAGGGCACGGTGGCGGAATTCGGCGACTTCCTCAACGCCAACCTGCCGTCGCAAAACGAAGTGCCGCCCGAGCGCGTCGCCAGGATGTACCAGCAGTACGCGATGGAAAACTGGTCGCTGGCCGACCGCGGTTATCTGGCCAATGTGCATCCGCTGGAACTGTGGATGGTGGCGTATTTGCGCCAGCACGAAGGTTCCACCCTGTCGCAGATGGTGGCGGCCAGCGAAAAGGAACGCCAGGAAGTCTATAAATGGCTGTTCAATACGCACCGCAAGCATGCGCAGGACCGCCGCATCGCCAATTTGCTGGAAGTGGAAGGCTTCCTGGAAATCCACCGCCAGTGGAAGAAGATGGGCTATCCCTTCGATTCCCTCGTGCCGTCGTATGCGACGACACTGGGCGCGTCGGCCGACCGTCCCGCCGCGCTGGCCGAGTTGATGGGCATCATCATCAACGACGGCGTGCGCAAGCCGAGCGTGCGCATCGATTCCATGCATTTCGCCGCCAACACGCCGTACGACACCATGGTCAAGCGGGGCAGCAAGGTGGAAGCGGAACAAGTCTTGTCGCCGGACGTGGCCAAGGCCGTCGCCAAGGCCATCCGCGAAGTGGTGTCGGACGGCACGGCCAAGCGGGCGAAGACGGCGTTTGTCGGCGCCGACGGCGTGCCGATCCCGATGGGCGGCAAGACGGGTACGGGCGACCAGCGCTTCGACGTGTATGGCGCCGGTGGCCGCCTGATCGAGTCGCGCTATGTGAACCGTTCGGCCACTTTTGTCTTCAATATTGGCGAGCGCTTCCATGGCAGCATGACGGCGTATGTGCGCGGACCGGAATCGAAGAACTACGATTTCACCAGCGCCTTGCCGGTGCAACTGCTGGTGTCGCTGGCGCCTAGCCTGATGCCGTTGATCGAGGCGCCCGCGCCGGCCGAGGGCGTGGCCAGGCAGTGCACGAATTAAGGTGTTGTAGCAGCTGAAAGCCGGTCTTCACGGGCCGGTTTTTTTTGAGGAAGAGAAGGATGCATGGACAGCACGCAGCAGATTTAGCCGGCAAACACGGCGGTTTTATCTTCCAGGCGCGCGTGATACGCGGCGATGGCCGGATACGCGGGGCGTTGCATGGGCGTCATCAGCCAGCGCTTGGCGGACAGGCCCAGCACGATATCGGCCAAGGTAAACACTTCGCCGCAGACGAAGGCGCCTGTGCGCTGCAACTGCTGTTCCAGCACGCCCATCATCTTGTTCCATCCGGCAATACCGGCCGTCAGTTGCGCCGCATCCTGGTGGGCGGGGCTGTGGCGCACCAGCGACATGAAGGCGTAGCGCCAGCTGTTGTTCAAATCACCCATTTGCCAGTCCATCCATTTTTCCACCTCCGCGCGGGCGCGGGGATGACTCGGCAGCAAGTCGTCGCGGCCCGATTGCGCGCACAGGTAGCGGCAAATCGTGTTTGATTCCCACAGGACCAGGTCGCCATCGAGCAGCACGGGTACCATGGCGTTCGGGTTCAAGGCCAGGAAGGCCGGCTCGTCGGTGCTGCGAAAGCCGCTGCCCCAGTCTTCGCGTTCATACGGCAGGTCGAGTTCCTCGCAGGTCCACAAGACTTTGCGGACATTGATCGAGGCGGATTTTCCAAGAATTTTCAGCATGCGGGGCTCCAGGGGGCAGGTGATCGATCTGCCACTGTAGCCGAAATGACTATGCCGCGCATGTGAGATGCCTTGCATAGTTGGGCTTTTCTTGGCATCGTAGCCACCTATGAAACCTATGCGCCACCACATGTCCAAAATCCTCGCGTTCAGCCGCTTCTCCGTGCGCGATTTCCTCGCCACCGCCGGTCCCACCCTGCTGCTTGTGGGCGCGTTTTGTGCGCTCGCTTACTGGCTGGTCGACCCTGCGCCGCCGCGCCAGGTGAGCCTGTCGACGGGGCAGGACAACAGCGCGTATGAAGAATTCGGCAAGAAATATGCGGCCACCCTGGCCAGGCACGGTATCAAGGTGAGCTTGCAGCCATCGCTGGGCTCGCAGGATAACCTGCAGCGCCTCAATAGCGGCACGACCGATATCGCCTTCGTGCAAAGTGGCTCGACGGAACACGATGATGCCGAACGCCACGGCTTGATTTCCCTGGGCAGCCTGTTTACGGAACCTGTCTGGTTGTTCATGCGCGAAGACAAGGCGGTGACGGAACTGACGCAATTGAAGGGCATGAAGATCAACCTGGGGCCGGAAGGCACGGGCGTACCCGGCTTGTTCCGGCAGTTGCTGTCCGTGAATGGCGTCGAAGCCAAGGAATTGACGGTGAGCGACCTGCAAAACACGCCCGCCACGGTGGAGCTGCTGGAAGGACGCATCGACGGCCTCGTGTTCAGCTCGGCGCCGGAAGCGCCGCTGATCCAGATGCTGCTGCAGACGCCGGGTATCAAGCTGTTTGATTTTTCGCAAGCGGAAGCGTACACGCGGCGCCTGCCTTTCCTCACGCACGTCGTCTTGCCGCGTGGCATCGTTGACCTGGGGCAGAACATTCCCGCGCAGGATTATCACCTGATCGCGCCGACCGCCACGCTAGTCGCGCGCGAAGACTTGCATCCGGCCCTGGTCGACCTGTTCGTGCAGGCGGCGGCCGGCATCCATGGTGGCACGGGCTGGTTCCAGCAGCAGGGGCAGTTCCCGTCCGCGCGCTACACGGAAATTCCCGTCGCGCCCGAAGCGCTGAAATTCTACAAGGATGGCGCGCCCGTGCTGCAGCGTTATATGAGTTTCTGGCTGGCCAATTTCTTCGACCGCATGTGGGTGCTGGTGGTGGCGCTGGGCGCCTTGATCCTGCCCCTGTCGCGCGTGGTGCCGCCCTTGTACGTATGGCGCATCCGCTCGCGCGTGTACCGCTGGTATGGCCAGCTGCGCACGGTAGAACAGGCGCTGGAAGACGTGCCGCAAGAGCAGCGCGCGCAAGTGTATGCAGCGCAATTGCAACGGCTGGATCAGATCGAGGAAATGGTTAACCAGATATCGATTCCGCTGTCGTTTGCCGATGGCCTGTATGGCTTGCGCAGCCACATCAACTTCGTGCGCAAGCGCATATTGACCTTGATGGGCGAGCATCCTCCCGCAGAGGCGGGTAAGCCGGCCTCTGCGCTTAAACGAGGGTGATCGACAGCTTGCGCCCGACCAGCGCGGCGGCCCGCTCCAGGGTGGAAAGCGTCACGTCGCTGCTGGGGTCGAGCAGGCGGTCGAGCTGCGAGCGGCTTGTCTGCAGCAGGGCCGCCATGCGCGTTTTCGACATCGCTTGCTCCTGCATCGCCTGCGTCAGTTGCCAGGCAATGACTTCCTTGATGGCGCGGTTTTGCGTTTGCTCGAAGATGCCTTCTTCCTTGAGGAAGTCGTCGAGACTGCTGCCGAGATGGGGGGCGGTGGCGTTCATATCAGTTCCTTGTAGCGTTTGCGGGCCAGCGCCAGGTCGTCGTCCGACATGGCGCGGGTTTTCTTGATAAAGCCGTGCAGCGCTACCAGGCAATCGCCATGATGGCAGATCAGTACGCGCGCGATGCGGTTGCCGGGCAAGCTGCTGCGCACCTCCGATAAACCTTGTCCCAGGTGGCGGCACAGGGGCATGCCCACGGGCCAGCGCCATTGCGCATGCATCAAGTCTTGCCCGATCACATGGCGCTCCTCGATGGGCAGCGACTTGAGCCAGTCGCGCACGGGTTCGCCGCCATTGCCGTTTGCATAGAACAACAGCGCAATCTGCCGCAAGGCGGAAGCATCCATGAGCACCTCTACGTTGTATCATAAAAGGTACATATTCGCAAGTGGAATTTGCGCCGCAATGCAAGAAAACGGGCGCGCATGGATGGTTGTAGCCGATGGCGGGCCACCGCGTGGCTCGCCAGATCAAACCCTGTTCAGATAGTCAGGCGGCCAGCGTCAGGCGCCCAGCCACGGCAGCCCCGCCTTGCACCAGCCGCCGATCTGCTTGCGGTGGCCGTCGGCGTCCTTGTCGCCTTCGAAGCCTTCGAGGATGTCGAAGCAGTTGATATAGCCGTGCTCGGTGGCCAGCTTGGCGGCATGGCGCGAACGCACGCCGGAGCGGCACAGGAACAGCAGCACCTCATCCTTGCCGGCCTGGGCGGCCAGCTGCGCGAGGAAGTCGGGATTCGGCACGCCGCCCGGGTAGGTGGCCCACTGTACCGCACCATGCTGGGTATCGGCGAGGTCGACCCGGCCAACCCAGTCACGCTCGGCATTCGTGCGCACATCGATGAGTTTGGCGGCTGCATCGAGCTGCAGCAAGTGGTACGCTTCGTGCGGCGTGACGGCACCGGCATACGGCGCACCTTCATTGGCCCGGCTGCGGGCGGTGGTCAGGATGTCGGCGGCGGTAGTCATGGCGTCCTCGATGAAAGTGAAAAGGGTTGGTCGATTATAGTGCGCTGTCCGCGCTCCGCAAACGGGAATACTTGGTGCACGGCGTATGCACCACAACGAGGCATTTTTCAAGAATCAGCGCAAAATGCACGATAATAGTGCGTTATTCGTTTTTTGCACTTGCATAGTGCATTCTTGATGTGGCGCAAACGCACGTGAAAATCGCGGGCAGGAAAACTTTCACTGGGATGGCCGGGTTTTGACCTCGGCGGCCACGTCCGTCCAGAAGCTGGCATGGAATCTGCTATGATCCCTATGAGTTTTGGTGGCACGCAATGTTTGCTTCGCTTCATCAGCCCAGACGCATTAAGGTCGGCTCACCCCACATTCATTTAGGAGATACGCATGGCAATGACAGCCGCAGAAGTCTTGAAGATGGTAGAAGAAAACGAAGTCAAATTCGTTGATTTCCGCTTTGCTGATACCCGTGGTAAAGAGCAGCACGTGACGGTTCCCGTGTCGCACTTCGACATGGACAAATTCGAGTCGGGCCACGCCTTTGATGGTTCTTCGATCGCTGGCTGGAAAGGCATTGAAGCGTCCGACATGATCTTGCTGCCGGATCCAAACACGGCCAATATCGACCCGTTCATGGAAGAGACGACCCTGTTCATGCAGTGCGACGTGATCGAACCGTCGGACGGCAAGGGCTACGACCGCGACCCGCGCTCGATCGCGAAACGCGCCGAAGCCTACCTGAAATCGTCGGGCATGGGCGACACCGCCTACTTCGGTCCTGAGCCAGAATTCTTCATCTTCGACAGCGTGCGCTGGAAGATCGACATGTCGGGCTGCTTCGTCAAGATCGGTTCGGACGAAGGTTCGTGGTCGACCGGCAAGGACATCGAAGGCGGCAACAGCGGCCACCGTCCTACCGTCAAGGGCGGCTACTTCCCCGTGCCACCAGTGGACAGCTTCCAGGACATGCGTTCGGAAATGTGCCTGATCCTGGAGTCCTTGGGCATCCCGGTTGAGGTACATCATCACGAAGTGGCCGGCGCCGGTCAGAATGAAATCGGCACCAAGTTCTCGACCCTGGTCGAGCGCGCCGACTGGACGCAAAACCTGAAATACGTGGTGTGGAACGTGGCGCACAGCTATGGCAAGACCGCCACCTTCATGCCGAAACCTATCGTTGGCGACAACGGTTCGGGCATGCACGTGCATCAATCCGTATGGAAAGATGGCAAAAACCTGTTCGCCGGCGACGGCTATGCCGGCCTGTCCGATTTCGCCCTGTACTACATCGGCGGCATCATCAAGCATGCCAAGGCACTGAACGCGATCACCAACCCGGGCACCAACTCGTACAAGCGTCTGGTCCCAGGCTACGAAGCGCCAGTGAAACTGGCGTATTCGGCGAAAAACCGTTCCGCCTCGATCCGTATCCCGCACGTGGCCAATCCAAAAGGCCGCCGCGTCGAAGCGCGCTTCCCGGATCCACTGGCGAACCCGTACCTGTGCTTCGCCGCACTGCTGATGGCTGGCCTGGACGGCGTTGCCAACAAGATCCATCCGGGCGAAGCCGCCTCGAAAGATCTGTACCATCTGCCGCCAGAAGAAGACGCACTGATCCCGACCGTGTGCGCTTCGCTGGAAGAAGCACTCGATGCACTGGACAAGGACCGCGAGTTCCTGACCCGTGGCGGCGTGTTCAGCGATTCCATGATCGACGCTTACCTGGAACTGAAAATGCAGGACGTACAGCGCATGCGCATGACCACGCATCCTGCCGAGTTCGACATGTACTACTCGCTGTAATGGCGCCATGCCGGCAACTTGCCGGTAGTGAATAAAAAACGCGGGTGAGGCGATGGTCTTGCCCGCGTTTTTTTATGCAGTACGCCAAGGCGGTGATCGTGCGGTGTTGTATAGTCGGCCCAGGAACGATGCGGCACGAGCCGACAGGAGTGAAGATTGACCAAGCATTACAGAATGGCGCTGATGGCAGGATTGCTGGGCGCGGCGGCACAGGCGCACGGACAGCTGTATGTCTGCGCCGATGCGCAAGGACACAAGACCTACACGGACAAGCGCGCCGGCGCGCATTGCCAGCTGCTCGATTTGCCCGGCGCCATGACGGAGCCGCCGCGCAAGACGGCGCCGCTGGCCGGCGCGCCGGCCCGGTCCACGGTGCAGGCGGCTGCCACGGCAGCGCCTGCCGCCGGCGCGTTTCCCAGGGTCGATGGCGCAGAGCAGCGCGCGCGCGACCTGGACCGGCGTCAGATATTGCAGGACGAATTGCGCAGCGAAGAGCAGAAACTGGCGGCACAGCGCCTGGAATTGAACGGCGGCCAGCCTGAGCGCCAGGGTAATGAGCGCAACTACGCGAAATACCAGGAAAGAGTGGCGCAGTTGAAAGAGAATATCAACCGGACCCAGCAGAACGTCGAGGCCCTGAAACGCGAGATCGCGAATATTCGGTAAAGCACATGACACTAGACAACCATTCCAGCCGTCCGGCTCACCTGGCCGGCCTTGATTTGCTGGCCTCGGCCGTGATCCTGCTCGATGGCGACGGCCGCATCAGCTATGCCAACGCGGCGGCGGAAAACCTGCTGGAAAGCTCATTGAAGGCTCTGTCGCGGCAAAAGCTGACGGCGCTGTTCCTCAATCCCGACGAGCTGGCGGGCATTTGCGCGCAGGCGCTCGAACATAAATTTTCCGACTTGCGCCAGGACCTGAGCCTGGAGCGCCTTGGGCGCGAACCGCTGCGCGTGCACAGCATCATCAGCGCGCTCGATGCGCCGCGCGACGGCGTGCTGATCGAGCTGCGCGAAAACGTGCAGCAGTTAAAACTCGACCGCGAGGAGCGCATCCTCGACCAGAGCCAGGTCAACAAGGAGCTGATCCGCAACCTGGCGCATGAAATCAAGAATCCGCTGGGCGGCATCCGTGGCGCGGCGCAGCTGCTGGAGCTGGAGTTGCCGGCCTTGCACCTGAGCGAGCTGCGCGAATACACGCAAGTCATCATCAAGGAAGCGGACCGTCTGCAGACCCTGGTCGACCGCCTGTTGGCGCCGCACCGCCGCCCGCATATCGTGGGCGACGTGAATATCCACGAGGTGTGCGAAAGGGTGCGCAGCCTGATCCTGGCCGAGTTTCCCAGCGGCCTGACCATTTCGCGCGATTACGACGCCTCGATCCCCGAATTTCGCGGCGACAAGGAGCAGCTGATACAGACCGTGCTCAACATTGCGCACAACGCGGCGCAAGCCCTGGCCGAACGCATCGAGGCGGGCGATGCGGAGCTGACTTTCAAGACGCGCGTGGCGCGCCAGGTGACCCTGGCCAAGATCCGTTACGGCCTGGCATTAGACTTGCATATCATCGACAATGGACCGGGCATCGCACCCCAGATCCGCGACCGGATTTTCTACCCGCTGGTGTCGGGCAGGGAGGGCGGCAGCGGGCTGGGACTGACCTTGGCGCAAACCTTCGTGCAACAGCATCTGGGCGTGATCGAGTGCGAAAGCCGGCCTGGATACACCGATTTCAGGATCGTTCTACCCTTGCCATAAGCGAGGCGGTATCCCACCCATGAAATCCATTGCGGGACGCACACACTAATGAAGCCAATCTGGATAGTTGACGACGACGAATCAATCCGCTGGGTGCTGGAAAAAGCCCTGGCGCGGGAAAATCTCGCCACCAAGAGTTTTGCCAATGCGCGCGACGCCATCGCCGCACTGGAATTTGACACGCCGCAAGTGCTGGTGTCCGATATCCGCATGCCGGGCGCCTCCGGCCTGGAATTGTTGCAGACGGTCAAGTCGCGCTTTCCTGGCTTGCCGGTGATTATTATTACCGCCTTTTCCGACCTCGATTCGGCCGTCGCGGCCTTCCAGGGGGGCGCCTTCGAATACCTGGCCAAGCCCTTCGATATCGACAAGGCCGTCGAGCTGATCCGCCGTGCGCTGGAAGAAAGCTTGCGCGAGACCAGCGTCGAGTCGGGCCCGTCGGAAACGCCGGAAATCCTTGGCCAGGCGCCGGCCATGCAGGAAGTCTTCCGCGCCATCGGCCGCCTGTCGCAATCGAATGTGACCGTGCTCATCACGGGCGAATCCGGTTCCGGCAAGGAACTCGTGGCGCGCGCGCTGCACAAGCACAGTCCGCGCGCGGCGCAGTCCTTCATTGCCCTCAACACGGCGGCGATCCCCAAGGATTTGCTGGAGTCCGAACTGTTCGGCCACGAACGGGGGGCGTTCACAGGTGCCCAGACGACGCGCCGGGGCCGCTTTGAGCAAGCCGAGAACGGCACTTTGTTCCTCGATGAAATCGGCGACATGCCGTTCGACCTGCAGACGCGCTTGCTGCGCGTGCTGTCCGACGGCCATTTCTATCGCGTCGGCGGCCATCAGCCGATGAAGGCCAACGTGCGCGTCATTACGGCCACGCACCAGAACCTGGAGCAGCGCGTGCGCGACGGCCTGTTCCGCGAAGACTTGTATCACCGGCTGAACGTGATCCGCTTGCGCCTGCCCAGTTTGCGGGAGCGGCGCGAAGATATCCCCATCCTGGTGCGCCACTTCCTGGTGCAAAGCGCGCGCCAGCTGGGCGTGGAAGCCAAACGCATGAGCGAACCGACGATGCAATTCCTCAGCAGCCTGGATTTGCCCGGCAATGTGCGCCAGCTGGAAAACCTGTGCAACTGGATCACCGTCATGGCGCCGGGCCAGACGGTGGAAATCAAGGACTTGCCGCTGGAACTGACGCAGGGGCAGGGCGATGGCGCCAGCACGGCGGCGGGCGACGACGCACCGGCTGCCGTTGTGCACCCGCACGGCGGCCAGGTGTTCGAAGCGGTCGCGCCTGCCACCGGCGCGCCGCCGGGCTGGATTGGCTTGCTGGAATTGCAGGCGGCCGGCATGCTGGGCGCGGGGCAGCAGGAAGTCATGGCCGTGCTGGGACGGCAATTCGAGTCGGCCCTGATCAAGACGGCGCTCAAGCATACGCACGGGCGCAAGAACGATGCCGCCGTGCGCCTGGGCATAGGCCGCAACACCATCACTCGCAAGATATCCGAACTGGGCATTGACGGCGCCAAGGACGAATGATACCCGTCCGGACGGGGCCCCGCCCCGTCCGCTTCCCCTCCTGGCGTCCCTTGCACGCGACAACACCCACAACAATGGCAGGCGATAAGGTAAGCTGGCGCCTGCCGGACTGTTTCGTCCGGTCTTAACTTTCATTGTGGAACTGTATGCTGATTAACTGCGTGGCCTACCAGGATGGCAAAAAACTGGCCGACTTGCCGATTGACGACATCAGCGATTACGTGGAGCGGCCCGATTGCTTCGTCTGGGTCGCCTTGCTCGACGCCACGCCGGCTGAGCTGAAACAGATGCAGCATGAGTTTTGCCTGCATGAACTGGCGGTGGAAGACGCGCAGCGGGGGCACCAGCGTCCGAAGATCGAGGAATATGGCGATTCCCTGTTTGCCGTCGTGAAAACCGTGGAAATGGTCGAGAACGAACTGGTCATGGGCGAAGTCGACATTTTTGTCGGCGCCAATTATGTGCTCTCGTCGCGCAGCAACAGCTCGCAAGGTTTTCTCGGTGTGCGCGCGCGCGCCGAGCGCGAACCGCATCTGCTGCGCCAGGGTTCGGCCTTCGTGCTGTACGCGCTGATGGACGCCGTCGTCGACCGTTACTTTCCCGTGCTCGACGCGCTGGAATCGGAGCTGGAACTGATCGAGGACCGCATCTTCGATCGTGGCACCGAGCGCGACAATATCGAACGGCTGTATCAATTGAAACGCAAGGTCATGGTCTTGCGCCACGTGGTGGCGCCCCTGATGGAAGCGGTGGGCAAATTGCACGGCGGGCGCGTGCCGCCGCTGTGCCACGATACCCAGGAGTATTTCCGCGACGTGCACGACCATCTGGCGCGCATCAATGGCACGCTCGACACCATCCGCGACACCATCAGCACGGCCATCCAGGTGAATCTGTCGATGGTGGCCATCGATGAGAGCGAAGTGAACAAGCAGTTGGCGGCCTGGGCAGCTATCTTTGCCGTGTTTACCGCGTTTGCCGGCGTGTGGGGCATGAACTTCAAGTTCATGCCGGAGCTGGACTGGCAATACGGCTATCCCGTGGCCGTGGGACTGATGAGCTGTGTCTGCGGTTATATGTATTACCTGTTCAAGCGTTCCGGCTGGCTGTAAAAAATTCCTGTATATCTGTATTATTAAGCAATAGCCAGGGGTACAATCGCGACAGGTCCGCTGGGGCGGGCCATGACTGAGAGTCGCCGCGCCGGCAGCTGTGCCTGCGCTTCCGGTGCTGTGCAGGAGCATTCATGAGTATTCCGTTGTTTGATGTGAATTCGCAAGAACCCCTGTTTGATGCCGAGCAGCGGCGCACCCTGGCGGAAGCTGCCCTGCGCTCGATTACCGCCTCGACGGCGCACGCCCGTGGCGACGACTTTCTGCGCATCCTCGTCAAGGACCTGGCCGAAGCGCTCGACGTGCACTACGTGATCGCCGGGCGGCTGGTGCACATGGACGATGGCAGCGAAGGCATCCGCACCCTCGCCCTGTGGGGCGGGAATGACTACCAGCCGAATATCGAATACAGCCTGCAACACACGCCCTGCCAGGACGTGACCTGCCAGAGCATGTGTTTTCATGGCAGCGATATCCAGCGTCGCTTTCCATTCGATAGCCTCCTCGTCGACATGCGGGCGGAAAGCTATGTCGGCATGCCGCTGATCGATACCGATGGCAAGACCCTGGGCATCCTGTCGGCCATCGACACGCGGCCCATCGATGAAAACAAGCGCTTGCTGGCGCTGCTGCTGCTGTCGATCTTCTCGGCCCGCAGCGCGGCCGAGCTGCAGCACCAGGAGCGCACCCAGCAGCTGGAAGAAATTGTGCGCGTGCGCACCGAGTCGCTGCTGGCGGCGCAAGCCAACCTGATCGAGCAGGAACAGATGGCGGCCCTCGGTTCGCTGGTGGCCGGTGTCTCGCATGAAGTCAATACGCCCATCGGCGTGGCGCTGACGGCGGCGTCGAGCATGGGCAGTTATGCCGACCAGCTGGTGCAGCTGCTGGGCGGCGCCAAGGTCAGCCGCGCGGAACTGATCGACATTGCGGAAGCGCTGAAGGGCGCAGCCGCCTTGATCGAGCGCAACCTGGCGCGCGCCGCCGACCTGATCGGCAATTTCAAGCAGCTGGCCGTGGACCAGGTCAGCGAATACGTGGCCGACCTGGCCCTGCACGACTATGTGCACGGCCTGGTATCGGCGCACAGCCCGGAGCTGCGCAAGGCGGCGCTAGGCGTGGAACTCGATATCGCGCCCGATTGCCAGGTGCGCCTGGCAGCCGGCAAACTGTCGCAAATCCTCTCGAACCTGCTGATGAACAGCGCCCGCCATGGTTATCCGCAGGGCGGGCCAGGGCGCATCACGATACGCGCTCGCATCGAGGCGGACGGCGATGATGCGGCTGCGCGCTGGCTGCTGCTGGATTTTTCCGACGACGGCATCGGACTGGCGCCGGCCGTGCGCGAACATATGTTTGAACCGTTTTTCACCACCAAGCGGGGCCAGGGCGGCTCCGGCCTGGGCATGCACATCGTCTACACCATCGTGCAGCAACTGGGCGGCCAGGTGTGCGCCATCGACTGCAGTCCCGGCTGTCATATACAGATCAGGCTGCCGCTGGTCTCACCGCAGGCGTGAAAAAGTCTCACTGACATAGTGCAGCGGCGCTGATTCATGGTGCATACAGTACACCATCATTGTGCAAAATAGTGTTACTGAATTACAAATTGTTGTTTTTTATTCCTGCGCTCAGTACATCGTTGACACCTTCCAATTCCGCGTGTTTTGATGGCTCATTAAGGTTCAGTTTGCCAACGGCAACTGTGCCTTTGACCTGTAGTGGCATGGCGCTTATGCATCATCATTCATCCAGTTCGGCCCTCCTTCAGGCAGGGGCCGGAATGCGGTTTTCATAACGCAAAAGAATGTTAATGAGCGGATAGCCGCCATGCATGGAGCGCCGCATCCGCAGTTTGGTGGCGCCGAGTTGACATGATAATAATGTAATAAAAAACTAATCAAGGAGAGTTTGCAATGTTGATGGAAAAGGTCTTGTCTCGTTCTTTGCGTTTGATGTTTACGGGTAGTGCCGTCGTCGCTGGCCTGGCCATACTGGCCCAGCCAGCCATGGCTCAACAGAACGATGCACCCATGCAGCGTGTCGAAGTCACCGGCTCAGCCATTAAACGGATCGATGGTGAAACCTCGGTGCCGATCACCATCCTGAAAATGGATGATCTGAAGAAACAGGGCATTACCACCATTGAGCAAGTCATGTCGAACCTGAGCGCCTCGCAGTCATCGCAAGGTACCAGCCAGGTCGTCGGCCTGGGTACCGGCGGCGCCTCGTTCGCCGACCTGCGCGGTATCGGCGCCAACAAGACCCTCGTCTTGCTGAACGGCCGCCGCATGGCCAACAATGCGCTCGACGCATCGGCGCCCGACTTGAACATGATTCCATTCGCTGCACTCGAACGCGTCGAAGTGTTGCGCGATGGCGCGTCGTCGCTGTACGGCAGCGATGCCGTCGGTGGCGTGATTAACTTCATCACGCGCAAGGACTTCCAGGGCGGTATCGTCAGCATCGGTGGCGATATGCCGGAGCAATCGGGTGGCTTCTCCAAAAATGCCAATATCGGTTTTGGCTATGGCGACCTGGATAAAGACGGCTTCAATATTTTCGGTATGCTGGATAACCAGAGCCAGCGTGCCATTACCGGTACCCAGCGCAATTACAACAAGCGCTATCCAGGTGGCATTTCGCCTACCACCAGTCCCGCCAACTACTATCAGGATGACCTGACCGGCAATCCGACCGCGCCTAGTTGCGCTGCGGGCACCTTCCTGGTACCGGGTGGCGATGGTCTCAGCTGCAATATGTCGACTTCGAACTTCGTGGACTATGTACCGAAAAGCAAGCGCACGACCGGCTTGCTCAAAGGCGTCCTGAAGCTGAATGCGAATCATGAGATGAGCCTGGAATACCTGAACAGCGAAAGCAAGGTCTACAGCGCCATCGCCCCTGTACCCTACGGTGGCCTGCGCCAGAACCGCACGCGCCTCGATGGTTCGCCGAATCCGTTCTATCCGGGCAATGGCAATTTCACGCCGAACATTCCGCTCGATGCCAACTACGTCGATCCCAACTTCATGCCTGCCGGTGTCAAACCTGGCTTCGTGAACGTCAAATGGCGCGATTTGCCGAACGGTTCGCGCGCTGATGAAAATATTAACAAGCAACAACGTTTCGTTGCTGGCTTGAACGGCAACCTCGCTGGCTGGGATTACAACACGGCGCTGACCTTCAATGAAAACAAGGTCGCTGTGAATCTGACGGGCTACAGCGACGGCGGCATTATCACGAAGGGTGTCTTGAACGGCATCATCAACCCATACGGCGAGCAAGATGCGGCCGGCATGGCCTTGATCGAAAGTGCTGCATTGAACGGCAACGTCCGCAACGCCAAGGGCACGACCAAGGTCGCCGACTTCAATGCAAGCCGGGAGCTGAGCGACTGGTTGGGCGCTGGCCGCGCTGCCGCTCTGGCCGTGGGTGCGCAAGTGGGACATGAGAAATTCCTCAGCACCGCCAATTCGGAATATGCTGCCAAGGTCGTTGCCAGTACCGGTATTGATCCGAACACGCATGATGAAGGTTCGCGCACCACGCAAGCTGTGTACGCCGAATTGAACGTGCCTATCCTCAAGACACTGGACGTGACCGCCGCCGTGCGCTATGACCGTTACAGCGATTTCGGCAATACGACCAACCCGAAAGTGGCGTTCCGTTTCCAGCCGACAAAAGAAGTGCTGTTCCGCGGTTCGTATTCGACCGGTTTCCGCGCGCCATCGCTGTATGAGATCAATTCTTCGCAAACGTACACCAATACCAGCCAGCGTGATGATCCGGTCAATTGCCCGGGCGGCAAGCCATTGCCCGGCAAGCCGAAGGCAACCAATTGCGACCAGCAATTCCAGGCCTTGTTTGGCGGTAATAAGAAGCTGTCGCCTGAAGAGTCGCGCAACATTACCATGGGTGTCGTATTCGAACCGGTCGCCAACCTGAGCATTGGCATCGATTACTGGGATATCAAGCTCGACCATTCGATCGGTGCCCTGCAGGAAGACGATGTGTTTGGCGACCCGGTGACCTACGCTGCCGTGTACCACCGCACGGCGAACGGCAACCTGGCTACCGACGGTTCACAATGCCCGAATCCGGCCACTTGCGGCTATGTCGACCTGCGTACCCAGAACCTGGGTGGCGTGAAGACCCGCGGCCTCGACTTGAGCGTCAACTACCGTTTGCGCACCAGCGACTTTGGTACTTTCGCCCTGATCACCAACAGCACTTACGTCAACAAGTACGAGTATCAAAGTGCCGAAGGCGGCAAGTGGAAGCAGAACGTCGGCGTCTTCTCCGGCTCCGGTCCGATCTTCCGTTGGCAGCATACGGCCAGCGTGAACTGGAACAGCGGCATCTTCAGTGCCGGCATGTCGGGTCATTACAAGTCTGGCTACCTGGACCAGGATGAAGAGCACAATGTGGCGTCCTACACCACCTTTGATGCTTTCGGAACGGTTGCTGCCACCAAGAACGTGAATCTGACCTTCGGCGTGCGCAATCTGTTCGACCGCGAACCGCCACTGAGCTATCAAACCAACACCTTCCAGGCTGGCTATGATCCACGCTACGCCGACGCCATTGGCCGTACCGTGTATCTGCGCGGCAGCTATACGTTCTAAGCTTGTTGCAAGCTGAAAGCTGAAAGCTGAAACGCCCGGGTGAAAACCCGGGCGTTTTTTTTTGGTGGCTGGCCGTGCGGCACGGCCGTCGTTGCTTATTTTCCGCGCGCCGCCATCGACAGTGCCACCGCTTCGGCCACCTTGATGCCGTCGACGGCCGCCGACAGGATGCCGCCCGCATAGCCGGCGCCTTCGCCGGCAGGGAACAGGCCCCGTGTATTCAGGCTTTGCAGGTCATCGTCGCGGCGCTTGATGCGGATCGGCGACGAGGTGCGCGTTTCCACGCCCGTCAGCACGGCGTCGGCCTTGTAATAGCCCTTGATCTGCTTGTTGAACGCTGGAAACGCTTCACGCAGGGCCGTGATGGCGTATTCGGGCAGCGACGGCGCCAGGTCTGTCAAGTGCACGGCCGGCTTGTACGAGGGCACCACGCTGCCAAATTCCGTCGAGGCTCGGCCGGCGACGAAATCGCCCACCAGTTGGCCCGGGGCATCGTAGTTGCCGCCGCCCAGGGCAAACGCGCGCTCTTCCAGGTCGCGCTGCAGGGCGATGCCGGCGAGAGGGTCGCCCGGGTAGTCGGCCGGCGTGATGCCGACGACGATGGCGCTGTTGGCGTTGCGTTCATTGCGCGAGTACTGGCTCATGCCGTTCGTCACCAGGCGGCCCGGTTCCGAGGCGGCCGCCACCACCGTGCCACCCGGGCACATGCAGAAGCTGTAGACGGAACGGCCATTGCTGGCGTGGTGCACCAGCTTGTAGTCGGCCGCACCCAGGATCGGGTGGCCGGCGCTGGGGCCGAAGCGGCAGCTGTCGATCAAGGATTGCGGGTGCTCCACGCGGAAACCAATCGAAAACGGTTTCGCTTCGATGTACACGCCGCGGCGGTGCAGCATTTCGAAGGTGTCGCGCGCGCTGTGGCCGATGGCCAGCACCACGTGGTTGCTGGCGATGGTTTCGCCATTGTCCAGCACCACGCCACGCACCTGGCCGCCGTCGGCACCTGGCACGATGTCGAGATCGACCACTTTGCTGCTGAAGCGGTATTCGCCGCCCAGTTGCTCGATATTGGCGCGCATTTCTTCCACCATCTTGACCAGGCGGAAGGTGCCGATGTGCGGCTTGCTCACATACATGATTTCTTCGGGCGCGCCCGCCTTGACGAATTCCGTCAAGACCTTGCGGCCGTAGTGCTTGGGATCCTTGATCTGGCTGTACAGCTTGCCGTCCGAAAAGGTGCCGGCGCCGCCTTCGCCGAACTGCACGTTCGACTCGGGATTGAGCTCGCGCTTGCGCCAGAAGCCGAAGGTGTCGACCGTGCGTTCGCGCACCTGCTTGCCGCGTTCCAGGATGAGGGGGCGCAAGCCCATCTGCGCCAGGATCAGCGCCACGAACAGGCCGCAGGGGCCCGTGCCGATGACGATGGGACGCGCTTCGTTCGTGTGGCCGGCCAGCTGTTCGCCGCCGGCGACGAATTTGTAGTCGGTATCGGGCGCGGACATCAGGTGGATATCGTGGCCCAGGCGCGCCAGCACGGCCGCTTCATTTTTGACGTCCACATGCAGCGAGTAAATCAACACCACGGCGCTGCGCTTGCGCGCGTCATAGCTGCGCTTGAAGACGGTAAAGCCGAGCAGGTCGGCGGCGGCGATGCCCAGGCGCGCCAGGATGGCGGCGGGCAGGGCCGCTTCGTCGTGTTCGAGGGGGAGTTTTACTTCGTTGAGTCGCAACATGGTGTGTAGTCTTAAAAATTGCTGGGCTCCGTATCTAGCGGAGAGTCTGTGAGGCGGCGCGTGCGGCGGCATCAAGACGCTATTTTACCTGCTGTACGGCTTGTCGTTGGGCGGGAGCAGTTGCTTACGCCACAGTTCGCAGGAAAAGTGGCCGCTGCGGCAAGAGCAGAATGGACGCTGCGTGCTGTTGCCGTACGGTATGCGATGGCGGCACAATCGGGAAGAAATGGCAGTGTAATAAAAACAGGATGTTTTTATCTATTTGGGTGCATGGCGTATTATCGGCCAATTCAAATGAAATTAAATGGCACGAACATGCAATTCTGTAATGGTGGAGCTAAATGAAGTTAGCAACTGGAGCGGGTGGTGACAGGGCATAGGAAAAACTTTTCGCGAATATCCGAAGATGCGTTTGCGGGAAATGAAAATTTTTTATATTTACTAAAAATTAACTTTTGTGTGCATCAATAACTACATCTAATAAATACACATGCTGCATTGCAGCGTCGCTATTTCTTTGAAAGCAGGCTAGTAATGTAGAGCAAAATATGGGCTTTTGATAGTACTAGTTCATTGTTGTTGTGATTTTACAACGACTCGTTTGCTGTTGCTGGCGCCAGCGGATCTGGCCATGCCTGGCCACGCTGGAGACGCACAGGAGCGGCGTTGCTGCAGTGTGCCAGTTTGGTGCGCAAGAGAAGTGGTCGCTGCGCGAGCGCCGGTTTTGCGCCAGCGCCGGAGGTTTTTTTGGTGGGGGCACCCAGCGCTGTGGCGCGCTTTCCGCATGCAATAGCGGCGCACTAGGAAATGGCGGATAAAGCACGGCGAAGGCCAAGGTGCACTACGCTGGCGCACATTTATTTTAAAATTAGTGTAGCAATATATTTTTCGGGGAAGCAAATTAAAACGCTGGCATCGAAAAAGTGTTGTTTCTTGGATGAATTAGTTTTTGAGTATTATTGACAGTGCTGCTTTGAAAATGGTTTGATGGCGAGATGTCAGAGTGACGACGCAAGCTCGCTCATAAAGCGATAAACGGCTGGATACACGGCCGACGGCGCCGGAAGAAAGACATTAAACATAATTTTATGTTTACAAGAGCCTGACTAGATCAGCAGGTATAATTTTATCGGAGAACTTATGCACCAACGTACCAAGATTGCCGTTGCAGTCGCAATGGCATTGAACTCGCTGACGGCTTTTGCCCAAGCGCAAGCTGCAGCTGAGGCGCCAACGCGCGTGGAAATTACCGGATCGCGGATCCGCCAGGTAGACCTGGAAACAGCGCAGCCTGTTCAAAAAATTACCGCTCAGCAAATTCAGGCGACAGGTCTTATCACCGTTGGCGATATTCTGAATCAAATGACTTCGGCGGGTACGCCAGCCTTCAGCAAGGGCGCCGTCCTGACCTCGAACCGCGAACAAGGCGGTCAATACATCGACATGCGCAACTTGGGCGCCAACCGCCTGTTGGTGCTGGTCAATGGCAAGCGCTGGACGCAATCGGTTGACGGCTACACCGACATGTCGACCGTACCGTCCTCCATGATCGAACGCATTGACATTTTGAAAGACGGCGCATCGTCGATCTACGGTTCCGATGCAATCGCCGGCGTGGTCAACATCATTCTGAAAAAACGCCTTGAAGGCGCCCAGATCAGCGTCTACAAGGGCATCAACGAAAAAGGCGACGGCAAGACCGAAGACTACTCGCTGTCGTATGGCGCGAATGCCGAAAAAGCCTCAATGATGTTTGGTATTTCGCATAGCAAGACTGAGCCAGTATGGGCCAAGACGCGCGACATCACCTCGCAAAGCTACGGTACGGGCGACTTCTTCGGTCAGGGCTTTGGCGCCGCGCCATGGGGCCGCATCACGCCAGTTACTGCTGCCGGCACCAGCAATACCGTTGCTGCAAATGGCGGTTTCAATAAGATATTGAACCATACCGGCGGCTTTGATGGTAATGGCGTTGGCGCGGACTCGCGCAACCCGGCGAACTATCATAATTTCGCCAACTCGAACGATGACAAGTACAACTCGTCGCAGCAGATGATGTTCCAGTCGCCGACCAAGCTGACCTCGATCTTTACCAAGGGTACGATCGAACTGCCAGGCGACTTGCGTTTCACGACGACGGCCATGTACGCCGAGCGCAGCTCGACGCGCCAGGTCGCTGGCTATCCGCTGAACAGCCTGTCGCAGCCTAATTATGGCGTGTATATCGACAAAGATAGCTATTTCAACCCATACGGCAACCAAGTCGCCGGTGCTGGCAAGGGCCAGGACCTGTTCTTCGCCCGCCGCACGACCGAGCAGCCGCGTATCACCGAAAATAACAACCAGACCTTGCACATCGATGCAACGCTGGAAGGTCAATTCACGCTGCGCGGCCTGCCATGGAACTGGAGCGCTGGCTACAACCACAATTCGCTCAAAGGCGAAAACCTGAGTACCGGCAACCTGAATCTGTTGAACCTTAAGAAAGCCCTGGGGCCATCGTTCATGAATGGTGCTGGCCAGGTACAGTGCGGTACGGCAGCGAGCCCGATTCCACTTTCGCAATGTACGCCTTTCAACATTCTGGGTGGCCCATCCGTGTCGAACCCGGAAGCCTGGAAATATGTTTCGGCTAACGGCCAAGGCACCTACGGCAGCACAGTCAACAGCATCACGGCGGATGTCTCCGGTGAACTGTTCACCTTGCCAGCTGGCGCGGTTGGCTTCGCTGGCGGTATCGAGAAGCGCGACGTGCGCGGCTACGACCGTCCGGGCCAATTCGATCAGTCTGGTTATTCGACCGATCTGGCTGCAAACACGACCCTGGGTCGCTATTCGGTGAAAGAAGTTTACCTGGAAGCGAACATCCCTCTGCTGAAAGGTCAAAGCTTCGCCAAGCTGCTGTCGCTGGATCTGGCTTCGCGCTACTCCGACTATGATAACTTTGGTTCGACGACCAACAGCAAAGCCAGCGTCATGTGGAAACCAGTTGACGACTTGCTGGTCCGTGGTACTTGGGCTGAAGGCTTCCGCGCACCTGCACTGGGCGATACCTTCGGTGGCGGTGGTCAAAGCTTCGACTCCTACCTCGACCCATGCGACAGCCGTTGGGGCTTGGCCGCACGCAACCCAGCCGTTGCTAAGAATTGCGCCGCCACCGGCGTCCCGGCAGGCTACCGTCAGTTGGCACAATCCGGCGCTGCAGTACCAGCCGGTGGCGCACAATCGACCGTGCCTTTCCAAACCGGCGTGGGTAACGATACGCTGACGCCAGAAACGGCAAAAACCAAGACCTTGGGATTCGTTTACAACCCATCGTTCGTGCCAGGCCTGTCGGCTAGCCTTGACTGGTTCAAGATTAGCGTGAAAGACCAGATCTCCGGTTGGACCGCTGCTGAAGTCATCAACAACTGCGTCGTCGAAGGCCTGCAAAAGTACTGCGGCGATATTGTGCGTAACTCGACTGGTGCCATCACCGGCCTGTCGCGCGGTACGATCAACAAGGGCGAACTGTCGACCGAAGGTTTCGACATTGGCCTGGGCTACCGCCTGCCACGTACCGCATACGGTAACTTCGCTATTCGTACGGAATCGACCGTCCTGCGTTCGTTCAAGCAAAAAGCTAGCGCTACTACCGACTGGCAAGAGTACGCAGGCGAGTTTACCTATGCCCGTCTGAAGTCGAACGTCAGCCTGGATTGGATGATGGGTAACTGGAGCTCGACCCTGACCGCGCGTTACACCAGCGGCGTCAAGGATGTGTGCCTGGACTCCGAACTCCAATGCTCTAATCCTGATGATCAAGGCGTCAGCTATGACGGCGGCGGCTATAACAAGCGTGGTTCGACCACCTACATTGATCTGAACGTGGCGTATAAAACGCCTTGGAAAGGTCAGATCTCGGTCGGCGCGAACAACCTGTTTGACCGTGCTCCACGCCTGATGTACGCAGCAACCAGCGCTGGCGTAAATATTTCGTCCGCGTCGGCCGTCGATCCTAACGCGCCTATCGACCGTTTCGTCTACGTGCGCTACAACCAGTCCTTCTAATTCCGCGCTCCGCAAGGAGCATGGGATGAATGTCTGAAATAACCCACCAGGTTCGCCTGGCGGGTAATGATATGGTCACCCTCCACCCTATAAGTTACTAAACTTATAGGGTGTTTTCATTTCTGAAGGAGGCCATCATGGAAAACGTCATGCTAATTGGCATCGATCTCGGCAAACACAGCTTTCATGTCCACGGACAGGATCGCCAAGGTAAAACACTGCTGCGCAAGAAGTTCAGCCGCCCACAACTGATCGCGTTTCTCGCCACTTTTCATCCCTGCACCATCGTCATGGAGGCCTGCGCTGAAGCGCACTTCATAGCCCGGCAACTGGCCGGCGTTGGTCATGAGGCCAAGCTGATCTCGCCGCAGTTCGTGCGCCCCTTCGTCAAGAGCAATAAGAACGACTTCATCGATGCCGAAGCCATTTGCGAGGCGGCCAGCCGTCCCGCCATGCGTTTTTTTACATACAAGAACGAGGCTCAACAGACGCTTTCGGTGCTGCACCGCGCGCGCGAATCGCTGGTACGCGAGCGTGTCAAGGCGAGCAAGAAAATCCACGGCTTTCTGCTGGAGTTCGGTATCAGCTTGCCTGTCGGCCACGCGGCGATCAAACGCTTGCCTTCCGTGCTGGCAGAACAGCGCCTGCCAGCACGGCTGGTACAAGTGCTGGAGCGACTGCATGCCCATTTCAAGTACCTCGACCAGTAGATCGCCGAGATCGAGAAGGACCTGACCCGACAAGTAACTGAAGATGATCTTGGCCAGCGGCTCATGACGATACCGGGTATCGGACCGATCGCCGTCAGCGTGCTGGTCGCCGAAGTCGGTGACGGCAAGCACTACCGCTGCGGGCGTGACTTAGCCGCTGCCGTCGGGCTAGTGCCACGCCAGTACAGCACCGGTGGTAAAAACAAGTTGCTGGGCATCAGCAGGCGCGGCGACAAGAATCTGCGGCACCTGCTGGTGCCGTGCGCGCGGGCCTACATGCAGAAACTGGAGCGCCAACGCGGACAGCTGGCGCAATGGATCCGCTCCATGCTCACGCGTCGCCACTCAAATGTGGTGGCGTGCGCCCTGGCCAACAAACTGGCGCGCATGGCATGGGGCATCGCGGCCCACCATACCGAATTTGAAATAAAAGAGGCCCCCATGACAACATGAGGGCCTCCCAGACTCACCGTTTTACAGCACACCTGCCTGGTTTTGCGAATGCTGACATTGGATGACGTGAACGGCACACCGGCCTGCCGGATACCCTGGCTAAAAAATCGGCTGTGAAAGCCGAGCGGGTTTTCGGGACCGACAGGCGCGACTCTCATCGGGGCGCGGAGAACTTTTTCCAATCAGACGCCGGATAGATTTAAGCAAGCCTACTCACATCATACAAAATCAGCTTGCAAAAAGGAGGGCGACCATAGATTTTTTTATGTGTGTAAGGGGTATCGACTTACGGAACTGCTGGAAGAGCGCGGCGGCGCAGGGGAATCCAACCTGCGGGTTGAGGGGAATGCGATGCGGGCAGCCTTGCTGCAAGCACGCCGGCATCTGGCTTGTGCCTACATGCCGCCCCACAACGCCGCAAGCGTGGCCAGCGCCGTCAGGCCTGCCGTTTCCGTGCGCAGGATGCGCGGCCCCATAGCCAAGCCGATGGCGCCAGCCGCGATGGCGGCTTTTTCTTCCGCCTCGGTAAACCCGCCTTCCGGCCCCACCATCACGGTGATCGCCTGTGGCGGCTGGTGACGCGCCCAGTCGGTCAGCGACTGTTCCGCGCGCGGCGTCAGGATGATGCGCTTATTGTTGTCATTCGGTAAATCTTGCTGGCTGCTCCAGCTATTAAAATCCTGCAATGGCGCCAGCTGCGCCAGGCGGTTGCGCCCGCATTGTTCCGAAGCGGAAACGATAATGCCTTGCCAATGCGCGAGTTTTTTCTCGGCCCGTTCGGCGGACAGGCGCACGACGCAACGCTGCGCCGACAGCGGCACGATGCCTGCCGCGCCCAGTTCGATGGCTTTTTCGATGATCCAGTCCATTTTCGATGCTTCCGGCAGCGCTTGCGCCAGGGTCACGGCGTAGGGCAGTTCCGCTTCGCGCGCCACGTGGGCTTGTACCTCGGCCGTCACGCTGCGCTTGGCCACCGTCACCAGGCTCGCTTGCACTTCGCCGCCTTCGCCATTGAACAGGGTAATGAGGTCGCCCGGCGCCAGGCGCACGACCTGGATATGGTGTGCGACAGCCTCCGGCAGGGAGACGGTGGCACCGGCGACGAGCGGCTGGGGGCAGAAAAAACGCGGCATGCAAATCCTCAACGGGGGGTAAGTGGGGTGGAAAGACGTCAAAGTATAGCCATTTGGCGGGCCAGTACGCCGCAATTCTAATTTGCAGCCCCCCAGTCTGGTAAAATAGTTGACTACATAAAGCAGCCGGCCTGGGTTCTTTCTTGTCCGTGCTGTTGCAAACGAATCCCAAACTCGCGACTGACCCACACCATCATGACAACTACGCTCCCGACTACCAAAATGGCCAATGCGATCCGCGCACTGGCAATGGACGCTGTACAAAAGGCCAACTCCGGCCATCCAGGCATGCCGATGGGCATGGCCGAGATCGCAGTTGCCCTGTGGAGTGGTCACTATCGCCACAATCCCGCCAATCCAAAATGGCAGAACCGCGACCGTTTCCTGTTGTCGAACGGCCACGGCTCCATGCTGCACTACGCGCTGCTGCACCTGACGGGCTACGACCTGTCGATGGATGACATCAAGGCCTTCCGCCAGATGCATTCGAAAACCCCGGGCCACCCGGAAGTCGATGTCACGCCAGGCGTGGAAACGACCACTGGTCCGCTGGGCCAGGGCATCGCCAACGCCGTCGGCATGGCCCTGTCGGAGCAATTGCTGGCCGCTGAATTCAACAAGCCTGGCCACGATATCGTCGATCACTACACCTATGCTTTCCTAGGCGATGGTTGCCTGATGGAGGGTATTTCGCACGAAGTGTGCGCGCTGGCCGGCACCCTGGGCTTGAACAAACTGATCGCCCTGTACGATGACAACGGCATTTCTATCGATGGCAAAGTCGAAGGCTGGTTCACGGACGACACCCCGGCCCGCTTCGAAGCGTACGGCTGGAATGTCATCCGCGCCGTCGATGGCCACGATGTTGCCGCCGTGGCTGCCGCCATCGCCGCCGCCAAGACCGCATCGAAGCCAACCCTGATCTGCTGCAAGACCATCATCGGCAAGGGTTCGCCGAACCTGCAAGGCGGCGACAAGGTCCACGGCGCTGCGCTGGGCGACAAGGAAATCGCTGCCGTACGCGAATACATCGGCTGGGATGCCGCACCGTTCGAGATGCCAGCCGACGTGTACGCAGCCTGGGATGCCAAGAAACAAGGCGCCCTGCTGGAAGCGGACTGGAACGAGCGCTTCGCCGCCTACACCCGCGAATTCCCGCAGCAAGCCGCTGAGCTGACCCGCCGCATGCAGGGCGAGTTGCCACAGGCATTCGAAGCGGCCCTGAGCGCCGCCATCGCTTCCTGCGTCGAGAAGAAAGAAAACATCGCCACCCGCAAGGCCAGCCAGAACGCCATCCAGGCACTGGCTTCGTCCTTGCCGGAATTCCTGGGCGGCTCGGCCGACCTGACCGGTTCGAACCTGACCAACTGGAAAGAATGCGTGGCCGTGCGTTCGGGCCAGCCTGGCAACCATATCAATTACGGCGTGCGCGAATTCGGCATGAGCGCCATCATGAACGGTATCACCTTGCACGGCGGCTACATCCCGTTCGGTGCCACGTTCCTGACGTTCTCTGACTACAGCCGCAATGCGCTGCGCATGGCTGCCCTGATGAAGCTGCGTTCGATCTTCGTGTTCACCCACGATTCGATCGGCCTGGGCGAAGACGGCCCGACGCACCAATCGGTCGAGCACGTCTCGTCGATGCGTCTGATCCCGAACCTGGACAACTGGCGTCCGTGCGATACCGTCGAGTCGGCTGCTGCCTGGGGCGCCGCCGTGCGCCGCAAGGATGGCCCGTCGACGCTGATCTTCTCGCGCCAGAACCTGCCATATCAGGAGCGCAGTGCCGAACAGATCGACAACATCTATCGCGGCGGCTATGTGCTGAACGACGTGGCGGACGCCAAAGCGATCCTGATCGCTACCGGTTCCGAAGTGGAACTGGCTGTTGCCGCCGCCAGCGCGCTGGCGGCCGAAGGCATCGCTGTGCGCGTGGTGTCGATGCCATCGACCGACGTGTATGACCGCCAGGACGCCGCCTACAAGGCCAGCGTGCTGACCAAAGGCGTGCCGCGCGTGGCCATCGAAGCGGGTGTGACGAGCTTCTGGTACAAATACGTGGGCCTGGAAGGCGCCGTGGTCGGTATCGACACGTTCGGCGAATCGGCGCCGGCCGGCGTGCTGTTCAAGCACTTCGGCTTCACGGTCGACAATGTCGTCGCCAAGGTCAAAGCGGTTATCGCCGGCTAATATTGATTTTTAACGGTCCTGGCGAGGTACTCGCCGGGGGCGTGCATGTACCTTCTTTTTTAATCAGGAGCAGAGTATGACGATCAAAGTTGCAATCAATGGCTACGGCCGCATCGGCCGTAATGTCTTGCGTGCTTTCTATGAAGGCGGCAAGAAACAGGATATCCAGATCGTTGCCATCAACGACCTGGGCGATGCCAAATCGAACGCCCACCTGACCCGCTACGACACCGCGCACGGCAAGTTCCCGGGCACGGTCACTGTCGAAGGCGACAACATGATCGTCAATGGCGATCCGATCCGCGTATTCGCACAGCGCAATCCTGCTGAAATCCCATGGGGCGAGCTGGGCGTGGATGTCGTGCTGGAATGCACGGGCTTCTTCACCACCAAAGAGAAAGCTTCGGCTCACTTGAAGGGCGGCGCGAAAAAAGTCATCATTTCGGCACCAGGCGGCAAGGACGTCGATGCGACCGTCGTGTTCGGCGTGAACCATCAAGTGCTGAAAGCAACGGACACCGTCATCTCCAATGCGTCTTGCACCACCAACTGCCTGGCACCGCTGGTCAAGCCGCTCAACGATGCCATCGGCATCGAAACGGGCCTGATGACCACCGTGCACGCCTACACCAACGACCAGGTGCTGTCCGACGTGATGCATGAAGACCTGCGCCGCGCCCGTTCGGCCACCATGAGCATGATCCCGACCAAGACGGGTGCCGCTGCCGCCGTGGGCCTGGTCCTGCCTGAGCTGAATGGCAAGCTGGACGGTTTCGCCATTCGCGTGCCGACCATCAACGTCTCGCTGGTCGACCTGTCCTTCATCGCCAAGCGCGACACCACCGTGGAAGAAGTCAACGCCCTGATGAAGTCTGCTTCGGAAGGCGCCCTGGAAGGCATCCTGACGTACCAGACCGAACCGCTGGTGTCGATCGACTTCAACCACAACCCGGCCTCGTCGAATTTCGATTCGACCCTGACCAAAGTGTCGGGCCGTTTGGTGAAAGTATCGTCGTGGTACGACAATGAGTGGGGTTTCTCGAACCGCATGCTCGACACCACCGTCGCACTGATGTCGGCCAAGTAATTTTTTGACCGCCTGAGAAAAAACGCCCTTCGGGGCGTTTTTTTCGTCCGTATGATTAAAAACGGCGCCGATAGAAGCGCCATAGCACGCGCAAGTCGCGCAGCACGGGCACGCCGGACAGCAGGGTCAGCACGCCGGCCAGGATGATGGTGGCGGCAGGAAAGCCGATGTGCTTGAAGGCCAGGGCACCGCTGACGCCGCCGATGAAGAAGCAGGCGATCAGCAGGCTGTGCGTTCTCAGCTTGCCGCGGTTGACCTTCACCATCCGGTCCGGCAGGTGGCGCCGGTTGTAATACGCCATCTTGCCCAGTTCGATGCCGATATCGGTGGACAGGCCAGTCACATGCGTGGTGCGGATGACGGCGCCCGAAATCTTGGTGATGATGGCGTTTTGCAAGCCCATGACAAAGCACAGCAGCAAGATGGTGACGGGGCCCAGCACGTCGGGCATGGCAGCCAGGTAATTGCCCGTCAGGCCGAATAGCAATAACAGGGCCGCTTCCAGCAGCAGGCTGGCGGCGAACTGGCTGTGCAGCCGGCGCCGCTTGCCCCAGTTCACCATGATGGCGGTCACGGCCGCGCCGCTGACAAAGGCCAGCCACGCGCCCAGGGCGGCCAGGGCCAGCGTGATATTGCCCAGCGCCAAGTCGTCCGCCATACCCGAAACGATGCCCGTCATGTGCGAGGTATAGCCGCCGATGGCGAGAAAGCCGCCCGCATTCACGGCGCCGGCCACAAGCGCCAGCACGCAGCCCAGCTGCAGATTGGCGCGCTGGTCGCGCCTGGCGCCGCTCAGGCGTGACAGGTAGTGCAAGGGCATGGAAGACTGTTTCGTTTGACGGGGCTGTAGTTGTCACCATCATACGCCCTGCCGCTGTCGTGGGCTATTTCCGTATGACACTTTTCAAAAGGACGCGGCGCACTTCTCCTACTGGATACGCACCACCTTGGGCGAGCGCGAGGCGCCGTCGATATCGAGGTAGATGGCGCCCAGCATGCCGCGCACCAGGGTCGCTTTCAAATCCTTGCCGACCACCACGCCATCGCTGCCGTCAACCACCTTCCAGCGCTGGCCATTGGCCAGGGTAATGGTCTGGCCCGGCTGCCAGCCATCGAACTTGCCCGGGATATGGCTGCTGAGGCTGGCAAGCTGCGGCGTCGGCATGGCATCGACGGCACGCTTTTGCCTGCCTTCGATGCCAAACGCCTGTTTTTGTTGTTCCACGGTGAGAGGCATGGTCGCCACTGCCGGGCCGCCGACGGGCATGGCGTCATAGCAGGCCAGTCGTGCCGCACCGTCGCTCAGCGTGCGGCAGCGCAAGGTCGCCGCATCGTCTGCCAAGACAGGACCACAGACTGCCAGCAAAAGTAATAATTTCTTCATGTCCAATTCCTATATTTTCTTCATCGGAAAAGAAAACGGCGCACCGTAGCGCGCCGTTGTTGCGAGAGGATGGAGAGCGCTGGCGCTCTCCATCCGTAGCAGGATTACAGCGTCACGCGCATGCCGACATAGTAGCGGCGGCCGATCGGGTCATACGTACCTCCATCGGTGTTGGTGCCGGTGGAGTTGTCTGGCAAGCCACTGTAAATCGGAGGTGCCGATGTGTCGAAGGCGTTGTCGATACCCAGGTACAGCTGAACCTGTTTCTTCACGTCGAAGGTGAGCTGGAAGTCCTGGTAAGTGCGCGAACCGACTTTTACCGAGTTCGCTGGCAGGTCGAACTGTGCCAAGAACTGGTCATCCAGCGCCGAACGGCCGATGTAGGTCGTGGTGCTGCTGATGCCGAGGCTGCCCCATTTGTAGGCCAGGTTCAGGTTAGCCTTGTTCTTGGCTGCACCGACTTCACCGGCAAACGGATCCTTGTCTTCGCCTTTCAGCGGGATGACATAACCTTCCTTGACGTGCGTATATTGCACTTTGGCGCTCAGCCGGCCTGGGCCAACCATATCTGCCCACGAAGCGGTCAAGTCGACGCCTTCGGTACCCAGACCACCGCTATTCGATGCTGCCGAATCAATGTAGCTGAGCGTACCGATATTGTTGCCGCCACTGGTCGCCGTACGGCGCGTTATGAAGCTGCAGAATGCTGGATTGCCGCCGCCGTAGCATTGGCTCAGGGCGTACTGGCGCGGGGTATCGACGATGGCGTCCGAGATCTTGATGTCGAAGTAGTCCGCCGTGAAGGTGAACTTGCTCAGCGCTGGGATCGAACGCGGGGTCACGACGACGCCGATGGTGGTCGAGCGGCCTTGTTCGGCTTTCAGATCAGGATTGCCGCGATCATAGCCGCTGATGCCTTGCAGGTCAGACTGCGTTTGCGTGAAGACGCCGTTCGCCTGGATATTGGCCAGCACGGAAGGAGTCGCGCGGCAGCCTGCCGAGAACTCGGTGTTGGACGTCAAGGTGACGCCTTTGCACGGATCGGAGATGCCCGGTGGGAATGTTTGCTTCGCTGGCGAATACAGTTCGTTGATATTCGGTGCGCGCGTCGAAATCGAACGCGTGGCGCGGAATTTTACATCCGACGTTGGCGCCCATTCCAGGCCCGTGTTCCAGCTGTTGGTGTGGCCGACCGTCGAGTAGTCACCCACGCGGTAGGCGGCGCGCAAGTCCAGCTGTTTGGCAAGGAACTTGTCTTTCAGCAACGGCACCAGTGTTTCCAGGTAGGCTTCCTTGACATTGAATTTGCCGTAGGTCGGTGGCGCGGCATTGCCGGCGTTCAGACCTGCCTGCGTCAGCGCATCAGCGACGCTGCTCGATTCTTCCTGACGCCATTCGAAACCGCCGGACAGGCCGACTTTACCCGCTGGCAACTGGAACAATTCGCCACTCAAGTTACCGCCAGCAATTTTTTGCGTGGTCGAGGTGATCAGCGAACCTGGCGCAGCCACATACTTCGCGGCCTCAGGCGAAATCGAGTTGTAGCCAAAGATATTGATCGGTACGCAACCTTGCGCACGTGCAATCGGATCTGCGCACTGTACGCCGCCTTTGCCGTCAGGGATTGCCAGCAGCGCATTGCGGAAGCTCATGACATTGACTTGGCCGGTGGAATTCTGTGCTTCCTTGGTCTTGCCGTACGACACGAAGGCTTCATAGTTCCAGTCCTTGATCGTGCCTTTCAAGCCGGTCGCCAGACGGAAGGTATCGCGTTCCGCCGTGCTGCCACGCGTGCCCACTTCGGACAGGCGGCGCGAGAACGAGTAATCGCGGATGCCATCGCCGTCGGTATCGGTGGCGCGGTCGTACAGGTATTGCGGCACCAGTGGATTACGCTGGAAAGCGCCATTCACCATGGAGCCCGTTGGTACGGAGCCGCCTGGGAAAATGTTGACTGCTTGCAGGCCGAAAGGCTCGGTACGCGATGTTACTTTGGTCGAGGAATACGTACCTTCGAAGAAGGCGCTGTGGTCTTCATTGAAGGCATGATTGCCATTCAAGGCAAGCAGGAAGCGCTCGGTTGGCACGGCGATCGTACGGAATTCATTGCGGTTGAAACCAGTGGCTGCCTGGGTGGCCGAGCCGTTGGTATTCCAAGGAATGACCTTGCCAGCCTTGTCATAGGTAAAGTTGCCGGCCGTGGGGCCCGAGCCGTACAGGAAGCGGCCCTGCGGTGCAATACCCGAATAGAATGGTGTTTGCAAGTTGAAGATGTCGCTTGCCTCGCCGGTGACCAACGCTCTCGACTGGTTGTCGACGGCGGTGCCAGGACGGTTGCGCGAGTAAACGGCGCCTTGCTTCGAGTAACCGAAGTGACCCATGATATTGCTGGCGCCATCGGCGCTGTTGGTGCCGAAGGTCACTGCCAGTTTTTTCTTCGAGTCATCGTGGTAGTCGCTTTGGCCCAGCGATGCGTCTACCAGTACGCCATTGAAGTTACGCTTCAGGATGATGTTGACCACACCGGCAACGGCGTCCGAACCGTAGGCGGCGGAGGCGCCACCGGTCAGCAACTCGACACGTTCGATGAAGTCGGTCGGGATGGTGTTCATGTCGACGGCGGATTCACCTGGCACGCCGGAGACAAAACGGCGACCGTTGACCAGCACCAGGGTGCGCGACGTGCCGAGGTTGCGCAGGTCAACCGTGGCGACGCCGACGCTGGCGGTCTGGAAATTGGAGTTGGTGCGGCTGATGCTCGGCGCGCCCAAGGTTGGGTTTTTCAGCAACAGTTCCTGCAGGTTGGTGGCGCCCGATGCGGCGATATCGGCCGACGTCAGAATTTGCAGAGGGGATGGTGATACGGCATTTGGCGAGGCCAGACGCGAACCGGTGACTTGCACCTTGGTGACGTTTTCCTCTTGTGTCTGAGCAAATGCGGAGTGCATGGTGAGCGCAATACTGCCTGCGCATATGAGCCTGACTGAACGCGCTAGAACTGTTTCATTCAACATTGTCGATTCCCTTGTGCTGTAAGTTAATAGTTATGTTTTGAAAACTTTACGACGATTGACTGTACCTAGGCACAAGTTGCAAGTCAATTTAATACTTGCAATATTTGAAAATAACAACAAGTTGCATTTTAATTATTTTTTTGTGCGGCCGCACATATTTTCATGATGAGCAACATGAATCTTCATGCCGCGGTAACTGCAATGAAAGCGCAGGTAATATTTTCGTTCACTAAAAACTCTGCCGCGCCCAATCCCTGAATTTTTGCCTTGCCTGTCTAGACAATATGCGGTGAAGAGGGTGAAATGCCGTCTTCTTTTTTTCCCGGAAGGATTAAATCGGCCTTGCTTAGGAATATTTTTTTAAATTAACTTTAATTTATTGATATTTTTATTGTGGTGATTAATTTCGGATTAATGGACATTAATTAGTATATTTTATTTTTTATTTAATATATTGCAATTTTGAAACTTTTAATATTCTTTTGTAATCCTCGTATATAGAGAGCATAGGTAGTTTGATGACATTTTTACTCCTTCATGCCAGTGGGCGGTGATGTGGTGGAAGCTGGAAATGGATGGCGCCTTTCGCATGCGGGTATCGCTCGTTCACGGCCGTGATCGCCGATATACAGGAAGGGGCTGATTTGATTATTTTTGGGTATGAATAAAATGTGGGCCGCGTCCAGGGTTTTTATTGAGAAAAACAAGGTGAGACGGGAATCTACGGATTTTTATTGGGTGTGGACGAGGATAATGAGCGCTACCAGAAATGCAGTGGCTTGGCGTGCTTGATTCGTTTTGCGTGGGTGGCCGATGTTGTGTTGATGGCCAGCAGGCGCGGCAAGGGAGGCATGTTGCACCTGACCCAGAGGCAAGCGATTCTTCCGTTCGCTGTGGTAATTTTGCTACAACAGCGAACGGGTGGGCAGCTTACGCCAGGCGTATCAGCGCGCATCCTGGAAGATGGCTTGCCACAGGCGCATGACGTTGTCCGCATGCACGCGCACGCGCTCCGGTTCCACGCGGGCCAGGTCTTGCCCCTGCAGGCGCAACTGGTGCTGCAGCTTGCGCAGCGTGCGGTAGGCGTCGGCGACCTGTGCGGCCAGTTGGGCGTCGATCAGCCCCAGTTCGCCGCACAGGCGCAGCAGGGCGATATTGCCCGAGTTGGCCGTCAGCTGCGGGTACTGCGCCGCATGCTGCAGCACCAGGTATTGCACCATGAATTCGATGTCGATCATGCCGCCCGGATCCTGCTTCAAATCAACACTGCCGGGGCGGGGCGGATGCGCGTCCAGCATCTTCTTGCGCATGGCCACCACTTCGCCCTTGAGCGGGCCGTTTTCCGGGCGCTCCTTGCGCAAGATCGTGTCGCGGATGCGCTCGAAATGCTTGCCGATGGCGACGTCGCCAGCGCAGAAGCGCGCGCGCGTGAGCGCCTGGTGTTCCCACACCCAGGCTGCGCTGCCCTGGTAGCGCTCGAACGCCTGCACGCTGGAGACCAGCATGCCCGAGGCGCCGTCGGGGCGCAGGGCGATGTCGATATCGAACAGGATGCCGGCCGAAGTGTGCGAAGTCATCCAGGTAATGAAGCGCTGCGCCAGCTTGGCGTACAGGCCGGGCGCTTCCTGGTCGTCGTCGTCGAAGAGGAAGATGACGTCGAGGTCCGAGACGTAACCCAGTTCCTTACCGCCCAGCTTGCCGTACGCGATGACGGCGAATTTCGGCACTTCGCGGTGGCGCGCCGGTAACGTTTGCCAGACGGCTTGCACGGTGGCCGCGACGATGATGTCGGCCAGCTGTGACAGGTAATCGGCCAGCTTTTCCACGCTCAGGTCGCCAGCCAGGTCTTGCGCCAGGCATTGGAACAGCTGCGCGTGGTGTGTTTCGCGCAGGATATCCATCTGCCGCTCCGTGTCGCCGGGCGCGTCGTCGAGCTGGCGCTGCAGGTCCAGTGCCAGCGCGGCCGGGTCCGGCACCGTATTGCGGATGCGTTCATCCAATAATTCGTCGAGCAGAATGGGGTGCTGCGTGAGGAAGGTGGCGGCCCAGCCGCTGGCGCACACCATGCGCACGACGCGCTCGAGCGTGTGCGGGTATTCCGTCAGCAGCGACAGATAGGCCGAGCGGCGCGCAATCGCTTCCAGGAAATCGAGCAGGCGGCCCAGGGTGGCCAGCTGGCTGGCGTTACCGTTGGAAACGGAGCAATCGGTGATCAGGGGCAGGGCGGAATTGACGAGGGCCACCAGGCGCGTGCGGCTCGCCTCGGGCAATGACTGCAAACGGGGCGCCTGCCACGTGGCCAGCAAACGGCATGCGCAGGCGGCCGGCTCGTGGAAACCCAGGGCGGCAAAGCGCGCTTCGATGGCTTCCTGCTGGTCGGAGGCGGCGCAGTCGTTCGACGTTTGCGGGTCGATGCCCGTGTCGGCCGGCGGCGTGCCGCTGCTCTTATCGCTGAACATCTCGTCAAATTGCCCCGCGACAAATACGCGGTGCGCTTCCAGCTGGGCCAGCAGGGTGGGCGTGTCGGGCAAACCCATCATCTGCGCCACGGTCAGGCGGTCGGCGTCATTCGCGGGCAGGGTATGGGTTTGCGCATCGTCCAGGTATTGCAGCCGGTGTTCGAGGTTGCGCAGGAAAGTGTAAGAAGCAAGTAATTGTTCCACGATGGCCGGCTCCAGCAAGCCCTTGTCCGCCACCGTGCGCAGGGTGGCGCGCGTGGAACGTTCGCGCAGCTCGGCGTCGCGCCCGCCGCGTATCAATTGAAACACTTGCGCGAGGAATTCGATTTCGCGGATGCCGCCCCGGCCCAGCTTGACGTTGTTGCTGCGGTCCGGGTGCAGCCGCTCCTGGCGGTTGACTTCGGCGCGGATCTGGCCATGCATGGTGCGGATGGCGTCGATGACGCCGAAATCGAGGTAGCGGCGGAAGACGAAGGGGCGCACGATGGCGTCGAGCGAGGCGATGTCTTCCGGTTTGCCCGTCACGGCGCGCGCCTTGACCCAGGCGTAGCGCTCCCATTCGCGACCCTGCACGATCAGGTACTGTTCCACCATGCCCAGGCTGGCGGCCAGCGGACCCGAGTTGCCGTTCGGGCGCAGCGCCATGTCGACGCGGAAAGTAAAACCATCTTGCGTGATCTCGGCGAGGGCGGCGATCAGTTTTTTGCCCATGCGAATGAAAAACTCGTGATTGGACAGGCTGCGCTGGCCTGGCACGGTGACTTGCGTGTCGCCATCTTCCGGGTACACAAAGATCAGGTCGATATCCGACGAGACATTCAGTTCGCCGCCGCCCTGCTTGCCCATCGCCAGCACCATCAAGGCCTGTTCCTCGCCCGACTCCTCGCCGACTGGCATGCCGTGCAGGGCCACCATCTCGGTCATGATGGCGTCCACATGCGTGCGGATGGCGAAATCGGCAAAACCCGTCATGGCTGTGACGACTTCGTTCAAGTCGGCCTGGCCGTCCAGATCGCGCGCGATCAGGCCGCAGACGAGCAGGTTGCGCAGACGGCGCATGGCCCGTTCGGGCGGCAGCGGTGGCGTGGCAGCGCTCGCCTGCTCAAGCAGCGCGGCAGCAAAATCGAGCCCGTCCAGCGGCGCGCGTACCAGTTGCGCTACCTGCGCGGCGCGCTCGGGGGCGGCGTCCAGCCAGCGCTGGTAGAAACGGGAGGCGGAGATCAAAGGCTGTGTGCTCATGGTGTCGGTAAGGGTCTCATGGATGCTGCGTGCATGTTCTTGTTTAACTTGGCTGCGAACGGCGGGGGATGCGGTAAAATTGCGCCGCCGGCCTATACCGTCGGCAGTGCGTGCTCTTCCGGACGATGGTAAGGGAGGCTTTGCTCAGACGCAAGCGCAAGGATGCAGGCGCGCACCACGAATGCAGACGATTTTTGCCATTATTTGACGCCGGGCCAGTTTATTAGCTTATTGATGCAAAAACCGCCAGAAGCAAGCGTGACAGAACATGTGCCATTGGCCCTGCGCTGGCAGCGGCTGCGTGCCGCCTATCGCATGGCCAATCTGGCCACCCACCATGTGTTGGGTTTTACCATCAAACTGGTGCTGCTCGCGTATTTCGCCTTCGCCGTGCTGTTTTTATTCCTGCGCTACGCCATCTTGCCGAATATCGATTACTACAAGGGTGATATCGAGCGGGCGGCCAGCCGCGCGCTGGGCAACCCTGTCAGTATCGCGCGTATTTATGCCTCCTGGCATGGCGTGCGGCCGAATCTCTTCCTTGGTGACGTGACCCTGCGCGACCAGGCAGGCCGCCAGGCGCTGAGCCTGCCGAGCATATCGGCCACCGTGTCGTGGTGGAGCGTGCTCGGTGCCGTGCGCTTCGACACCCTGGAAATCACGCGCCCCGACCTGGACGTGCGGCGCAGCAAGGATGGCAAGCTGTATGTGGCCGGGGTATTGATCGACAGTACGCAAGGCAGCGATGGCAAGGGCGCCGACTGGATGTTGTCGCAGCATGACATCATCATTCGCGACGGCAAGGTACGCTGGACGGACGAGGCGCGCGGCACCCCCGAGCTGGCTTTATCGCAGGTCAACTTGCTGCTGCGCAACCGCTGGCGCAGCCACCGGCTTGGCTTGCAGGCCACGCCGCCAGCCAGCCTGGCCGCACCCATCGATGTACGCGCTCACTTCACGCATCCGCCTTTCAGTACGCGCATCTCGGATGTGTCGATGTGGAAGGGCGAGCTGTATGCCGACCTGAAAAACGCCGACCTGGCCGCCTGGCGCCGCTACCTCGATTACCCGTTTGAACTGAGCCAGGGCAAGGGTGCCCTGCGCGCCTGGTTGAGCCTGGATCACGCGCGCCTGGCCGGCTTCACGGCCGACGTGGGCTTGACGGATGTGCAGGCGCAACTGGGCGAGCATATCGCGCCGCTCGACCTGCTGTCGGTCAGCGGGCGCATTTCGGCAAAAGAAGAGTTGTCGGCGCAGGTGCCGGACGGCAAGCCAACCTTTGGCGCGAACGGGCACCAGGTGGAGCTGACGAATTTCGCTGTGGAAACCCGCGATGGTCTCAGCCTGCCGCCCACGACCCTGTCCGAACGCTTTGTTGCTGCGACGAAGCGCAAGCCGGCGCGTACGGAAATCACGGCCAAGTCGCTCGATTTGCAGACCCTGGCCGCATTGGCCGACAAGCTGCCGCTGGGCGAACAGCAGCGCCAGCGTCTCGACGCCCTGGCGCCGCGCGGGCGTTTGCAGGACTTCTCTGCGCAATGGGAAGGCGACATGGCCACGCCCGCCAGCTACCGTTTGCGCGGCAAGCTCATCGATCTGGGCCTGAATGCGCAGCCGGCGCGCCTGGCCGTGGCGAAGACGGCGACCAACCCTGCGCAAGCGGCCGCACCGGCTATCCCCGGTTTCGATCATTTGACTGGCAGTATCGACGCCAGCGAGAAGGGCGGCAAGATCGATATCGATGCACAGGGATTGGTATTGCAACTGGCCTCTTACTTGCGTGAGCCGGCTTTGCCGTTCGAACAATTCGAAATGCAGGCGCGCTGGGCTTTTCAAGCAGACAATATGCTGCAAGTCGACCTGGACAGGCTTGATTTTGATCAACAAGGCATGCGGGTCGCCTTGCATGGTTCGCAGCGTTTGCCGCTCGACGGCAGCAAATTGGGTCAGGTGGATGTGACGGGTACGATCGACAATGTTCAGATCAACACCATCGGCCGCTATCTGCCGCTGCAAACGCCCGAGCACCTGCGCCACTGGCTGACGGGCGCATTGGAGGGCGGCGTGGCGCGCGATGTCAGCCTGCGCCTGCGTGGCGAACTCGAGCATTTCCCCTTCAAGGCCGATACGCCTGCCCAGCGCAATCGCGGCGACTTCCGCGTGGCCGGCAAGATCGAGAATGGCACCCTGAATTACGCGCCCGGCGAATTTGCGGAAAGCGGCCCCCTGGCGGGCAAGGCGCCCCTGTGGCCGCAGGCGGAAAAGATCAAGGGCAGCTTTGTCTTCGAGCGGGCGCGCATGGAAATTCGCGCCGACACGGCCACCACGGGCGGCGTGGCCTTGACGAATGTCAAAGCCGTGATCCCCGACCTGACCGTCTTCGACACCTTGCTCGATATCGAGGGCAACGCGGCCGGCCCGATGCAGGAATTCCTCAAGTACGTGACGGCCAGCCCCGTGCTGGGCTGGATCGAGCATTTCACGGATGAAACGACGGCGACGGGCAACGCCAAGCTGGCATTGAAGCTGCACTTGCCGATCGAACGCATGCTCGAGTCGACCGTGCAGGGCAGTTTGCAGCTGGCGGGCAACGACGTGGTGCTGTTCCACGACATGCCGCCCGTGCTGGGCACGCAGGGCAAGATCGAATTCAACGAAAAGGGCGTTAACCTGAATGGCTTGAACGGCAGCCTGCTGGGCGGGCCGCTGGCCATCTCGGGCGGCACGCAGCCGGACAGTTCCATCCAGGTGAAACTGGCCGGCAACATGACCATCGATGGCTTGCGCAAGACCTATCCGGCGCCCGTGCTGCAGCGCCTGGCGAAACATTTGCATGGCGGCGCCCGTTACAGCGGCCTGATCACGGCGCGCGACCATCAGGTGGTGGTCAATGTCGAGTCGCCGCTGACGGGCCTGGGCCTGGATTTCCCCGCCCCCCTGAAAAAGCCGGCCGGCGACAGCCTGCCCGTGAAGTTCACCTTGACGGGCAATGCGGCGAACGGGGCCGGTCTGCGCACGGACGATATCCGTATCGCGTTGGGTTCCGGCATCGCCGCCCGCTACCAGCGCCAGAAGCAGGGCAAGGACGCATGGCGCCTGGTGCGCGGCGGCATCGGCGTGAACGTGCCGGCGCCGGAACCGGACAGCGGCATGATGTTCAACGTCAACATGAAAACCCTGGACGTGGACAGCTGGATTGCCGCCGGCAGTGAAATCGCCGGCAGCGGCACGGCCCCCACCGACAGCGGCGCCGCCGACGATGCGCCCGATATTGCGCAATACGTGGTGCCAGACATGATGGCGGCCCGTGCCAGCGAACTGATGCTGGGCGAGCGCAAGCTGGAAAACGTGGTCGTGGGCGCCACGCATCAGAAGGATGTGTGGCAAGCCAATATTGATGCGAAACAAGTCTCCGGCTATGTGACGTGGCTGGAAACGCCGTCCGGCCTGGGCAAGATGACGGCGCGCCTGTCGTCCCTGATCATTCCCGAGTCGGCCGCCAACGACGTGAAAAATTTGTTGGAAGGAAAAAGCGGCGCCCAATCGATTCCTTCGCTAGATATCGTCGCGGAGCAATTTGAACTGTTCAACAAGAAGATCGGCCGGTTGGAATTGCAGGCCTATAACACCATGGCGGCGGGCGGGCGCGAATGGCGCGTGGGTAAGTTGCAACTGTCGAACGCCGACGGCGCCCTAAGCGGCAATGGCAAATGGGTCATCAAGGATGGGCAAAGCACGACCAGCCTGCGTTTCGGCCTCGATATCGTCGATGCGGGCAAGTTGCTCGACCGCTTCGGCTTTGCCGATACGGTGCGCCGCGGCAAGGGCCGCCTGAGCGGCGACATCGCCTGGAATGGCTTGCCGTATTCGCTCGACATCCCCACCCTGTCGGGGCAGATCGAGATGAACGTGGAATCGGGCCAGTTCCTCAAGCAGGACCCGGGCGCTGCCAAGCTGTTGGGCGTGCTCAGCCTGCAAGCCTTGCCCCGCTTGCTGAAACTCGATTTCCACGACGTGTTTTCCGAAGGCCTGGCCTTCGACGGCATCACGGCCAACGCCAGCATCAAGCGCGGCGTGGTGAGCACCGATAACCTCAAGATGCATGGCGTGGCCGCTACCGTACTGATGGATGGCACGGCCGATATCGCCAATGAAACGACGAATTTGCACGTGGTGGTGATACCGGAATTCAACCTGGGCACGGGGCCGCTCGTGTACGCGCTGGCCGTCAATCCCGTCATTGGCCTGGGCAGTTTCCTGGCGCAATTGTTCCTGCGCGCCCCCGTGATGAAGGCCCTCACTTACCACATGCAGATCGCCGGCCCGTGGAAATCGCCCGTCGTGACCAAGCTCGATGGTGGTAAATTGGAACCTGTCGCCGTACCTGCCGCTGCAGCGGTGGAGGCAGTGGCGAAATAGGCGAGGCGTTCGAATGGATAAGAGGTGCTAATGATGCATACAGTGGCAGCAGTACAAATGATTTCCTCGCCTTCCGTGGAAGACAACCTGGCCACGGCGCGCCGGCTGGTGGCGCGCAGCTGGTGGTGCTGCCTGAATACTGGGCCATCATGGGCCAGCAGGAAATGGACAAGCTGGCTCATGCGGAACAGCCCGGCAGCGGCCCCATCCAGGATGGCATGGCGCAGATGGCGCGCCAGTATGGCGTCTGGCTGATCGGCGGCACCTTGCCCCTGATTTCCGGCGAGGAAGGCAAGGTCTTGAACACGACGCTGGTGTACGACCCGCAAGGCGCGCCTGCCGGCCGCTACGACAAGATCCATTTGTTCGGTTTTACGCGCGGCACCGAGTCGTACAATGAATCGCGCACCATCGTGCCGGGCGCGCAGGTGCGCGCGATCGAGACGCCTTTCGGCCGGGTCGGCCTGTCCATCTGCTATGACTTGCGTTTTCCCGAGCTGTACCGCGCCATGGGCGATTGCGCGCTGATCGTCGTGCCGGCCGCGTTTACCCATACGACGGGCAGCGCCCATTGGGAAGTGCTGCTGCGCGCGCGCGCCATCGAAAACCAGTGTTACGTGCTGGCCTCGGCGCAGGGCGGCTTGCATCCGAACGGCCGCCGCACCTGGGGCCACAGCATGCTGATCGACCCGTGGGGCGAAGTGAAAGCCGTGTTGCCCGAAGGCGAGGGCGTGGTGAGCGGCGAGATCGACCTGGCGTTTTTGGCCGGCGTGCGCGAATCCTTGCCCGCTTTAGCCCACCGCACCATGTAAATGTAAAGAATAGATAGCCATGATCCCATTTGAACCCAATCTGTCCAGCCTGGCTGTGGCGCGCGAACTCCTGCTCACGCCGTTCGGCCTGGACGAAGACAAGCTGCTGAAAGCCCTGGGCACGATGTTTACGCACAAGGTCGACTATGCCGACCTGTATTTCCAGTCGACCAGGAGCGAAGGCTGGAGCCTGGAAGAGGGCATCGTCAAGACGGGCAGTTTTTCCATCGACCAGGGCGTGGGCGTGCGCGCCGTGTCTGGCGACAAGACAGCGTTTGCGTACTCCGACGATATTTCTGAGCGGGCCCTGCTGGAAGCGGCGGCGGCCACGCGCACGATTGCGCGCGCAGGCGCCGGCAGAATCAAGATCGCGGGCCAGATGCTTGCGCAGGGCGGGCGTTCCTTGTACCTGCCCAACGATCCGCTCGCCTCGCTGGACGCCACGGCCAAGGTGCAGTTGCTGGAGCGCGTGGAAAAGATGGCGCGCGCGAAAGATCCCCGAGTCGTGCAAGTGATGGCGGGCCTGGCCGGCGAGTACGACGTGGTGCTGGTGCTGCGCAGCGACGGCGTGCTGGCGGCCGACATCCGCCCGCTGGTGCGCGTCTCGCTCACCGTGATCGCGGAACAGCATGGCCGCCGCGAAACGGGCTCGGCCGGTGGCGGTGGGCGTTTCAGCTATGACTATTTCAGCGATGCCGTGCTGGAACAATACGCAACGGAAGCCGTCAATTCGGCCCTGGTGAATCTGGAAGCGCGCCCGGCGCCCGCCGGCCCCATGAGCATAGTGCTGGGACCGGGCTGGCCCGGCATTTTGCTGCACGAAGCCATCGGCCATGGCCTGGAAGGCGATTTCAACCGCAAGGGTTCGTCCGCGTTTTCGGGCCGCATCGGCGAACGTGTGGCTGCCAAGGGCGTCACGGTAGTCGATGACGGCACCCTGGCGGGCCGGCGCGGCTCCCTGAATATCGATGACGAGGGCAATCCGACGCAGTGCACGACCCTGATCGAGGATGGCATCCTGAAGGGTTACATCCAGGACACCATGAATGCGCGCCTGATGAAAATGCCCGTGACGGGCAATGCGCGCCGCGAATCGTTCGCTCACCTGCCCATGCCGCGCATGACGAACACGTATATGCTGGGTGGCGACAAGGATCCGGGCGAGATCCTCGCGTCCGTCAAGAACGGTTTATATGCCGTCAACTTCGGCGGCGGCCAGGTCGACATCACGAACGGCAAGTTCGTCTTCTCGGCCAGCGAAGCGTACATGATCGAAAACGGCAAGCTCAGCTACCCGGTGAAGGGCGCGACCCTGATCGGCAACGGCCCTGACGTGCTCAACCGCGTTTCCATGATCGGCAACGACATGCGCCTCGATTCGGGCGTGGGCGTGTGCGGCAAGGAGGGGCAAAGCGTGCCCGTGGGCGTGGGGCAGCCGACCTTGCGCCTCGATGGCATCACGGTAGGCGGCACGGCTTGATTTTGGGATGCTGCGCGGCCAACACGGTTGTCGGATTACGCGTGGCTGCACCCCGCTAATCCGACCTACCTGCTACATCAGTAATGCGTCGTTTCCCACTGTCAAAAATGGGTTGGCGTGGCGAGCGCGCCACTGCGGCCACAGCGTTGGTAGCCAGCCGACGCGTATCGACAGCGCGCAACTTTTTATGCTTTTTTATGTATTTTGCAGTGTAAAAGGGCGGCGACATGCGGCTTTGCCGACAAATAGGCTTGCCAACCCTTGCAATTTAGGTTTATAGTCGTTCATCACTTACGGATGACTCGCATGTTCGCTCGCCACTTTTTTACCGCTTATTTTTACTTTAGCAATTCCAACCCAAAGGCGGTGGAGTAGCGGTCGGTTCACGTAGCAGCAAAACGAGATCCCAGCAAATTCTAAAAAACCGCCACTGATGGCGGTTTTTTTTTACCCAGATGTTTTACCCTTCCTTAAATTTTGGAGAAAATGATGCCCCGCACCGATGATTTGCGTATTCGCGAAATGAAGGAATTGACCCCGCCGTCCCACCTGATCCGCGAATTCGCCTGCTCGGAGCAAGCCGAACAGACCGCTGCCAGCGCCCGCATTGCCCTGCACCGTATCTTGCACGGCCAGGACGACCGCCTGATGGTGGTGATCGGGCCTTGCTCCATCCACGATACCAAGGCGGCGATGGAGTATGCGCGCCTGCTGGTCAAGGAGCGCGCGCGTTTCGCCGGCGAACTGGAAATCGTCATGCGCGTCTACTTCGAGAAGCCGCGCACCACGGTGGGCTGGAAGGGGCTGATCAACGATCCGTACATGGACAACAGCTTCCGCATCAACGATGGCTTGCGCATGGCGCGCGAACTGTTGCGCGATATCAATGAGCTGGGCTTGCCGGCCGGTACCGAGTTCCTCGACGTCATCAGCCCGCAATACATCGCCGACCTGATCAGCTGGGGCGCCATCGGCGCGCGCACCACGGAGTCGCAGGTGCACCGCGAACTGGCGTCGGGACTGTCCTGTCCGGTCGGCTTCAAGAATGGCACGGATGGGAATGTGAAAATCGCCGTGGAAGCCATCAAGGCCGCCTCGCAGCCGCACCATTTCCTTTCTGTCACAAAAGGCGGCCACTCGGCCATCGTCTCGACCAACGGCAACGAGGATTGCCACATCATCTTGCGCGGCGGCAAGACGCCCAACTATGACGCGGCCAGCGTGGACGAGGCGTGCAAGGCGATTGCCGCGCAAGGCCTGGCGGCGCGCCTGATGATCGACGCCTCGCATGCGAACAGCTCGAAAAAACCGGAAAACCAGATCCCCGTGTGTGCCGACATCGCCAGCCAGGTGGCCGGCGGCGACGGCCGCATCGTGGGCGTGATGGTGGAATCGCACCTGGTGGCGGGGCGCCAGGATTTGATCCCGGGCAAGGAATTGATCTATGGCCAGTCCGTCACGGACGGCTGCATCGACTGGAGCGCCAGCGTGGCCGTGCTGGAAAACCTGGCGGCGGCCGTCAAGCAGCGCCGCTTGCAGGGCGACGCGGAATGAAATGACATGGCGCGCAGCATGAAAAAAAGCCCGGAAAGCTAAGCTTTTCGGGCTTTTTTAATGAATTCAAGACGCCTGACAGAAGCGTAGCGAGCGGCAGCAAATCGCGACGCGCAGTAGCTTATGTCAGGTGTACTTAGAACTTGTAGGTAGCGCGCACGTAGAAAGTACGGCCCAGCGGATCAGTGTAACGCGGATCGTAGCCGGACTGGAAGGTGCCGATCTGGTTACTGAACGGTGGATCTTCGTTCAGCAGATTTTTTACGCCCACGGTGACTTCGGTATTCTTGAAGCCGGAGTACGCGCCCGACAGCGACCATACCGAGTAAGCCTTGACGCTTTGCTCGAATTGCGGATCGACATAGTTCTGGTCGCGGTAGCCGCTCATGTACTTGTTCGACAGCGTGGCATTCCACTTGTCCATATTCCATTGCAGGGAGGCATTGTGTCTCCAGCGGAATACCGGTGCATTGTCGCCATACACGCCTACGTTTTGCACGAATTCGCCGCCGCGTTCGTTCTGGTACTCATACTTCTGTACCCAGGTGCCGTCAAAGGCGAACGTGAAGTTGCCATACTGGCTACGCGGCAATTTCCAGTTCAGGCCTAAGTCGATGCCCGAGGTGTGCATTTCGCCCAGGTTGCCCAGGGTGGCCAGCACGTAATCGAGTTTGCCGTCAGCCGTGTAGATGAAGTTGCTTTGATATTTGGCGTAGTTGTCGAACAGGGTCTGTTCGGCCACGGTGCCGATCTTGTCGCGCAGCTTGATCTGGAAGTAATCGAGCGAGACGGTCAGCGACTTGGTAGGTTCGATGACGATACCGGCGCTGAAGGTTTTCGATTTTTCCGGGCCGACGTCTGGATTGCCACCTGAACGGATGTATTGCTGTGCGCCGCAGGCGACGTTGCTATTGGCGCCAGGAATCGGTACGCCGCCTGGGCACAGGCGTGGATCGTTGTACTTGTTGGCCGTGAAGGTCTTGGTTTGCGGACCATGCAGGTCATACAGCGTTGGCGCGCGGAAGCCTGTGTTGTAAGAGCTGCGCAGCAGCACCTGGCTAGTTGGCTGCCAGCGCACGCCGACTTTCGGGTTGAAGCTGCCGCCGACGTCGTTGTAGTGGTCATAACGGGCTGCCAGAGACAGTTCCAGGTCTTTCACGACAGGAATGCTCAGTTCCGAGAAGATGGCGGCGATGTTGCGGCTGCCCGACTGGTTTTGCGCTTCGGCGTAGCCGGAGCTCGATGCCTGGCCGGCCAGGTCACGATTCACGTTGTATTCCGCCTTGTCGTTGCGGAATTCCGTACCGACGGCGAAACCGACTGCGCCAGCCGGCAGGTTGAACAGCTCGCGGCTGACCTTTGCGTCGACCGCGGTGCTGGTCATCTTCGCGCTCAGGTATTCGCCTTTCAGGACGGAATCTTTCAGGTATGCCGCACCGGCGGCGCTCTGCTCGCCGAATGGGTTCAGGATGCCATTGCCAATGCCGTCGATGATGCGCTGGTCATTCAGATAGCCACCCGTGAAGGCGCTGGTGGCCTTGCTGACGGAATAGCTGAGGCCGACGTTGTAGTCCCACGCGCCCAGGACGCCTTCGGAAGCCAGTACCAGGCGGTCCGAGGTGCTGGTGTCGAAGCCGCTGCGCTGGCCCGATGCCACTGGACGCCAGCTGATGTCCAGCGGCTTACCCGACAGGCCCGCCACGGCTGGCACACCGCCGCTGCCGCCTGGGTAGTACGGCGAGCTCGAGGACATGAGGATGCCAATGTTCGACATTGGTGGCGGCGAGATGCGCGCTTCGTTGGTGCTGCGCGAGTGCAGGTATTCGATGGTGGCCAGGTGATCCTGGTTCAGCTTGAAGCTGGCTTTGCCCAGGAAAGATTCCTGCTGGGTTTTCGGAATGGCCTGGATGAATGGCGTGACATCCATGGCGCAGGTGCTCTTGCCCGAGGTATTCTTGTACAGGTTCTCACCCACGCAGCCGCCGGCGAAGGCCGGGTTGCCGATCAGGCCATTGCCGGTATCGTAGAAGTTGGCCGGGAAGGTGGTGCCACTCAGGTTATCCACGCCCTTGCTCGGGATGTAGCCGCTCTTCGAGAAGGAACGGTCGGCTGTGCTCAGCGCCGACTGGCGATGCACGTCGACAACGCCGAAGACGTTGAAGCCATCTTTGTTCAGATCGCCATAGCCACCGGACAGGTTCAGGCGCGACTCGTCGCCGCCGCCCGATTTCTGTGGCTCGTAATGTTCGACCGTGACGGAGCCGCCTTTGACGGAACGCTTGGTGATGAAGTTGATCACGCCGCCGATGGCGTCCGTGCCGTAGATGGCGGAAGCGCCGTCGCGCAGTACTTCAACTCTTTCCAGAGCCGAGATCGGAATGATATTCAGGTCGACGGACGAACCGTTGAATGGGTGGCTGGCGATACGGCGGCCGTTCAGCAGGACCAGGGTCTTGTCGCCGCCGATGCCGCGCAGGTCGGCGACGGACTGGCCGCCCGTGCCGGAACCGACGGATTGCGAGCTGCTTTGCGAGCTCTGATTCATGGAAATGGTGGACAGCACTTCCTGTGCCGTCGTCAAGCCTTGCTTGGCGAAATCATCGGCCTTGATCGAGGTGATCGGCAGCGCTGTCTCCGATGCCAGGCGCTTGATGCTCGAACCCGTGACTTCCACGCGTTGCATGGTGCCATCTGTTGTTTCTTGCGCATACGCGGCGTGCATGCTCAGGGCCATGCCGCCTGCAAACATCAGGCGCAGCGACCGCGATATTACATTTTCTATCATCATCTGAAATTCCTTGTTATTGTGATAAAGGCGGCAATTATTTTGAAATAACTTATTGCTTACCAACAATTTATTTGCCTTTTTGAAAATCCACCAATGAAAATTCTGTAAATTTTCAGGGCCCTCATCAAAACATTCACGATTCAGATTGTCAATTTCGCGCAGACTTTTTGGAAAAAATGCAACATTTTCCTGTTTTTTTTATAATCCTTCAGCAATAAAGTATCGTGAACCCTTGTCAGACTTGCTCAGATGCGTAAAATAAAACGGCGCACATCATCGCTGATGGCGCCGCTTTTCTGTTGCTGGCAAGCTGTTGCCAGCGCTGCCTGTTTTATCTGTTGACCTGAAATTTCTCCTTAAAACGTATAGCTGCCGCGCAGGTAATATGCGCGCCCGATCGGATCCGTGTAGCGCGGGTCATAGCCTTTCTGGAACAGCGTGCCCTGGTTCGAGAACGGTGGTTCCTTGTCGAACAGGTTCTTCACGCCGGCCGTCAGCAGCAAACCTTTCCATACGTAGCTGCCCGACACGTTCAGCAGGCTGTAGGAGGGCACATCGTGGCGGTACTGCGGATCGACCTGGTTCTGGTCCGTGTAGCTGGACTTGAACGATTGCGACACGGTGGCGCCCCAGTTGCCCATGCGCCAGTTCAGGGCCGCCGTGTGTTTCCAGCGGAACACGGGATTGTTGTCCGCATAGCGGCCCACGTTGGCGATGAAGGCGCCGTCGCGCTCGTTCTGGTAGTCGTACTTGTGGGTCCAGGTGCCGTCCACCGACACGCTGAAATCGCCATAGGTGCCGCGTCCCAGGCGCGCATTCAGGCTCACGTCGATGCCGTCGGTTTTCACTTCACCCAGGTTGTCGTTCAGGTCCAGGATGGCGAATGGCGAACCGTCGGGATTGCGCAGGAACAAGGCCTTGTATTTTTCGTAGTTGCCGTAGATGGATTGTTCGGGCAAGGATGAAATCTTGTCCTTCAGATGAATGTTCCAGTAGTCGATGGCGACGGTGACTTCCTTGATTGGTTCGAGCACCAGGCCGAAGGCGAAGGTGGTGGATTTTTCCGGTTTCAGATTTTCATTGCCGCCTTGTAGCTTGAACTGCTGCAAGTCGCAATCGCGCAGGGGATTGGCGCCCGGCTGTGGCACGCCGCCCGGGCAGAGGATGGGGTCGTCGTAGGAATCGTTGGTATCGTTCTTCGACGGCGGCGCATTCTTTTCAAACAGGGTGGGAGCGCGGAAACCCGTGCTGGCCGAACCGCGCAGCACCAGCGCGCTGCTGGCCTGGTAGCGCAGGGCCAGCTTGGGATTGGCGGTACTGCCCACGTCGCTGTAATGGTCGAAACGGGCGGCCAGCTGCACTTCCAGATCCTTGATCAGCGGCAAGTTGACTTCGCCGAAGACGGCCTGGATCGTGCGCGAGCCGCTCTTCGACAGCGAACCGGACAGGCCGGAACTGGTGGCCTGGCTGGCGATATCGCGGTTGACATTGAAGTCGGCTTTTTCACGCCGCAGTTCGCCGCCGAGAGCGATGGCTAGCGGCCCGCCGGCCAGTTGCATCAGTTCGCGGCTGCCCTTGATATCGAAGCCCGTGGTGGTGACCTTGGCATTTTGTACCTCGCCGCGCAGGGCGGTGCTGTCCAGGTAAGCCTTGCCGGCCGCATCCTGCATGCCAAAGGGATTCAGGATACCGTTCAGCACGCCGGCAGCAAACGAGGCATCCTGCACATAGCCGCCTGTAAATTTCTCGGACGACTTGCTGATGGCGTGGCTCAGGCCCGTCTTGTAGTCCCAGCCTGCCAGCTCGCCTTCGAGCGCCAGCACCAGGCGGTCCGCCTTGCCGGTGGAATCGATCTGCCGCTGACCCGCTTCCACGGGGCGCCAGTTGACGCTCAGGGGCTGTCCCGACAAGCCGGGCTGGGCTGGCACGCCACCCGCATTGCCCGGATAATATTTGCTGCTAATGGGCAAGATCAAGCCCGTTTGCGGCGGCGGCGCCGTGCGTGCTTTTACCTTGTTTTCCGAATGCAGATATTCCACGGTGGCAAGGTGGCCGCCGCCCAGCTTGAAGGCGCCCTTGCCGAAGAAGGCCACTTGCTCTTGTGCCGGCAGGTCATCGATCTGCCGCGTGTAGTCCTGGCGGCAGGTGCCGTTGGCCGCCGCCACCGACAGCGGCGGCAAACAGCCGCTGGCCGCATACGGATTGCCGGCCAGGCCGTCACCGCCCTTGGCCGCCGCATCGAAGTAGTTGCCGGGGAAAGTGGTGCCGCTGGTGAGCGACAGGCCGCGCGAGGGGATGATGCCGGTGGCCGAGAAGGCGCGGTCTTGCGAGGTCAGCACATTTTGCTTGTGGTAATCGACCACGCCAAAAATATTGTAGCCGTCCGTATCGAGCTTGCCGAAGCCCGTCGACAGGTTGAGGCGGTGTTCGCCAGCGCCCTTGTGTTCGGGCGCGACGACCTCGGCGGTGATGTTCGTGACGTTGACGGAGCGCTTGGTGATGAAGTTGATGACGCCGCCGATGGCGTCCGTGCCGTAGATGGCCGAGGCGCCGTCGCGCAGCACTTCGACCCGTTCCAGGGCGGCGATGGGAATGATGTTCAGGTCGACGCTGGCGCCGTCATACGGATGGTTGGCGATGCGCCGACCATTGAGCAGCACCAGGGTCTTGTCGCCGCCCAGGCCGCGCAAGTCGGCGCTGGCCTGGCCGCCCGTGGGCAAGCCGCTGGTGTTGCCGCCGACGGCATTGCCGCTGCCCATGCTGGAGGCATTCGAGGGTATCTTGCTGAGCACTTCCTGTGCCGTGGTCAGGCCCTGCTTGGCAAAATCTTCGGCCTTGAAGATGGAGAGGGGGGTGGCTGTTTCCGAGACCAGCCGCTTGATGGAGGAGCCGGTGACTTCAACGCGCTGCATGGTGCTTGTATCGCTGACTTCTTGCGCCAGCGCCTGCTGACTGAGCAGGCCGGCGGCAAGGCCACTGGCGCAGATCATACGGATGGAACGGGACAAGCGTGTTTCTCTGATCATGTTCAAGACTCCTGGAAAAGCGGTTGGCTAGAAGGGCAAGAACGGCCGCGCTGGTTGGCGCACCGAAAACATCGAAAAGTATTTATATCTTTTCAAGCGATCCACTGTAATGAGCTGCAAAAGTCCTTGTCAACATGGCAAACGGCTTTGTGTGCTGAAACAACGCAGTGCACCATAGGTACTGATTTAGAACAAAGAAGGTGCATTTTGTGCCACATTTTTGACGAGCTTGCCATCCCCTCCCCTCGTGCGCAAAATAAAAAACGCCCTCTGCAGTGCAAGGGGTGTTGGCGTGGCTGGCATGGCGATAGTGACTGGCGCCTGCCCCATGCTCAGGCTGCGCTTGGCAGCCTGAGCGGACGCTTAGAAAAACTTGTAGCTGGCGCCCAGTTTGAAGTAGCGGCCGATGGCGCCGCTGGCATCCATCGGGTTGTAGCTCATGCCGCCGTAGGTCAGCGGGTCGAGCGGGGCGATCTTGTCGGTCACGTTGCTGATCGATGCAAACAGTTGCAGCTGCTTGCTGACATTCCAACGGCTCGACAGGTCGAGCGTGGTGAACGAGGCCAGCTTGCAACCGTTCGGGGCCGGTGTGCCGTTCGCCAGTTTGGAGGCGCAAGGATCACCTTCAAACTTGATATTCTTCATGTCCGAACGGTAGTTCAGCACGCCGCTGACGTTCCAGTTGCCCAGGTCCCACGAACCGGTGAGATTGATCTTGTCCTTCGGCGTGCCGGCGCAGTTGGAGGTATCGCAATTGCCATGCGTGCCGGCAAACTGGTAGCGCACGGTGGACGACTCGGCCCGTACCCACGAGGCGATGTGGGTCCAGGTCAGGCCGAACGTGGCGCGGCCGTAGTCGCCCAGGCGCACGCGCTGCTTGACGTCCAGGTCGATACCCTTGATCTCCGTGAAGCTGGAGTTGCGGTACGGCGCCTTGGTGATCAGCAAGGTGCCCGTATTCGGCACCACCACGCCATTGATGGTCAGGTTGTTGTCGGCGCGGATCGCGGTCGGCAGGGCGGCCGCTTCGTTGTACGGCAGCGGATTGATCTCGTTTTCACGCTTGATCTTCCAGCCGTCCAGCGACAGGCTGGTATCGTTGAATGGATCCCATACCATGCCCAGGGTGTAGCCCTTGGATTTTTCCGGCTTCAGGCTAGGGTCGCCAATCTTGACGGCCGCCACTTGCAGTTCACAGTCGCTGGCATTCGCGCCCGGCAAGCGGGTGCCGCCCGGGCAGCGTACGGGATCGGTCACGGTCGAGGTGCCGGTCGATTGCGAATCGGCATTGCTTTCGGCCGGGCCCGGAGCGCGGAAGCCTTCCGAATACGTGCCGCGCACGGCGAAGGTTTTCAGCGGCGTCCACTTGGCGCCCAGTTTCGGCGTGGTCGACGAGAAACGGTCGTATTTGTCGTAACGCAAGGCACCCGATAATTCCACCGTCTTGAAGACGGGGGCCAGCACTTCCAGGAAGACGGCCGAGACCTTGCTGTCGCCCTTGGCGGCAACATAGCTGGAGTTGATGGAGCCGTTTTCCGTGCCAGACAACGATGGATTGTCGAGTTTGTCGCGGCGGTGTTCCGCACCGACGGCCAGGCCCATGGCGCCACCGGGCAGCTGCATCAGTTCGCGCGAAGCCTTGAAGTCGATGATGTCGAGCTTGGTCGTGGAGTCGGAGGTAGCGTTGGTCACCATGGCCGCGTACAGCGAGGCGGGGTTCTTGCCCGCCTGCGCACCGATGTAGTAGGGGAAATGCGTGCTGGCCGGACTGGAATCGCCCAAGGCCGCCTTGACGACGGCCATGTTCAGCATGTTGCTGTAATCGAGGTGCAGCTTCGATTCCGAATGCGTATAGCCGGCATCGTAGTCCCAGCCCATGGCGTTGCCCTTGACGCCGAGCACGATGCGGTTGAACTCATTGTTGGCCTGGCGCGTGCTGGCGCCCACGTCGAAAGCCTGGTAGCGCACGCGCACCGGCACGCCATACGGATTTTGCGGGTGATTGGCGGCCAGAACGATGGTGGTGCCGGCGCCGGAGCCGTAGTTGATGACGCCAGTCGGGCTGCCGGCGTTCGGTGGGAAGGCGACGGTGGGCGTGATCGACGGTGGTATCAGGGTAAAGGCCGTGTCGCGCTTCGAGTAGCCCGCTTCCGCATACACCTGGGTGTCGGCATTGACTTGCCACGTGCCGCGCGTGTACAGGTTGATCGATTCGATCTTCGGCTGCATCGAACGGAACTGGTCGTGATGCCACAGGCAGCCGCCCTTCGGATCTTGCGGCGAAGATACGGACAAGGTGGAGCAGCCGGGCAGCGAAACATAGTTGTTGCTGACGGGATCGCGGATCAGGCCCGCTGGTGAGGCATTCGCATCGTTGTTGCCATTAATGTAGCCGCCGGCGAACTGGGTGTTGATCGCATAGCCGTACGGGCGCAGGTCGGCCTTGCCTATCCATTTGCGGCCGGCGCGGTCGCTGTTCATCAGCATGTCCGATTTGCTGTACTCGGCGTTGACGACGACGTTGAATTTATCCGTGTCCAGGTTGCCCTTGCCGAAGGTCAGCGAGGCGCGGTGCTGCCTGGCGTCGCTGTCGCCGGAGATGCCCGTGTCACCCTTCAGGGTCAGGCCTTCGAAATCCTTGCGCAGGATGATGTTGACGACGCCGGCGATGGCGTCCGCGCCATACGTGGAGGAGGCGCCGTCTTTCAGGATTTCGATGCGCTCGACGATCTGCATCGGCACGGTGGAGAGATCGGTGAAGCTTTTCTGGCCGTCGTCGGCGCGCGCGAACGGCGCCATGCGGCGGCCATTGAGCAAGACCAGGGTCGAGGTGGCGCCCAGGCCGCGCAGCGAGATGGCCGTGGAACCGGCGGCAAAGCCGTTGCCGAAGCCTGTCGGCAGCGAGCCGGCGCCATCGGCGGTCAGGGTTTGCAGGTATTCGGCGACGGTTGCCTTGCCCGATTTCATCAAGTCGTCGCGGGTGATGAGCTGTACCGGCGATGCCGTTTCGGCCGTGGCTCGTTTGATGCTCGAGCCTGTAATTTCCACACGTTGGACATTGGCGTCTTGCGCCATTGCCGGCGCAGCCATCATGCCAAGGCTGAGCGCCGCTACGCTACCCGAAAAGATCAGGCGTACGGAGCGGGATATCACTGTTTCCATCATCATTCTCAGAACTCCGAAAGTAAGCTCGGCTGGCCTTCGTACGGCACAGCTTTGCCAGGGTAATAAAGATTGCTGCGTCGGCAATCGCTGTGGATAAGGCGGCATTTTTAAAGCTGCCGTTATTGATAAGACCATTTGCCGGGAAACCTTGTCAACGCGCACACATGCTCTTTCAGCATGGAAACAACAGTGTTTTTTGCAATATTGATTTGTTTCAATATTTGTAATTGTTTTAATGTTGCACTGCGCCGCATATTTTCCGTACTGCCATAAAAACTGTTGTCATTCGGGGCCGTAAGGGTTACTGCCAAGTTAGTTTTTCCTGGCGGCGACCTGTCTTTGTTGCACTGCGGAAGATTTCATCCATGTGGCAGGTGGTCGTGGCTGTGCGCCACGCCTTTGCTGCGGCTTTTCGCCCGGCGAACAAAATATGCGTTATCGTTACGCCTTTTTCCAGCTCGTCTGCGTGCGGGCAGGCTGGCGACAAACAAGGCATAGATCTTGCGAGGATAAACTGGTTTTGGCGGTGGAATCCTGTATCCCAGGGGGAAACCAGTACAAGCGCACCAATGCGGTGCGACAGATAATCGAGATGAAGGGTATTACATGAAGTCACCATGGATGCGGCGCGTGGCGCTGCTCGCCTGCCTGGCCACTCTGCCGCTGGCCGCTGTTGCCGCCGATGCCGCCCCCGCGGCTGCGCCGGTGAAAACCTTGCGCTATATCCTGCCGGCCGCCGAGACGGGCTTCGATCCGGCTACCGCGCGCGACCTGTATTCGAACCACATCACGCAGGCCGTTTTCGACACCCTGTACACCTATGATTACCTGGCGCGCCCCGTGAAGGTGGTGCCCGGCGCGGCGGCCGCCATGCCGGAAGTGTCGGCCGATGGCAAGACCTACACGATACGCCTGAAAAAAGGCATTCTGTTTACGCCCGATGCCGCGTTCGGCGGCAAGCGCCGCGAACTGACGATGGCCGACTATGTGTATTCGTGGAAGCGCTTGTTCGACCCGCGCCTGGCCTCGCCACACAGCTGGCTGTTCGAGGGCAAGGTGGTGGGCCTGGACGATCTGGCCAAGGAAGCGGCCAAGTCGAACAAACTCGATTTCAATAAAAAGGTGGCCGGCCTGGAAATCCTCGACCCGTACACCTTGCGCATCACGCTGACCAAGACCGATTTCAACTTCCCCATGATTCTCGCCTACGTGCCGACGGCCGCCGTGGCGCGCGAAGTGGTGGACAAATACGGCGACGTGAAGGGCGAAGTGGGCTCGAATCCCGTCGGCACCGGTTATTACACCCTGGGTGAATGGACGCGCGGCAACCGCATCGTCCTGAACCGCAACCCGCAGCATTTGCCGGAAACGTGGAATTTCATGGCCGGCGACGACCCGGACGACCAGCGCATCGTGCGCCAGATGCAGGGCAAGCGCATTCCCGCCATCGACCGCATCGAAATTTCCGTGATGATCGAAGACCAGTCGCGCTGGCTGTCTTTCCAGAGCGGCGGCACGGACGTGTTCTGGCTCGATGGCCCGCTGGCGCCGAAGGCATTGCTGAACGGTAAGCTGCGTCCCGAGCTGGCAGAGAAGGGCGTGCAATTGTCGCGCCTGTTGGATCCGGAAATCAGCTATTACTACTGGAACATGCAAGACCCGACTCTCGGTGGCTTCAGCAAGGAAAAGATCGCCCTGCGCCGCGCTATTGCCATGGCGCACAATATCGATGAAGAAATCCGCATCATCTGGAATGGCCAGGCCAAGCGCCTCGACTATCCGATCCCGCCGGGCGTCGTCGGCTACGATCCTCACTACAAATCCCTGCTGCAATACGATCCCGTGCTGGCCAACAAATTGCTCGACAAATTCGGTTACAAGAAGGGCGCCGATGGCTGGCGTACCTTGCCGGACGGCAAGCCGCTGCTGATCCGCTACGCTTCGCGCAATGAAGCCAATGGCGTGCTGCAGGCGGAAATGTGGCGCAAGACGTACAACTCGCTGGGCATCCGCATGGAAAACGACCGCATGATCTTTTCCGACATTCTGAAGACGGAGAAGCAGTGCAAGATGCAGACGCGCACGGCGCCGTGGCTGGCCGATTATCCGGACGGCGACAACTTCATGCAGCTGTTCTATGGCCCCAACACGCACCAGAACAACAATGGCTGCTACCAGGATCCCGAGTACGATAAATGGTATGCGGCCAGCCAGGCCATGCCGGCCAGTCCCGAGCGCGACGAGCTGTTCCACAAGATGGCGCGCCGCCTGGAAGTGAACGCGGGCGCCCTGATCGGCTATGCGCGCTACCGCAACATGCTGGCGCAAAAGTCGGTGCTCGGCTACAAGAAGCACCCGATCCTGTTCCAGGAATGGGCGTACATGGATATCGACAGCACGGGTGCGCCGGTGGCTACGCCGGCCCCTGCTGCCAAATAAGCGCAACTTATAACAACAAGGAATCATTATGTTTGCTTATATCCTGCGCCGCCTGTGGCAGATGCTGCCCACCATGCTGGGCGTCGTCCTGCTGGTGTTTATCCTGTTCAACTGGGTGGGGGGCGACCCCGCCTACATCCTGGCCGGCAAGATGTCGAGTGCGGAAAGCATTGCCAACATCCGCCGCCAGCTGGGTGTCGACCAGCCGTATTACGTGCAGCTGTGGATCTTCATCAAGCAGATCGTCACCTTTGACTTCGGCCAGAGCTGGGCCACGGGGGAATCCGTGTCGCACATCATCACCTCGCGCCTGGGGCCGTCGATGATGGTGCTGATCCCGCTGACCGTGCTGGAAACGTTTTTTGGCGTGGCGCTGGCGCTGGCCATCGCTTTCGTGCGCGGTTCGCTGACGGACCGCGCCGTCATGATCGCCTGTACGGTGGGCATGTCGATTTCCATCCTCGTCTACATCATCGTCTTCCAGTACGGATTTGCCTACAAGCTGGGCCTGTTCCCCGTGCAGGGCTGGGGCGACAGCTTCTGGGAAAACCTGCTGCGCTATTCGACCTTGCCGATTTTGATCGGCCTGGCCGTCTCCATCGCGCCGACCCTGCGCCTGTTCCGCACCTTCGTACTGGACGAGGCCAACCAGGATTACGTACGCACGGCGCGCGCCAAGGGCCTCAAGGAAGGCCGCATCATGTGGGTCCACGTGCTGCGCAACGCCGGCATTCCCATCATTACCTATGTGATGTCGAACTTGCCGGCCCTGCTGATCGGCGCTTTCCTGCTGGAACGCTTTTTCGGCATCCCCGGCATCGGGCGTGAAGTGATTTTGGCCGTCGAGCGCAGCGACTTTCCGGTGATCAAGGCGATCACCGTGTATGTTGCCGCCGCCACCATGCTCTTCAACCTGCTCACCGACCTGCTGTACCAGGCGGTCGATCCTCGCGTACAACTGAAGTAGAAAGAGACGATGTCGAAACCTCATACATCGCCCGGCCTGTGGGCCCTGGCGTGGCGCCGTTTGCGCGGCGACAAGATTGCAATGGTATCGCTGGCCGTGGTCGGCGCCTTTTCCCTGCTGGTGCTGGCGTCCGCCAGCGGCCTGGTGGCGGCGAACTGGGAAGACGAAGTGGCCGTCAGCTATGCGCCGCCGACCTTCGTTGGCGCCGACAAGGACGTCGCCGCCGATGGCGCGATGCCCCTGCCGGACGAGCGCAGCGCGCCGACGCCCGTCAACGTGCTCGATCCGCTGGCCGACGACATCGCCGAACTGCGCGCCGGCTTGAAAAGCGATCCGTCCGCTGGCGTCGACATGTACGGCATCACCGACCCGCTGGCCGACGACTTGACGGCCTTGCGCGCCGGCATGGGCAAGGCCAAGAAACTCGTCACGCACAAGGCGGCAACGTTACCGTTCGGCGCCGACAAGTGGGGCCACGACATCCTGCAGAAAACCATCAAGGGCGGCGAAACGTCGATCGTCGTGGGCCTGGTGGCAGCCTTGCTGGCCGTGGTGCTGGGCACCTTGTTTGGCGCCGTGTCCGGCTACTTCGGCGGCATCGTCGATGACTTCTTCAACTGGTTCTACAGCATTTTCACGTCGATACCATCGATCCTGATGATCTTGACGGTGGCGGCCGTGCTGCAGCAAAAGGGCGTGCTGACCATCGTGCTGATCCTCGGCTTGACGGGCTGGACGGGGCCGTACCGGCTGATCCGCGCCGAATACATCAAGCACAAGGCGCGCGAATACGTGATGGCGGCCGACGCGATTGGCGCCTCGCACTGGCGCAAGATGTTTTCGCATATCTTCCCCAACGTCAGCCACGTGGCGCTGGTGCAAATGTCGATTCTGGTGGTGGGCTTCATCAAGGCCGAAGTGATTTTGAGCTTCCTCGGCTTTGGCGTGCCGGTGGGCACCGTTTCGTGGGGCAGCATGCTCAACGAGGCACAAAATGAACTGATCCTGGGCAAATGGTGGCAGCTGACAGCCGCCGCCACGGCGATGGCCGTGCTGGTGACGGCGTTCTCGCTGTTTACCGATGCCTTGCGCGATGCGCTCGACCCCAAAGTGAAATAGGAGTTGCTCATGGACCAGAATAACCTGTTGGAAGTGCGCGACCTGCGCGTCACCTTCCGCCTGGACAAGAAGACCACGTTCGAAGCCGTCAAGGGCATTTCGTTCAACGTGCCGCGCAACAGCACCGTGGCGCTGGTGGGCGAATCGGGCAGCGGCAAGTCCGTCAGTTCCTTGGCCGTCATGGGCTTGTTGCCACCGGATAACACCATCATCGCCCCCGGATCGAGCATCCATTTTGGCGGGCGCGACTTGCTCAAATTGTCGATCGCCGAGCGCCGCACCATGTGCGGCAAGGATATTTCGATGATCTTCCAGGAGCCGATGTCGTCGCTGAACCCCGTGTTTACCGTCGGTTTCCAGATCGCCGAAGTGTTGCGCCAGCACATGGGCATGAACCGCAAGCAGGCGCGCGCGCGTACCCTGGAGTTGCTCGACGAAGTGGGCATACCCGATCCCGCCACCAAGATCGACGCTTATCCGAGCCAGATGTCGGGCGGCCAGCAGCAGCGCGTGATGATCGCCATGGCGATTGCCTGCGAACCGAAGCTGCTGATCGCGGACGAGCCGACGACGGCGCTGGACGTGACGATCCAGAAGCAGATCATGGACTTGATCGCGGCGCTACAAAAGAAACATCAAATGTCCGTGCTCTTCATTACCCACGACCTGGGCCTGGTGGGAGAAATCGCCGACCAGGTGATCGTCATGCGCCATGGCGAAGTGCGCGAGACGGGCGAGGTGCGCCAGGTATTTGACACCCCCAAAGACCCGTACACCAAAGCATTACTGCATTGCCGGCCTTCGCTGGACGAGCGCCCATGGCGCCTGCCCGTCATCGCCGACTATATGGACGGCAAAGCCGGTCCCGGCATTGAAATGAAACAGCGCACGCGCGGTTACACGCCCGGCGATGAACCGGTGCTGGTAGTCAATAATTTAAGTAAAAGCTTTTATACGCGTGTTGGCCTGTTCGGCAAGCGCGAATTCCAGGCAGTCAAGGACGTGTCGTTCACTTTGCCACGCGGAAAAACACTGGGCGTGGTGGGCGAGTCCGGTTCCGGCAAGACGACGGTAGGCTTGACCCTGCTGCGCTTGCACCAGGCGACAGGCGGCACGGCCATGTTCCACGGCAAGGATTTGATTGCCATGCCGAACAAAGAGTATTTGCCGTATAAACGCCGCATCCAGATCATTTTCCAGAATCCGTATGCCTCCCTGAATCCCCGCTTTACGGTGGGGCAGATCCTGCTGGAACCGATGCGCATTCACAAGATCGGCGCGAATGACCAGGAACGCATCGCCAAGGCCTACTGGCTGCTCGATAAAGTGGGCCTGCCGGAGCAGGCTTTCCACCGCTATCCGCACGAGTTTTCCGGCGGCCAACGCCAGCGCATCGCCATTGCCCGCTGCCTGACCATGCAGCCGGAAATTTTAGTCTGCGACGAATCCGTGTCGGCGCTGGACGTGTCGGTGCAGGCGCAGGTATTGAACTTGCTGCAGGACTTGCAGGATGAGTTCGGCTTGTCGTACATCTTCATTTCGCATGATTTGTCTGTGGTCAAATACATCGCCGACCAGGTGATGGTGATGCACAAGGGACAAGTGGTGGAACTGGCCGATTCGGATGAGCTGTACCGCAATCCCGTGCATCCGTACACGCGCACCCTGCTCAGCGCCATACCCAAGGGCGTGCAGTTGTAAGGGGCTTTTTACGGTAAGATAGCGGCCATGCCCAACCTCATTTACCTGCTCGAACATTACGGTGTCCTGATTGTCTTTGGCATCGTGCTGGTGGAGCAGCTCGGCCTGCCGATACCCGCCTTTCCCATCCTCGTGGTGGCGGGGGCGCTGGCCGTCGATGGCGACATGCATGGGGGGCTGGTGCTGGCCGCCGCGCTGGGCGCTTGCCTGATCAGCGACTTCACGTGGTTCCGCGCGGGCCGGCATTTCGGCAAGCGCATCCTGCGGCTGCTCTGCCGCATCTCGCTGTCGCCCGATTACTGCGTCAGCCAGACGGAAGATAAATTCAAGCGCTGGGGCCCGAAAGCCCTGATCGTTTCCAAGTTCGTGCCGGGATTCAATACCGTGGCCGCACCCATGTCGGGCGCGCTGGGCACGCCGCCGGGCCTGTTCTTCCTGTATGCGGGCCTGGGCGCCTTGCTGTGGAGCGGCACCGGCATCGTCGTCGGCGTGATTTTTCACGCCAGCGTGCAGCAGGTGCTCGACTTGCTCAGCACCATGGGCAGCACGGCCTTGCTGATGCTGGCCACCTTGCTGGGACTGTTCCTGCTGTACAAATTCCTCGAACGCCGGCGCTTCCGCCAGGCCTTGCAGATCGAACGCATCGGCATCGATGAATTGCTCGAACTCATAGAGCAGGGTGAGGAACCGCTGATGGTCGACGCCCGCAGCGCCACGGCGCAGGCGCTGGAGCCGGCCGTGCCGGGTGCCCTGTTCTTCAACGGCAAGGAACCGGTGCCCGCCATGATCTCCATGGACAAGGATCGCCACATCATCGTGTATTGCAGCTGTCCCAACGACGTGACGGCCGCGCAAGTGGCCAAGCTGCTGCACCAGCACGGCTTTCACCGCGCCAAGCCCCTGCATGGCGGCCTCGATGCGTGGAATGCCGCCTACCGCTCGGACCAGCCGGCGCCCGCCAGCTTGCTGGGCGAAGGCTTGCCGTCCTGATCCCCGCAGCGTCCTGCTTGCCAGCGTGGGAGTAAAGATACGCAGAAAAAACCGGTAGTAATAATACGAAAACACCTTCGCGTGACTGCCGGACGGAAGTCCCGCACCGCCGCCGCCGCGTACCAGACGGCTTTGCGCAAACTCCGGCATACTCTGCTTTCAAGGCGGTTTCTGCTGCTGTGCAGCATGCTTTTCGCGTGCCTATCGAGTGCAAGTACTTACTATAATTCATTGCCTGTGAGGAACTTTGGCCCTGCCTGTTGCATTTGGAGTGGAACTACCAACAAAGGACTGTTTTGATGTACTTAAACTACAAACTTCGCTTGCCTCCGGGCGCATTCATCCTTTAAGCTGGTCGTCCCATGCGTCCCACTTCATCATTTAAAATCATGAGCGCTTCGTCTTCTCCCGTACTGCCGACTTCCGCCTTCGCCGATGGACCGCGCCTGCTGGCCGACGTGGGCGGCACCAATGCCCGTTTCGCCCTGGAAGTGGCCGCTGGCCACATCACCCTGGTGGAAGTGCTGCCCTGTGCCGATTACCCGAGCCTGTCCGCCGCCCTGCAAGCTTACCTGGCCCTGCCGCACATCGCCGCCGCCGGCGGGCAAGCCGTGCGCCATGCCGTGATCGCCATCGCCAACCCGGTCGACGGCGATTTCCTCAGCATGACGAACCACCACTGGTCGTTCTCGATCCGCGCCATGCGCGAAGAGTGCGGTTTCACGACCCTGGACGTGGTCAACGATTTCACGGCCCTGGCGCGCGCCTTGCCGCAGCTGTCGAGCGAGCAAAAGCACCAGGTGGGCGCGGGCACGGCCCGTCCCAACACGGCTATCGGCCTGATCGGCGCCGGCACGGGCCTGGGCGTATCGGGCCTGATTCCTTCGCACGGCGGCTGGATCGCCCTGCAAAGCGAAGGCGGCCACGTCAGCTTTGCGCCGTTCAATGAAGTGGAAGTGAGCATTCTGCAATTCGCCTGGCGCGAATACGAGCACGTCTCGGCCGAACGCCTGATTTCCGGCGATGGCCTGGAACTGATTTACCGCGCCCTGGCCGACCGCGCGGGCGTGCCGGCGGAAGACTTGCCGGCGGCGGAAATCACGCGCCGCGCGCTGGCTGGCGAGTCCCAGCTGTGCGACGACGTCATCGAAGCGTTCTGCTGCATGCTCGGCACCGTGGCGGGCAACGTCGCCGTCACCTTGGGCGCGCTCGGTGGTATTTATATCGGCGGCGGCATCGTGCCACGCCTGGGGGCGCGTTTCGACCGCTCCGGCTTCCGTGCCCGCTTCGAGCGCAAGGGCCGCTTCGCCAATTACGTCTCGCAAGTGCCGACCTTTGTCATCACGGCGCAGTACCCAGCTTTCCTGGGTGCATCGGCCATTCTCTCGGAGAAACTCGCCTCCCTGTGACGCGGGTAAGGGGCGATGTGTCGCGCCAGGGCCGGGTAAAACGCGTGTTTTACCCGGTTTTGCGCTTTTCCGCTTTTTATCAGGTACAATTGGCATCGTTGGATGAAACGACGACTGTCGCTCTCCTGTCTGGCTGGTTTGTCGCCACGGGAAAAGCAGCTGCTCCGGAGTGCGTTTCATTGCTGGTTATTTAAGGCCAGCACCATGGATGGCAGGACTTTCACTGCATCCGCTTTAGTCCCGCTTTGCGCGCATAGGCCAAGGCGTCGGAAAAACAGCCTCAACTAGTAACCCAGCACGGCGTCATCATCGATGTCTGCCCTCTGTCACGTTGAAATGAACGTTTTTGATTTCTTTCTCTGCATACGAATTGCAACACACATCCGCACAGAATTGCTATGAATACAATTGAGGCTAAAAAAGTCCTCGAAACCGCGTTGCTGTGCGCTCGTGAATCGCTGACGATCCACAGCTTGAAGAAGCTGTTCGTCGATGCGGACGAGAATGGTCGCGTGCGTGGTGTCGGCGTTGGTGCCGACACGATCAAGCAATTGCTGGAAGAGTTGCGGCAAGAGTGGGAAGGGCGCGGCATCGAGATCGTCAGTCTGGCTTCGGGCTGGCGCTTTCAAAGCCGCCCGGAAATGAAGATGTATCTCGATCGCATGACGCCCGAGCGGCCGCCCAAGTATTCGCGGGCGACCCTGGAAACCCTCGCCATCATCGCCTACCGCCAGCCGGTGACGCGCGGCGATATCGAGGAAATTCGCGGCGTTGCCGTCAATTCGCAGACGATCAAGATGCTGGAAGACCGTGGCTGGGTTGATGCCATCGGCTACCGCGACGTGGTGGGACGGCCGGCCTTGCTGGCCACCACCAAGCAGTTTTTGGATGACCTGGGTTTGCATTCGCTGTCCCAGCTGCCGCCTTTGCAGCAAATCAGTGAAATGCAGGGCAATGGGCTCGAAGCCCTGGAAGCGGCCCTGCAAGAGAATTTTGACAAGGCAAGCAATGAGCTTGTCCCCCAGCTTGGTGCAGGTAGCAATACGGCTGTGACAGATGTGACAGCAAGCCTTGATGCCGGCCCCGATGCTTCGCCCACGGACGAAGCCTACACTCACGACCCTGCGCCAGAACTAACGGTTGACGCTGCGCCAGGTCAGCACAGCCAAGAAACGAAGAATGAATAATCCGAACATACCCGAGACAGTAACCGCCAGCGACGAAGCCATCGTTGCCAAGCCCAAGCGCCGCACCAAGGCCCAGATCGAAGCCGACGCAGTGGCTGCAACTGCGGCTGCCGCTGTCGGCGATACCGCCGCTGCCAAGCCGAAGCGCCGCACGAAAGCCGATGTGGCCGCCGATGCGCCCGTCGTCGCTGCCGCTGAAACTGAAGCTGTGCCAGCCGCCAAGAAAACCCGTGCCAAGCCAGTCCTGAAGGCTGTGGCCGACGCCGCGGAAGCGGCTGCCGAAGCGGTTGCCGAAGTCGCCGCACCTGCGCCACGTCCGCCGCGCGCCCGTGCCGCCGCCAAGGCCGCTGCCGCCGTCGCTGAAACGGCGCCGGAAGCCGCCGCTGACAAGCCGGCCGAAGCCCGCCCTACCCGTGGCCCACGCCAGATGCGTGGCGTGCAAGCGGAACGCGCGCTGCGCCAGCCGCCGCGCGCCGAAGCGCCGCAGGCAGCCGAAGCCGTTGCAGCAGCGCCTGCCGCAGAGCAAGCTGCCGCGCCTGTCGCCGATGTGTTCGATGCCGAAGGCAACCTCGTGTCCGGCCCGCGCCTGCCGCGCGGTCCGCGCAACGACGTGCCGGGCGCTGGCAAGAATGCCGGCAAGAGCCGCAAGAAGGGCAAGGGCCGTCAGGCTGCGCCCGGCAAGCTCAGCGACGCTGACGCCGTCTTCTCGTTTGTCACCTCCGACGCTTTCGACAGCGAAGAAGGCGGCACGGGCCGCGTGCAAAAAGTGGCCGTGCGCCGCGACCTGACGTCCGACGACGACGCGCCGAAGCTGCACAAGGTGCTGGCCGAAGCCGGTCTCGGTTCGCGCCGCGACATGGAAGACCTGATCATCTCGGGCCGCGTGTCCGTGAATGGCGAGCCGGCCCACATCGGCCAGCGCATCTTGCCGAGCGACCACGTGCGCATCAACGGTAAATTGATCCAGCGCCGCGTCAGCAAGAAGCCGCCACGCGTATTGGTCTACCACAAGCCGGCTGGCGAAATCGTCAGCCATAATGACCCGGACGGCCGTCCCTCCGTGTTCGACCGCCTGCCGACCATGAAAGCTGGCAAGTGGCTGGCCGTGGGCCGTCTCGACTTCAACACGGAAGGCTTGCTGCTGTTTACCACCTCCGGTGACCTGGCCAACCGCCTGATGCACCCGCGCTACGGCATCGACCGCGAGTACGCCGTGCGTACTCTGGGTGAGCTGGAAGAGGGCATGCGCCAGAAGCTGCTGGCTGGCGTCGAGCTGGAAGACGGCCTGGCGCAGTTCTCGAAGATCGCCGATGGCGGCGGCGAAGGCATCAACAAGTGGTATCGCGTGGTGATCGGTGAAGGCCGTAACCGCGAAGTGCGCCGCATGTTCGAAGCCATCGGCCTGACCGTCTCGCGCCTGATCCGTACCCGCTACGGCGCCATGACCCTGCCGAGCGGCCTGAAACGCGGCCGTTGGGAAGAGATGGATGAAAACACCGTGCGCGATCTGTTGACCGCTTACGGCATCGAAAAGAAAATGCCGGCATCGGGCGATCCCCGTGCCGCTGGCGCCGCCAAGGGCCGCGAAGCGCGCAAGGCCAGCCGTGATGACGAGCCGAATGGCAACCGCATCGATGTGAGCAACCGCAACGCCGATCCGTTCCCGGTCGCGCCGCGCCGTGGCCAGCCTGCCGGTCAGTTTGCCCGTCCGCAAGGCCAGGGTCGCCCAGGCGGCGCCGGCCGTCCAGGCGACGCGCGTGGTCCGGGCCGTGGTCAGCCGCAAGGTCCATTCCAGGGCGGTCAGCCCCGTTCGTCGGCATCGTTCGACGGTGCGCCGCAAGGCCAGGGTCGTCCGCCACGTGCGGCAGGCCAGGGCCGTCCGGCCGGTGGTGGTGAGGGCCGCGCGCCGCAGCGCGCTCCGCGCCAGCCTGATCCGCTGCAAACGACCTTCGGCTTCGCCAACACGGGTCCGCGCCGCAATACGGGCGGTGGTGCCGGTGGGCAAGCCCGTTCCGCTGGCCAGTCGCGTGGCGGCATGGATCGTGGCGGCATGGATGGCATGCCGCGCCGCCGCAGCAAAGGTTAATCGGGAAGCGTTTCTTCTTGCGCGCCCGCTGATCTGCTGCGGGTGCGCGCTCTTGTAACTGTTGTAAGCCGGGCCGCTCCTTGCGTGCGGCATTGCGGTGAAGTTAATAAGAGGTTATAATCTGCAGCCTAATAAAAGTTCTCCGCAGGGTTGTTTGGTGGGGGTGCTTATCTGGTTGGGGAAATACAAGAAGATGGGCAGATGCCCATTTTTTTTTTGTTGAACCGTTTGTCATGGCTCCGCAAGGGGCCATATATGACTTGAATGCGTGTTTTTGCATGTTGTCGGCGCTTAATACGGCGCCGTCATGCCGAAAACGGGCCTTATTTCTGGAGAATTTCTTGCAGCAGTTGGGATTAATTGAAAAGACAGTTATTGGTCTGGGCTATGAGCTCGTTGATGTCGAACGTGCCGAGCGCGGACTGCTGCGCGTCTTTATTGATTTCAGCGCCGCCGATGCCGCTGAAAAAGGTCCGATCACGGTCGAAGACTGTGCCACGGTGAGTCACCAGTTATCGCATGTGTTGACGGTAGAGAACGTTCCTTACGAGCGTCTCGAGATTTCTTCCCCGGGTCTGGATCGTCCGGTGCGCAAGCTGGAAGACTTTGTCCGTTTCGCAGGCCAGGAAATCATCGTCAAGCTGACTGTGGCGATGCCGGGTACGAACAACCGGAAATCGTTCCAGGGGATCTTGCAAGAACCCGTGGGCGATAAATTGTCGTTGGAATTTGAAGGTAAGGATGGTCCGGCGATGTTGGAGTTTACGCTCGCGGATGTGGATAAGGCACGCTTGGTGCCGCAGGTGGTTTTTAAGGGACGCAAAGCATGAGCCGCGAAGTTTTATTATTGGTTGACGCGCTGGCGCGCGAAAAAAACGTCGATAAAGATGTCGTCTTCGGCGCCCTCGAATTCGCGTTGGCGCAAGCCACGAAGAAACGGTATGAGGGTGAGGTAGACATCCGCGTTTCGATCGACCGCGAAACGGGCGAATTCGAATCGTTCCGCCGCTGGCACGTGGTGCCCGATGAAGCGGGCCTGCAATTGCCGGATCAGGAGATCCTGCATTTCGAGGCAAAAGAACAGATTTCCGATATCGAAGTCGATGACCACATCGAAGAGCCGATCGAATCCGTTGAATTTGGCCGCCGTTTCGCCCAGGATACCAAACAGGTCGTCCTGCAGCGCGTACGTGATGCCGAACGCGAACAGATCCTGGTCGACTTCCTGGAACGTGGCGATTCGCTCGTTACCGGCACCATCAAGCGCATGGAACGCGGCGACGCCATCGTCGAATCGGGCAAGATCGAAGCGCGTCTGCCACGCGACCAGATGATCCCGAAAGAGAATCTGCGTATCGGCGACCGTGTGCGTGCTTTCATCTTGCGCATCGACCGCAATATGCGCGGCCCGCAAGTGATTCTGTCGCGTACCGCGCCGGAATTCATCATGAAGCTGTTCGAACTGGAAGTGCCGGAAATCGAGCAAGGCATGCTGGAAATTAAATCCGCAGCCCGCGATGCCGGCGTACGCGCCAAGATCGCCGTCTACACGGCCGACAAGCGCATCGACCCGATCGGTACTTGCGTCGGCATGCGCGGTTCGCGCGTGCAGGCCGTTACCGGCGAACTCGGTGGCGAACGTGTCGACATCGTGCTGTGGTCGGAAGATCCGGCGCAGTTCGTCATCGGCGCCCTGGCGCCGGCGAACGTCTCGTCGATCATGGTCGATGAAGAAAAACACGCGATGGATGTCGTCGTGGACGAAGAAAACCTGGCAATCGCGATCGGCCGTTCCGGCCAGAACGTGCGCCTGGCCTCGGACCTGACCGGCTGGAAGATCAACATCATGACGGCCGAAGAATCGGCTGACAAAGCTGCCCAGGAAACGGCTGCCGTGCGCATCCTGTTCATGGAAAAGCTCGATGTCGACCAGGAAGTGGCCGATATTCTGGTAGAAGAAGGTTTCGCCAGTCTGGAAGAAATCGCTTACGTGCCAATTTCCGAAATGCTGGAAATCGAATCGTTTGACGAAGATACCGTCAATGAACTCCGTACCCGTGCGCGTGATGCGCTGGTTACCGAAGCGATTGCTTCGGAAGAGGGTCTGGAAGGCATGGACGAGGCGTTGGTGGGTCTGGAAGGCATGGACCGCATTACCGCCGGCAAGCTGGGTCTGGCTGGTATCAAGACCGTTGAAGCATTTGCAGCACTGGCATACGACGAATTTGGCGCAATCCTGGCCTTGTCTGCGGACCGTGCGCGTGAACTGATTACAAGTGAATTTAAAGATGTGACCGACGATGAGATGAAGTTGGTTGACTCGAAATATGACGATCGTGCCAAGGCGTTGCAAGCCAAGGCATGGAGTCTGGCCGAATCCGCAAAGGCTTAATTTGAGTATCTTTATCATCTCCGCGACACATAGAAAAGAGGACTGAATGGCGAGTAACAACGTAGCCCAATTTGCCACCGAACTGAAGATGCCTGCAGATTTGCTGCTGACGCAGCTGCGTTCTGCCGGCGTCGAGAAAAGTTCGACGTCAGATCCATTGTCGAAAGATGATAAGGACAAGCTTTTGGATCATCTGCGCCGCACACACGGCGCAGCGGCTGACACAGAAAAGAAAAAAATCACCGTGACCCGCAAGGAAACGACTGAGATCAAGCAAGCTGACGCAACCGGCAAATCGCGCACCATCCAGGTGGAAGTGCGCAAGAAACGCACTTTCGTCCAGCGTGACGAAGCTGCGCCGGTCGCAGCAGAACCGGTCGCGCCTGCCGCACCGGTGATCGATCCCGCCGACGTGGCGCGCCGTGAAGAAGAAGCCCGTAAACAGGCTGAACTGATCGCCCGCCAGGAAGCCGATCTGCGCGAAAAGCAAGAACGTCTGGCCAAGCTCGACGCGGAAAAAGAAGCTCAGGCGAAAGCCACGCAACAAGCTGAATTGGCTGCCAAGAAAGAAGCTGAAGCGGAAGCGAAGAAAGCCGCCGCCAAGGCTGCTGCCGCGCCTGCCGCCAGCGCCGCTGCGCCTGTCGTTGACGACGCCGCCGCCGAAGCGAAAAAAGCTGCTGCCGCTGAAGAAGCGAAGAAGAAGGCCGCTGCCGCCGCTGTTGCCGCCAAGGAAGCCGCTGACAAAGCGGAAGCCACCGAGCGTGCACGCAAGGCTGTTGCCGACGAAGTTGCCCAGATCAAGGCCATGATGAACGCGCCACGCCGCGCCATCAAGGCACCTGAACCCGTACCGGTTCCGGTCAAGCCGAAGGCGCCGGAAGGCACCCTGCACAAGCCTGCTGACAAGAAACCTGGTGACAAGCCGGGCGACAAGAAGCCTGCTGTTGCAGACAAGAAATCCATCAAGTCGGCCAATGTGTCGTCCACCTGGTCCGATGACGCGAAAAAACGCGGCACCACCGGTGGTCCCAAGCCACGCGGCAATAGCGGCCCAGGCGGCCGTGACAGCTGGCGCGGTGGCGCGAAGGGCCGTCGCCCGACGCACCATGACGACCGTGAATCGAACTTCCAGGCTCCTACGGAAGCCGTCGTCAAAGACGTGCACGTGCCGGAAACGATCACCGTGGCCGAATTGGCGCACAAAATGTCCGTCAAGGCATCCGAAGTCATCAAGCATTTGATGAAATTGGGCCAGATGTGCACGATCAACCAGGTGCTGGACCAGGAAACCGCCATGATTCTGGTGGAAGAAATGGGCCACAAGGCGTTCGCCGCCGAACTGGACGATCCGGAAGCGCTGCTGGCCGATGTGGGCGAACACGCGCACTTCGAAACCAAGCCACGCGCACCGGTGGTCACCGTCATGGGTCACGTCGACCACGGCAAGACCTCGTTGCTCGATTACATCCGTCGCGCCAAGGTTGCTTCCGGCGAAGCGGGCGGCATTACGCAGCATATCGGTGCTTACCACGTCGATACGCCACGCGGCATGATCACCTTCCTCGACACCCCGGGCCACGAAGCGTTTACCGCAATGCGTGCCCGTGGCGCCAAGGCAACCGACATCGTTATTCTGGTGGTTGCCGCCGACGATGGCGTGATGCCGCAAACGAAAGAAGCGATTGCCCATGCGAAAGCAGCCGGCGTGCCGCTGGTGGTGGCGATCAACAAGGTCGACAAACCGGGTGGTAACGTCGACCGCGTGACGCAGGAACTGGTTGCCGAACAAGTCGTGCCGGAAGAATACGGTGGCGAATCGCCATTCGTACCGGTCTCGGCCAAAACGGGCCAGGGTATCGATGATCTGCTGGAACAAGTGCTGTTGCAAGCCGAAGTGCTGGAACTGACGGCACCGGTCGATGCGCCTGCGCGCGGCCTGGTCGTCGAGGCACGTCTGGACAAGGGCCGTGGTCCTGTCGCGACGATCCTGGTGCAGTCCGGTACCCTGAAACGCGGCGACGTGATTCTGGCTGGCTCTTCGTATGGCCGTGTTCGCGCCATGCTGGACGAGAACGGCAAGTCCATCGCTGAAGCGGGTCCTTCGATTCCGGTCGAAATCCAGGGCTTGACGGAAGTGCCGGTTGCCGGTGAAGAAGTCGTCGTCATGGCTGACGAGCGCAAAGCGCGTGAAATCGGTCTGTTCCGTCAAGGTAAGTTCCGCGACGTGAAACTGGCGAAACAGCAAGCTGCGAAACTGGAAAACATGTTCGACCAGATGGCCGAAGGCGAAGTGAAAAACTTGCCGCTGATCATCAAAACCGACGTGCAAGGTTCGCAAGAAGCGTTGGTCGGTTCGCTGCAGAAACTGTCGACCTCCGAAGTGCGCGTACAAGTTGTTCACGCGGCCGTCGGCGGCATCACGGAATCGGACGTCAACCTGGCAGTCGCCTCGAAAGCGGTCATCATCGGCTTTAACGCCCGTGCTGATGCCCAGGCACGCAAGCTGGCCGAGTCGAATGGCGTGGACATTCGCTACTACAACATCATTTACGATGCGATCGACGAGATCCGATCGGCGTTGTCGGGCATGTTGGCACCAGAGAAACGCGAAACGGTCATCGGCCAGGTCGAGATCCGCCAGGTTATCCTGGTCTCGAAAGTGGGCGCGATTGCCGGTTGCCTGGTCACCGATGGCGTGGTCAAGCGTGCTTCTTCCGTCCGCCTGTTGCGCAACAACATCGTGGTGTGGAGCGGCGAGATCGACTCCCTGAAACGCTTCAAGGACGATGCGAAAGAAGTTCGCGCCGGTCTGGAGTGCGGCCTGTCGCTGAAGAACTACAACGACATTCAGGTTGGCGACACGCTGGAAGTGTTCGAAGTCCAGGAAATCGCTCGTACCCTGTAATCTCAGCAAGAACAATGGCGCGGACATAGTTGTCCGCGCAAACACGTGGGGCGCATTGGTCAACGGGCAACCGTTTGACTCATGCGCCCTGCGGCACTTAGGACAGCATAAAATCATGGCTAAACATAGCAAAACCATGCCAGCGCGCGGCTTGCGCGTGGCCGACCAGATCCAGCGCGATCTGGCTGAAATCGTCGCCTACGAATTGAAGGATCCCCGCGTCGGCACGATGATCACCATCACCGAAGTGCAGATCACGCCCGATTACGCGCACGCCAAGGTGTTTTTCACGATGTTGAAAGACAGCAAGGAAGCCATCAAGAACACCACCGAAGGCTTGATGGCCGCGTCTGGCTTCATTCGTGGCTTGCTGGGCAAGCGCCTGCACATCCACACCCTGCCGATGCTGCATTTCGTGCACGACAGCTCGACCTCGCGCGGCATGGAAATGTCCTTGCTGATCGACAAGGCCAACGCCACGCGCGCGGCGGATGCCGAGCCGGACGAAAAGCCGGCAGACAAAGCGGACGAGCAATAACAGTGGCGGGTCCGAAGAAACCGCCCGGCATCAAGCGGGTGCGCGACCTGGTCGACGGCGTCTTGCTGCTCGACAAGCCCGTGGGCTGGTCCAGCAACGACGCCCTGATCAAGGCCAAGCGCGTGCTGAATGCGAAAAAAGCGGGCCATACGGGCACGCTGGATCCGTTCGCCACGGGCTTGCTGCCGCTGTGCTTTGGCGAGGCCACGAAGTTCTCGCAGGACTTGCTGGAAGCCGATAAAACCTACGAAACCCTGGTGCACCTGGGGCAGACGACGGATACGGGCGATACCGAGGGCGAAGTGCTGGAAACGCGCGACGTCAACGTCACCGAAGAGCAGATCGAAGCCGTGCTGGCGCAGTTCCGCGGGCCCATCCTGCAGACGCCGCCCATGTATTCGGCCTTGAAACGGGACGGCAAGCCCTTATATGAGTATGCAAGGGCAGGCATCACCCTGGAGCGCGAAGCGCGCCCGGTGACCATCCACAAGCTCGAGTTCCTCGGCTACGACGCCCCGTTCCTGAAATTATCCGTGATGTGCAGCAAGGGCACGTATATCCGCGTGCTGGGCGAAGACATCGGCCATGCCTTGGGTTGTGGCGGCCATTTGAACGCCTTGCGCCGCACGCAGGTGGGCAGCCTGACTTTGGACGGCGTCGTCACCCTGGATGAGCTGACGGCGCATGCCGCGCCGTTGAGCCTGCTGGCGCCCGTCGATGCATTATTGTCGAGTTTCCCCGCCGTCCAGCTGACGGAAGAATTGGCCAAGCGTTTCCTGCATGGCCAGCGCATCGCGCTGGGCAAGGAAGACGTCGCCGTACCGGCCGAACCGGGCCGTGTGCGCGTATATCACGACAGCAAGCTGCTGGGCACGGGTCAGTTGCAGGAATACAGCATCCTGGCGCCGGAGCGCTTGATCGCCACGGCGCACCAATAAGTCACAGCAACGTCACATTACCCAGCGACACTCGTCAAACAGTGTCGCTTTTTTAAACAAACCGTCCCCGACTGCGGGAGCCGCCAGCATTTTTAGATAGCGTTGCAACGCAACATGCTATACTACGCGGTTCCGGAAATAGATTAGCATTCGGGTATCTCGTACACCTTGTACGCACTCCGCAGTTTTTCAGTAACTACTACGACCATGTCAAATACAAAACGCGCAATTCGTAATATCGCCATTATCGCCCACGTTGACCACGGCAAAACCACGCTGGTGGATCAGCTGCTGCGCCAGTCCGGCACCTTCCGTGAAAACCAAGCGGTCGACACCCGAGTCATGGACTCGAACGACCTGGAAAAGGAGCGCGGCATTACGATTCTGTCGAAGAACTGCGCTGTTGAGTACGAAGGCACCCACATCAACATCGTCGACACCCCAGGCCACGCCGACTTCGGCGGCGAAGTGGAACGTGTTCTGTCGATGGTTGACTCGGTTCTGTTGCTGGTCGATGCACAAGAAGGCCCGATGCCGCAAACCCGTTTCGTCACGCGCAAAGCGCTGGCACTGGGTCTGAAGCCTATCGTCATCGTCAACAAGGTCGACCGTCCAGGCGCGCGCCCGGACTGGGCCATCAACCAGACGTTCGAACTGTTCGACAAGCTGGGCGCTACCGACGAACAACTGGATTTCCCTATCATTTACGCTTCGGGCCTGAACGGCTATGCCGGCCTGACCGAAGACGTGCGCAGCGGCGACATGAAGCCGATGTTTGACGCCATCCTGGAACACGTTCCAGTGCGTGACGACAATCCGGAAGGCCCGCTGCAGATGCAGATCACCTCGCTGGATTACTCGTCGTACGTTGGCAAGATCGGCATTGGCCGCGTCAACCGCGGTACCGTCAAGGTCGGTCAGGACGTGCTGGTCATCAATGGCCCAGGCGCCACGCCTATCAAAGGCCGCATCAATCAGGTGCTGAACTTCAAGGGCCTGGAGCGCGTGCTGGTGGACGAAGCCGTTGCCGGCGACATTTGCCTGATCAACGGTATCGACGAAATCGGCATCGGTTCGACCCTGTGCGCAGTCGATACCCCGGACGCGCTGCCGATGCTGACCGTCGACGAGCCGACCCTGACCATGAATTTCATGGTCAACAACTCGCCACTGGCTGGCCGCGAAGGCAAGTTCGTTACCTCGCGCCAACTGCGTGACCGTCTGGACCGCGAACTGAAAGCCAACGTTGCTCTGCGCGTATCGCCGACCGACGACGACACGATCTTTGAAGTATCGGGCCGCGGCGAGCTGCACCTGACGATTCTGATCGAAAACATGCGTCGCGAAGGCTTCGAGCTGGCCGTATCGCGTCCACGCGTGGTCTTCAAAATGGTCGATGGCGTGCGCCACGAGCCGTTTGAAAACCTGTCGGTTGACGTAGAAGAGGTCAACCAGGGCGGCGTCATGGAAGAACTGGGCCGTCGTCGTGGCGACCTGCAAAACATGGAATCGGATGGCAAGGGCCGCGTGCGTCTCGAGTACCTGATCCCGGCGCGTGGCCTGATCGGCTTCCAGGGCGAATTCATGACCCTGACCCGCGGTACCGGCTTGATGAGCCACGTATTCCATGAATACGCGCCAGTCGACAACACCCGTGGCGAAATGGCTGGCCGTCGTAACGGCGTGCTGATTTCGCAAGATGACGGCGCCGCTGTTGCCTACGCCATCTGGAAACTGCAAGACCGCGGCCGCATGTTCGTGTCGCACAATGACCCAGTCTACGAAGGCATGGTCATCGGTATCCACTCGCGCGACAACGACCTGGTCGTCAATCCGATCAAGGGCAAGCAGCTGACCAACGTGCGTTCGTCGGGTACCGACGAAGCGGTGCGCCTGGTACCACCAATTCAGATGTCGCTGGAATACGCCGTCGAATTCATCGAGGACGACGAACTGGTGGAAATCACGCCTAAATCGATCCGTCTGCGCAAGCGCTTCCTGAAAGAGCACGAGCGTAAAAAAGCGTCGCGTGATTCGTAATCTGTTGTAGAGCATGGCCTGCGGGCCATGCCGCTCCGGCCCGCTGCGCCGCGTCACCGTCACTGGTGAGGCACGCAGCGGGTTTGTCATTTGCAGCTCCTGTTTTTTTGTAGACACCATGACTTCCACCTCTTTGCCTTCCCGCCGCCTGTCCGTTGCCCCCATGATGGACTGGAGCGACCGCCATTGCCGCAAGTTCCACCGCGAAATCACGCGCCACACCTGGCTCTACACCGAGATGGTGACGACGGGCGCGCTGGTGTACGGCGACGTGGAGCGCCATTTGCGCTTCAACGAGGAAGAGCATCCTGTGGCGCTGCAGCTGGGCGGCAGCGACCCAAAGGACCTGGCCACCAGCGCGAAACTGGGCCAGCAGTGGGGCTATGACGAAATCAACCTCAATTGCGGCTGCCCGTCCGAGCGCGTGCAAAAGGGCGCGTTTGGCGCCTGCCTGATGGCCGAGCCGCAACTGGTGGCCGACTGCGTGAAAGCCATGCGCGACGTGGTCGATATCGACGTTACCGTGAAACACCGCATCGGCATCGACGACAGCGAGTCGTATGACTTCGTGCGCGATTTCGTCGGCACCGTGGCCGATGCCGGCTGCAAGACCTTTATTGTGCATGCGCGCAATGCCATCCTGAAAGGCTTGAGTCCGAAGGAAAACCGCGAAGTGCCGCCACTCAAGTATGACTATGCCTACCGTTTGAAGCGTGATTTTCCCCAGTTCGAGTTCATTATCAACGGCGGCATCAAGACCCTGGACGAGATCGACCTGCACCTGCAGCACCTGGACGGCGTGATGCTGGGGCGCGAGGCGTACCACAACCCGTATCTGATGGCGCAGTTCGACCAGCGCTACTATGGCGACGACACGCCCGTCAAAACGCGAGAACAGGTGCTCGAGGCGATGATTCCCTATATCAGCGCGCAGCTGGAGAAAGAGGCGGGACGCTTGAAACTGAACAGCGTCACGCGCCACATGCTGGGCCTGATGCAAAACCTGCCCGGTGCGCGCGGCTACCGCCAGACCTTGTCCGATTCGAAGAAGCTGGCGTCGGGCGACCCCCGTTTGCTGCTGGAAGCAGCGGCGCGCTTGTCCTTGCCTGCCTGATGAGCGGCGATTGCCACGCTCATGCACAGCAGTTGCATGGCTATCTGCAAGCCGTCAGCGCGCTGAAGGATGATGGCAGCTTGTTTCTTTGCGCGTATCTGGGGCCCATCGCGCCGCAGGCGTCCTGCGACGCGCTGTGCCGCGCGCTGAGGCTGATGCCGGACGGCTTGCGCCTGCAGCTGGTAGAGACGGTCGCGTGCAGCGGCGTCTTGTGCACGCCGCGCCAATGGCTGCTCGAGCGCTTGGGCCCGATGCGCGAAGCGGACCGCCAGCCGCTCGACGCGCGTTTGTTTGACGGTTTCGAGCGCGAACTGGCCGAACTGCTGGGCGGCGAGCCCCGCTGGTATCAACTGGTATCGTCTGGCCAGCACAGCCTGGCCGGTCAATTGGGCGCCATCTGGAGCGTCTTTGTCTTTGGCGCAGACGGTCACGCCTATATGCTGCATTGCAGCTGGGATCGCTGATCCAACTTGTCTATACCGCTGCCCCGGCGCAGTGGTATTGTCCGTACTCCCCCTTCCTCTGAGCACCTGCCCCCAAAACAATGCAAGCGGCTATGCCATGTGTTGTAAATGCGCTGTTTCGGAGCACGCCCGCACTGTCGTGGGGCATTTCTATGGGGCAAGAAACGGCGTTGTTGCCATTTCCCCGAAGAAAGTTAATCAGGCATTTATTCAGGTACTTATTGCTTGCTTTGAGGCAAAATTTACACCTATAATTGATTATAGACAAATATTTCTCATATGAATTTTTGATGTTAATCTCGCATCAACGGTGTCAAAAATTCAGCGTGTGGAACAAGTTTGCATTCGCAGTCACTGGCGTTTTCAGGGCTGTTGTAGAGCAGGAAGTACCCCAGGCTGCGTGCGGCCGGAGACCGCCAGCATACCAATGGGTAAGGGCGGATTCCGGTGTTACGCAGCCTTCGTCTTGTCGTGCCGGGCAAAAATCCTTATCAATAGTTTCATTTACGAAGAGCCGAAATGAATTTAGCAAAAATGAAGGTTGGTACCCGCCTGGGCCTGGGTTTCGCCCTGGTACTGGTTCTGCTGGTGGCCGTGACCGTCCTCGGCATCGCGCGCATGGCGCAAATCCAGGAACGTCTCGATCACGTGATCAATGTCAACAACGTCGTCACCCGCCTGGTGATCGACATGCGTGGCAACGTCAGCGACCGCGTCACCTCGCTGCGCATCTTGACCCTGATGACCGACTCGGGCGATATGGAACCTGAAATGGCGCGTATCAAGACGCAAACGACCACCTATCAGGAAACGCAGAAGAAACTCGAAGAGAAATTTGCCGTCGAGTCGACTCCTGAAGAAAAAGCTTTGCTGGCTTCGATCAAGGAATACGAAGCGGCTGCCATGCCGGCCATCGCCAAGGCCTCCGCCCTGTGGATGGCCAACGATGCGGAAGGCGCCACGCGCGTGATGATCAAGGAAATCCGTCCGGTACAGAAAAAATGGATGGAAGCGCTGGAGCAACTGGCCGTGCTGGAAGACAAGCTCAATGAGCAGATGCAATCGGATGCCCGCAAGGCCTTCGACAGCGCGCGCCTGTTCATGATCATCCTCGGCGTACTGGCCGTGGCGATGGGCGTGGCGGCGGCACTGGTGATTACCCGCGGCCTGCTGAAACAGCTGGGCGGCGAGCCTGACTACACGGCATCGATCGCCGGCAGCATCGCCAATGGCGACCTGTCGATCGGCATCCACACCCAGCCTTCCGATACGTCCAGCCTGCTGGCGGAAATGAAGGAAATGCGCAACAGCCTGGTGGGCATCGTCGGCCAGGTACGCGTGGGGACGGAAACCATCGGCACGGCGTCGCGCGAAATTGCCGACGGCAATATCGACCTGTCGTCGCGTACGGAAATGCAAGCGAGTGCGCTGGAAAAAACGGCGTCGGCCATGGAAGAGCTGACTTCGACCGTGAAACAGAATGCGGACAATGCGCGGGAAGCCAACAAGCTGGCCGCCACCGCATCGGACGTCGCCATCAAGGGCGGCTCCGTGGTGTCGCAAGTGGTTGACACCATGAGCTCGATCAATGAATCAGCGAAGAAAATTGTCGACATCATCGGCGTGATCGACGGCATCGCCTTCCAGACCAACATCCTGGCGCTGAACGCGGCGGTGGAAGCGGCACGTGCTGGCGAGCAAGGCCGCGGCTTTGCAGTGGTGGCGTCGGAAGTGCGCAACCTGGCCCAGCGTTCCGCTGGCGCGGCGAAAGAAATCAAGATACTCATCGACGATTCGGCCGAGAAGACGGAACGCGGCACGCGCCTGGTCGGTCAGGCTGGCGTGACGATGGGCGAAGTGGTCGACAGCGTGCGCCGCGTCACCGACATCATGAGCGAGATCGCCAGTGCCAGCCAGGAACAAAGCGCCGGCATCGAACAGGTCAACCTGTCGATCATCGAGATGGATGGCATGACGCAGCAAAATGCGGCCCTGGTGGAACAGGCAGCCGCTGCGGCGCAAAGCTTGCAAGACCAGGCGGCCGAACTGGCCCACGTGGTGAGCATCTTCAAACTGGTCGACGGCGAAGAGAAACCGGCAGCGTATGTGCCGGCACCCGTGGCCGTCGCACCGGTGGCCGTGCGCAAGCCGGCGCAGGCATTGCGCCCGGTCAAGTCGCTGACCCGCAAGGCGGAAGCGGCCGCTCCCGTGGCTGCTCCTGCGCCACGCAAGGCGGCAGGCGCCGGCAGCAATGACGAGTGGGAAGAGTTTTAAGCGCGGTCAACAGCGCACAGGAAATACTAATTACCGTATCTGATAATCATGGGGAAGCACATGTTTGAGAATAAGCGTTTGATGATTGTTGCAGCAGCCTTGCTGGTGTCCGTTTCTTCCGCCGCCTTTGCGGCCGAGGTGCCGGCGTCGTTCGATGCCAAGAACTGCAAGGCCGACTATCCGAAGGCCTCGCTGATGAACGAAGAGCAGGGTACCGTGTCGATGTCCTTCCTGGTGAATGCCGATGGCAGCGTTGCCGATTCGAAAGTCGAGAAGAGCAGCGGCTTCAAGAACTTGGACAAGGCCGCCATCAAGGCCCTGTCCGCGTGCAAGTTCAAGCCGGGCACCAAGGATGGCGCAGCAGCGCAAACCTGGACCAAGGTCGACTACGCCTGGAAGCTGGACTGATCCACGTATCGCCGGGAGCCAGGCTCCCGGCATGGCCGACTCCGCTACGGGCGGCGCCTGCAAGGGTGCCGCCCGTTTGTTATGTGCGCCAGCCAACGGCGCTGTCACCGCCGATTCTGTTACCCTCGAAACATACCTTCGGGATATCCCACCACAAGAGGCCTACCATGCAGCGCATCCTGACACTTTCTTTCCTGGCCGCCAGCGGCTTGCTGCTTTCCGCCTGCGCATCGCTGGGCACGCCCGTGGGCTTGCAGGCGGGGCAGACCGTGGCCGTCGTGAATAGCCTGAGCTGGGACAACCCCCTGACGGGCAAGCGCGACGGCGTGCGCACCAGCTGGCCCATCAAGGATGGCAAAGTTGCCCCTGAATATTTTCCACTGGCGCAGCTGAAGCAATGCGAGGCCGGCGGCAAGCCTTGCGCCTGGGGCGTGATGCGGGCGCAGCGCGGCGCGCCCACTTTGAACTATGTGGACGGCGGCGTCGACCTGGCTGTGAGCGTGGCCATCGATGTGGCGCGGCGCCAGGATGCGCGCCAGGGCGAGACGCAAACGGCGATGGCGATTCCGCAGGATGTGGCCGCGCTGGCTGGCCGGCAACAGGTGCAGCCCAGCTGGAAGTTGAAGTATGGCAAGGTCGAGCAGGTCGAGCTCGATTATGGCGTACGCTACCAGGTGTGCGTGCAGCGCTACGATGCGGCCGGCAAGGTCATCGATACCTGCGCGATTCCATTTATTTGAGGAAACATGCCACGCGGGCCGCCTGTGGCGGCTTTGCCACATTTCATGTTGCGGCGTGCTTCGTGGTGTAACAATCGGTAAAAGCGCAGCAAAGCACCGCATAATTTCTTATAGTACTTAATTAAGTAGTACATATCAGGAGAATTGCGATGAAAACCCTGTTGGCAGTAATTTCGCTGGCCGCCCTGGGTGGCTGCGCCGTGGCGCCCCCCGGTCCCGCGTATTACGGTTCGCGCGCGCCACAGGGGGCCTACAATCCCTATGAATGGCATACGGTCTCGTCCGAGCCGGTGCAGTCGGGCCGCGTGATGAGCGCGCCACGCGTGGAATACACGAATGAACCAGTGTACGTGCAGCGTCAGCCGGTGTACGTGCAGCAGCCCGTGTATGTGCCAGCGCCCGTGTACGCACCGCAACCGTATTATTACAACCCGCCCGTGACGATCGGGCTGGACTTCATGTTCGGCTTTGGGCGCCACGGTGGACACCGCGGTGGCTGGGGCGGCGGGCATGGCCGTTACCACGGTCGCCGCTAATCTCTGCGCTTGCATGCAGGACCAAGCCGGACAAGCCTTGCTTGCCCGGTTTTGACATTTTGCTAGTGGAAATAAACCGAACCCTGGTGCAGCACGTCCGCCGAGCACAGGATATACATCGCCGCCGCTGCCAGACCTATTTGCAAGGCGCCAAAGCTGATCGGGATGAGGCGGGACATGTCGTACTCCTGAGTAGTGTGAGGTGTGGTCAGGCTTTCATCTTAGGATGAGTTGATGCCTTTGGGCATCGGATGAATGTCCGCCACCGTGTAGGACAAGAGCTCGTGCCTGGCGGCCAGCCTCGCTCTCCGGACGTCTGAGTAACCCCCAATAAATTATTGCGATTTCTGACTTCTATAACCGGCGCTCTGCGGCGTTGCCCACTGCTAGCAGTGCTTGCACTGCGTCGCAGCGGGCGCCTTGCATAGCATCCGGTTCTGTTCGTCATAACTTCACAATAATTTCCTGAGGATTACTTAGCGGTTTTTCCAGCGCACGACAGGTTCTTCCGGCGCCGTGTCCGGCACGTTCGAGATCGCCAGCCAGTGCGTCAGGCGTTCCGGGTGCTTGAGGTTGATGCCCATGCCATCGATGATGCCGACCTGTTCCAGCATGCGCGCATCGATTTTTGCCTTCGACACAGTTGGCGCGCCCATGACCATGCGGTCATACGCCTTGCGCGCCTTGTGTTCCCACTTGTGCAGATTGCTTTCGTCGAAGCGGTTCGCTTCGAAGTACACGGTCAGGGTGCCATCGAGGTTGCCGAAGCCGACAATGCCTGCGCCCTTGCGGATGGTGGTGTTGTTGTCGATGTCAAATTCCGCCGTGGGCACGAAGATGCCGGCGCGGCCATCGATATCGGGACGTCCCACGGGCGTTTCCTTGCCGTAGGAACTCGTTTCGGTGATATTTTTTTCTGCAGACATGGTGCGTGTGTGGTGGCCGTACCGGGAGCACAATCGGGCCCGGCAGCGCCAGTCATCCTGTTCAAAAAATGCGTGCTGATGATCAGGGCGGGGTAGGGGCCCTGGCGGAGCGATGCTTGGCATTGCTTGATACCCCGCTATTGTAGCGTCAATTTAATTCTTCTTGGCAACATTTCCTGAGGTGATGCTCCCGTTTCCCATGAAAAAAGCCGCCCGGCCAGGTGGCGGGGCGGCTGTTGCGCGACGACTTCAGATTCAGGCGGCAGTCTTGCGGCGTGCCATGAAACCCAGCAAGCCCAGGCCCAGCAGCATCATGGCGTAGGTTTCCGGTTCCGGCACGGCGGCCATCACCGAGACATTATCCAGGTAGGAACCATAGGTTGGCGCGGAGACAGGGCCGATCGATTCGAAGCGCAGCAGGCTCGACGAGTCGAGCGCCGTCACGTTCTGGCTGTAGCTTTGCCATACGCCGCTCGTGTTGCCCACCAGAGCCGTTGGCGTGAGCAGGGTCGAACCCCAGTAGACATTCATCAGGCTGTTCGCGCCGCCTGGCGTATCAGGGCGGCCGGAATAGGCAAACGACAGCGCATATGTGCCGCCCGCCGTGGTGGCGATGGCTTGCGAAACGGAGGTCAGGCGCGCGGCATTGAGTTCCAGATACTGCTTGCCATCGGCGGCGACGGGGTTGAAACCGCCCTGGCCGCCTTGCGTGGCGCCTTTCTGGATTTCAAAGGCCGAGTTGCCGCTGGCTGACGAGGTCCAGCCTGTGACGCTGCTGAGCGGAGCCCAGGCCGAGGCGATGACATTGTTTTCAAAACTGCCGTTGACCACCAGTTCGGTCGCGGCGTTGGCGGTGCCAGCGGTGGCCAGAGCGGCCAATGCGGCAATCTTCAGCAGGGTGGTTGGCATATTCATGTGGACTCTCGCATAGTTGGTTAAAAGATATTTTCATTTCTTAAATGACATTTATAGAATATCACCAAAACTCACATAAAGAACAGGCGCTCGTAAAAAATATTTGCAATTGTGAAATCATTTGTGTCCGTACTGCAATTAGTTTCCAGAGTGAATCAATAGCGACAGGGTTGTAAGGCAAGTGTGGTGTCGAACCTTCTTGCTTGAGAGTATTTTTGTAACATCAGGGCGTAAAAAAACCTGCATCGTAACAACAACGATGCAGGTTTTTCTGAGGATAGCGCGGGTACGGCGGCATATCGATTCGATAGGAACTGCCGCATGCAACGCTCAGAACGCCATGCGACCCTGCAGGTAGACCATGCGCGGCGCACCCACCATCTTGCCCAGGTTGCCATCCGAGGTACGCGTGAAGTAGCGCTTGTCGGCGAGGTTGTTGACGCCGGCGACCAGCTCCAGGCCGGCCTGGCCCGGTACTTTCCATTTCACTTGCGTGTTCCAGGTACGGAAGCCCGGGATCACGCCCAGGTTGCCGGCCGGGTTTTCCGCCACGGTGTTGGCCTCGTCGGCGAACTGGCGGCTCTGGTGGCTGCTCGACAGGTCGAAGCCCCACGCGCCCAGCTGGTAGTGGGCGCCGACGGTATCCGTGTTGCGCGAATAGAACGGCACATCATTCCCGGCGTTCATGCCATCCTGCAAGGTCGCCTTGGTGTAGGTGTAGGTGGCGTAGGCGTTCAAGCCGGCCAGCGGGCCGGATTGATCGAAATGGTAATCGATGGCCGATTCCAGGCCCCGGTGATGCGTGGCGCCCACGTTGTAGAAGACGGCGTTCTCGCCGCTGCCCACGGACTGGATCTGGTTGTCGAACTTGATGTTGAACAAGGTCGCCTCGGCCGCCAGCTGGCCGCTCTTCCAGCGCGCGCCCAGTTCAGCCGTTTTCGCCAGTTCTGGCTGCAGCGGGTTCTTGCTTGATTGCGAGTTCAGCTGTGTATTTTGCACGGCGCCAAACGAGCTGTTGTAGTTGCCGAACAGGGTCACGTTGTTGTTGAGCAAGTAGGTCACGTTCAGCGAGGGCAGGGCCTTGTTGTTGAGCAATTCGATCTTCTGGTCGGTCGGCAAGTGGTTGTAGCGCACCGTCTTGATGTGTTCGTAGCGCACGCCGGGCGTGATGCGCCAGGCATCGATAGCGATCTTGTCGTCGATATACACGGCTTGCGCATCGGTCGAGTTGTTGGCAAAGCGCGTCGGCTTTTGTTGCACGCCGCTGGCGATGACGACGTTGTAGATGGTCTCGTCGGCCCGCTCGGCCAGATAGCGGTAGCCGACGGTGACGTCCTGTGTGACCTTGCCGGAAATGAAACGCTGCGTGTAGCGCGGTTCGATGGCCGTCGTTTCATAGTTGCGCGGCTGGTGCCCCAGGTTTTTTCCGCTGATCAAGGTGCTTTCGCGCGAGCTCTTGTTGTAATAGGCGCGCACCTCGAATTCCTGCGTGCCGGAAATCGCATTCAGGTAGCCGATGTCGACAGCCTTGCGCTCGCCGCTCCAGTAGTCGGTCGGGCGCGTGTTCTGGAATGGGTCCTGCTTGTATTGCGCCGTGGTCAGGCCACCCGGCGTGCGCGATGTCACGTCGTAGTAGGACAGCTTGCCGTACACCTCGGCCGTCGGACTCAGGTCGTAGCGGAACTTGAGGGCGAAATCGTTGACTTTTTCATCGCTGCCGACGCGCCAGTCGCTGCCGCGGATGCCGGAATACAGCACCGCCAGGCCCAGGCCGCTGTCGAGCTGGGTGCCGGCAAAGACGCTGGCTTGCGTGTTATGGCCCACTTCGCTGTATGCGTTGTAGCGCACGCTGGCGTCGCCCGTGACGCCTGGCGTGGTGGGCACGCGGCGCGTCTTGAAGTTGATGATGCCGCCCACGTTTTGCGGGCCGAAGCGCACGGCGCCGCCGCCGCGCACCACGTCGACCGTCTCGACATTGGCCAGGCTGACGGGCGCGAACGACAGTTGCGGCTGGCCATAAGGCGCCACCGACATCGGGATGCCATCGAGCAAGACCGTGCTGCGCGGCGAATAGCGCCCGGCCAGGCCGCGCACGCCGATATTCAGGGAAATGGCGCTGCCGGCGCTGCCCGAGTTGTCGCTGATCTGTACACCGGGAATGCGGCGCATCACGTCGCTGAGGCTGGTCGCGCCCGAGTTCTCGATGTCGTCCTTCTGCACCACCGTGCGCGCGCCAGCGAAGTTCTTCGTGCTGGCGGCCATGCTGGTGCCCAGCAGGTTGCCACTGACCTGGATGGATTCCAGGATGGGCCCGGTGCTATCGGCTGTGTTGGCTTCCTGCGCTTGCACGGCAAGCGGAGTGCCCAGGCAGGCGAGGGCGATGGCCAGCGCGCACGGGCGCAGCGAAAAGGGCAGTGTGGAAGGTGTGGCAGCCATGCATGGATCTCCGTAATGACAATGTTTGCGCGGGCAATCGGGCGGCGCGACAACATCGTGGCGTGGACCTCCGGCGCAAGGGGATGATAATGATAATGATTCTCATTTTATCCGTCAATTGCGCATACTGCGTAGGGCTGGCTTTCTCCGCGCGAGGGCGGGGAAGTGTTGCTGGCGCGGTACAGCGGGCCGCTTCGATTGCCGCTTGGTACTATTGCTCGCGTGCGGCGGCATTCTGCGTGCTTCTTGTATACTCCCGTTTTTGCAGCCCTCAGACGTGAACGTACAATGAGCCAGACAACTGAAACGACACCAGCCACTTCCTCCGTGGAACGCCGCCAGGGGGACCAGCCCACCACCGCGGCGCGCAAGCTCAATCTGCTGGTGGTCGACGACAACCAGGAAGTGGGCGAATCGCTGGCCATGCTGCTCGAAGCGCTGGGCCACCACGTGGTGGTGGTGCGCAACTGGCAGATGGCCGTCGAGCAAGTCAAGCTGTGCGTGCCCGACGCCGTCTACCTAGACATCGAAATGCCCGGCATCAGCGGCATCGAAATCGGCCGCCGCCTGCACCACCATCCCGAGACGGCGAACGCCGTGCTGATCGCCGTCACGGGCCACAGCCTGCCCATGTACATGGACGACGCGCTGGCAGTAGGCTTCCGCCACTTCCTCGTGAAACCCGTGCGCCTGGAAGACCTGGCGACGACGGTGCAGTCGGTGCTGGCGGGCTAAAATGTGTGCTATGGTTTGCGGCCCATCCCCGGGCATCCGGACACAGGCACGCAATGACCATGCATTCCTCGCAGCAAGCTGCAAGCACCGACCTGGCCAGCCGCTATCTGGGCGTACTGGCCGATTTTGATACGGCCTTGCTGGATCGCCATGCGCCGCATGCCGATGCGGAAAAGCTTTCTGGCCTCTTCCTTCCCAGCGTGCCGCCCAACTGGCTTGGCGCCCGGCAGCGCATCATGATCGTGGGCTGCGAAACGCGGCAATGGAATGTGCTGCAGGCAGGCGAGCGTTTTAGTTCGCTCGAACACTATGTCGGGCGATCCATGGCCGTGCACCAAGCTTATTTTGCGCAGCAATTGTCACAGTCGGATATCAGGGGCCTTGCCTTTCATAATTTTACGCGCGCCGTGGCGCAGCGCTGCAGCAGCGACGGCTTGATCTACGCCAACCTGTTGTGCATGGCATGGAAGCGTGGCAGCCCCGTCCGGTGCGATCACTTCGATCTGATCAAACGCTATTCCAAGCTATTGCTGGAGGTGCAAATCGATTTCTTCCAGCCCGAGATCATCATCTTTGCCAACGGCAGTGCCACCGCCGGGCATAGGCGCGACTTCTTTCCATTGGCCCGCGATGAGCAGGGCAAGGCGCTGGGCAGCGATTATGTCCGGGATGGCATACCGAATGCGCAATTGTGGCAGTTCCCGCTGGAGCACAGGGATTGCTACCGCATCCAGCATCCGTCGTCACGCTCGCCTGATGCCGCCAGCGCCCGCCAGTTCTTGTTGGGATTGTTACCACGGAAGCCGGAGTGAAACGGCCGATGACACCGTTTTTATTTATGAGCGGCGGAAATGAATAAAGGGTTACAAGTCAAAGCATGTAACCCTTTGATTTTGCTGATTATTCTGTGGGGTGGCTGATGGGGGACCATTTGCCACAAAAAACTTGCATCTCGTGGGCGCTTTTTACGCTGCTACACGTGTCTGGGTAACAGATTGTGCCACAGCCTGCTGAGCCTATCAGCCCCTAGCTGTCTTGCCTTTACCTAGTTGGTATTGATTTTTGAGATGCCATGCAGATATGAGGGGGGGACGGCAGCGTCGCCGTCAGTATCTGATTGGGAAAGTGCGACTTATCGTCGGTGCTCGGCCAGGGAGCTCGGCAACGATAGGGTGGTTTGACGTACAGGAAGTGCACGCGCATCGCGCTCACAGGCTCCCGTCGACACTGAGCTACTTTGAGTGGATGATGGTCGCGAAGGGAATGAGCCTGCGTGCAGTCGCGGATCAACTTGAAGTCGGCAAGTCGACTCTGGCGCGGTGGGTCTCCTGCGAAGCTATATCAGGTAACAGTGCCTGACGCGAGCTGAACGAAACGCGGATGCGAAGGCTCTGCTGGCGGCGGGTGCAAACGCGGTGCGCTGATTATCGCCCCAGCCGCCCGTGGCGGCCTTCGTCCGTTTTGATCGTGTGACTCGAAGGTTAGCTTCTGCCGTTCGTGTCGAGGCTCCGCGCCCTCAGGTAATCAGGCCAGTGCTTCAGAGTTAACGACCAGTCTATCGGAGGCGTCGATTGATTTGCTCCTCGGTGTCTTCTCGTGTGGCCTCCCTCTCGTAGGTGTCGGCCAGCTTCAGTAGAAGCTCAGAGGCCACGTATGGAGACGATGCGCGGATTTGCTTGGCTAACGTCCTGTACTTGTCGGCCAGTTGGCGCTCCTGGTCTCCACCGGGGCCCCGAGTGTGTACACCGCGAGAGTTGTAGACACCGGTGTGCGCTCCGCGCATCATATCTTCGGATTGGATGTCTTCCATGACCCGTCTTACTGCCTCGCAAGGCCAGGTGCCGTCCTTTCCGGCCGGTGCCGAAGCAAGGAGCTCTCCAAGCATAAGGTCGGCGATACCGCCTCTGGAGAGCTCAGCGCAGGATTTTCGGACTATGCCAACCCATTTCGCTAGCCGGTCAAAGTGTACGTCACCGTGCTCGTCGCTTCCTGGGATTCGCTTCAACGCCTGAATGAGCTTGTAGCCACGCTCTGCCGTCGCTTTGGCCTTGTCGGCATCTACTTTGAATTCGGGAGGGTCTTCGGCGCGATCCTTGCGTTTGTAGGCCCAGACGATGGCCTGGATCAGCACTTCCGGGTGGTCTTCAACGTAGTGCTCCAGGTTGGGGATCGCAGACTTTGCGCGCCGATCCCATGCCCGGTCCAGTACGTCGATGTACGCGAATTCAAGCCCAGCTTTCTGTTCAAGCGACAGGTCAGAAGACTTATCGATACACTCGAATGCCTTTTCTACGTGGTAGTGCTCAAGCAGGTATTCGTCCGGCTTGTCGTCCCCACCCTGTGACATGGCCGTGAGCAGCTGGACTAGCGTGCGGATCGGCAGCTTCTCGGGGGAGTGCTTTGCGAGCGCAAACGCTGCCCGTGGTCGCTTGGCGTTCATTAGCATATTGACTGCCTTCGCCAATTCCGAGGGGGATTCATGCAGCCAGCCAGGAATGATTTCCTTCCAATACTGAGTCTCAGCCGCCTGGCCATGTGAGCAGACCAGCGCCCAAGTGGCCTCACCAAATGGTGCAAGCAGCAAAAGACGGGTCGCGTTCTCTGGACCTACTGCGGCAATGACTGAGCGGAGGAAAGTGCCTCGGTCCGTGTAGTTAGGTATTGCCCCAAGAATGCCTTGGATCAGCCACTCCGATGCGCGGGCAGCTGGGGTGGCTTCGTTCATTTCCTGGAAAGCGAGAGCTACGAGCGCAAGCAGTTCCTCATCATGGAGCACTCGCTCTGCAGAAAGGGCACCGATAATTCCAGGCGCTCCGCTGTGTCTTGCCAGGTCGAGCAAGCCGCTGATACCTTGCTTCTCGTTGATTTCCTTCAGAGCATCGGCTCGTTGGTCACGGATGCGCCTGTCGCGTTCTGCGAAGTTCGTATTCTCGATGTCTTCGAGCTCATCAGCGGACTCCTCGATCCACGAATTTTTGAAAAGCCACGCGTGCTTGTCAGTCAGGTTGATCGGCTCAAGCGCGGCATATACACCCTTCGCGATGGTCGCATTGTGGGAAGGCTTGCCGTTCTTCTTGGTGCGCAATGCCGCACGGCGAGACAGCGTGGAGGTGCGGATTTTTTCGCGTAAGAATACCTTGTCGCGATCATCGGCGGCCTTTGCCCAGGTCTCGACAATTTCCCAAACGCGGGATTGGTCGACTTCCGAAAGGTCGTGGGGCCGGTCGATAAGATCGCAAAGCATCGAGATCGTGTAACTGGCCTGCGTGAGCGCCAGTTTGATCATCTCAGCCTTGAACTCCAAAATTGGCTCCCAAGTCGGGAACGGCTCACCATGACCGTAGCCATCCGGTCTCCACGTCGGCTTGTGGCTGTGATGCCCGATTTGATGATTATTGCCGAACTGCGCGACGCAAATCTTCCAGGCGACACTGGGGAACTTTGCGAAAAGCGTTCTCATCAACGCTAGCCGTTCTTCGTTGCTGGCCGCAGTTTGGGGCATCCAGGCTCGGAATATGGCTTCCAGAGAGTTCTCAGGCTTATTGACCCAATTGTCATTGATCTCAATCTGAGCCAGCCTCGCAAGAATCAGTGCGGTGCGAGGGAGTGTCTCCACGTTCCATGCCAGTCCTTCCAGCGCCCAGAGTAGACCTGTGCGGCTAGGGCTGCCGAACATACCCGAGCCTGCAGGGCGCAGCAGGCCAAAGACAGCGGGGCTCGCCGCCTTAAGGTCGCGTTCAATGATTGAGAGGAACTCGGTCGGTGCCGCTTCGGCGTAGAGCGGAAGGTCTCGGTCATTAGACTCGAGGATGCGCGTGGTTAGTGGGGTCAGTAGTTCATGCACTACCATGGTCGCCTCGACCTCCGTATCTATGCCGAGACGTCTCTTGAAAAGGCTCACCCCGTGGACGGCTAGGAGCACGAGCGTTTCTGAAATCCCCTGACGGAAGGCCGGAGAGAACTCTCTGGTCTTGCCGTGGATAGAGGCGGCCCAGCGCTGGTCCTCAGCGAGATCAAGGGATGGGTCGTCCTCACCTAGCACCATTCTGGCGACGTTGAAGTAGCGCTTTAGTTCCTCTCGCGTTACGTTACGGGCAATGGTGTAGAGTAGGTCGATCTTCGAGACCACGCCGCGATATGTGCCGATGGACCAGACAGGCGCGTCGTTCAGCTGGACTAAGCGCTGGCAGTCCTTTTCCAGGTCTTCGAAGTTGCGGTCGCCGGCCACCAGTGATAGCCCGATCTTGTCGGTCTCGTTGAGCATGTGCCACGCACCTACCAGCATAAACGCGATGAGGTTCTCAGATGCGTGCTGCTGCGTAGCCCAGAGCGGCATCCGCACCGCCTCGACGGCCGCAAGTCGACGACGCAGTACGGTCAAAGAACGCCCGGATTCGTTTGCTAGATTCTTAATCTCGTCGCGGTTTTTACCGACACTCTTCAGGGCAGATTCGAACGTTTCGAAACCGACCGGCTCGAGAACGATGTCGGGCTCAGCATTGACCGAATTTCTTGGGTACACGACGATGGCCAGCATCTGGTCGGCGTAAGGGGCGAATTCCACCTCGACGTCCCGTGAATGGATGACCGGGATGAAGGACTTTGTTCCTTCGGCCAGTCGCGGCAAGACACCCACTTTGTCGAATACGAGGACCCGGTACCGGAAGGAATCCAATTCAGCGCCACCATTCGGGCCTAAACACTGGGCGACGAAAGCCAGCGCTTCCCCTGTAGAATCTGCCGCAATCACAATCGGCCCTAAGGAAGGTTTAGTGAGGCGGGAGACGAGCTCACGCTTTGCTTCTTCGATGGCTGAATTGAAAAGCGAACCTGGCAATGGAGGTGTCGCCACGTTCGCCCAGTCCGCCCAGCACTTGTCAAGGGAGCGCACCTCATGGGATGGTATCTTCGTTTCGTTCGCGAACCATGCCTGGCCAGGAAGTGACTGTTCTAACCACTGCTCAAGGTCACTGGAGTCATAGGCTCGGACGTCCTTCCAGGCGCATTCGGCTGTCTTCTCATTAACCCAGTTGTCTTTGCCGGGCCACCTGCGTGGGGTCACGAAGACGAATACCCGCTCGGATCGATCTTCTGCTGAAGCTGCTTTCAGACTTTTTTTGTAGTCTTTCTCGGCCTTGGTTTTTGGGTCTTCATTGGTTCCGAACTCCCATCCAGAGCGATTAACAGGAATCCAGGGAGTTCCCTCGCTGGCTTGTACCTTGCCATCCCAGCCAGCGCGCTCGGCATCATCGTTTCCGGGGAAGTCCACTTCCGTGAGGCCAATTCCAGTCGACTGGATCAGAGTCCTCAGGAAGACTGCGAATCGGCTGCGTGCCAAAATGTTATGGTTAGCCCAGTTCTCAATATCGTTGGCCTTGAATGAGAGGAACGGTGGAACGTACATCTTCGCGTTCACCGGGGCACTTTTCTGCTTGGCCTTGAAAGCGTCGTACTGGGCCTGCATATCGAGTAAATCCTTTCGCGGGACGCCGAAAGCCTTCTCGATGCGCGTTGCCATATCGGCCGAAAGGGCCGCATTCCCGTTGAGCAGGTTGGAAAGAGCCGGGCGACCGACTCCGATCAGTTCGGCGGCTTTCGTGACAGACATCTTCGCTGGAAAAACTTCCGCTTTGATGCGCGCTCCTGGGTGAATGGGTCCGTTACTGCTCATGTTTTGCCTCTGGTTGATGTCGGCCGGTCAGGTCAATGAAAGCATAAAATTGTATTGTGTAGCGTTACACAATACAATTTTATTTTACCGGAAAGAAAGGCCGCAGAATTGGCTGCTCTGGTGGTGAATTGAGTATGGCGATAAGTGAGTAGCTGTGGACGTGGCTATGGTTTTCATATCCGTGCCAGTGTTTCGATAATTGTCCGGAGGAAAGTATAGGGAGCACGCTTAGCCTCAGTTTCATTTGTGTCAAAGTCCAGTCCGCAGAGGTGCAGAAATCCTTGCAAAGCAGGGAAAATGTGGGGGGGGGGGCTGGGCAGGCATGCGACCGAACTCCTTGTGCTGGGAGGTCAACTTTTCCCCGAACTCGTCGAACTCGTCGTCGTTCAGGCTATCTTGCCTATACTGGTTGTCGGACAAAAGCGCCTAGCGGACCCAGAACTCGGTGGCAACCTGACGCTGCTCGTCACCCATTGTGCTGATGCGCTTTGCTGTCAGAGAGGCGCGGTTCAGGTCTAAGCGCACCCGGGCCTGGGCGGACACCCTGTCAATTTGGGTCAGTTCGGCATGGGCTCTGGCTTTGGCTTCATAGAGGTCCGACGTTCCAAGGCTGCGGGTGATGTGGGTCTTTTTTTTTTGGGGGGGGGGGGCTGCCGCAAGGCGGCCGGAATACGGCGGCGTACGTACTCGATGCGTTTTTTGCCGCGTTCATAAGGGTTTTCTGCGACTGCTTTCATGTCTGTCACTCCTGATGGGGATGCGGATCGTATAGCAAGTAAATCGCGCCATAATGAAAAAAAGCGCTTGTTTTCCTTAGAAAACAAGCGCTTTTTTCGAAATACAAATTATGTGGGGTGGCTGATGGGGCTCGAACCCACGACAACAGGAATCACAATCCTGGACTCTACCAACTGAGCTACAGCCACCACTGTCTTACTTGCCTGTTTAGCTGTTTTGCTGAACAGGTGCCGAATTATACAAAGAACTCGGCGAAGTGGCAAATCTAAATGCAGTCTTTTTTAAAGAATCGAAAGATTGCATGAAAACGGTCGCTTTTGCTCACGCTGCTCACACGGACAGGTGTTCGACGGGCGGCTGCAAGTCCAGCAAGCCGGCGAAGGCTTGTGCCAGGGACTCGACCTTGGCCGTCGTGTAGCCCTGCAGCTGCGGTGCGTCGTTGTTGATGCGGCGCAGGCTTGCCGCGTCGAGCAAGCGGGCCAGCTGGCGCGCCACGGCGTCGCCCGTGTCGACCAGGGTGATTGGTTCCTGCGTATGCGCGCGCACCGTGCGGACGATGGCGTCCTGCACGAAGGGGTAGTGGGTGCAGCCGAGCACCAGGGTGTCGACGCCTTGTTCCAGCATGGGCGCGATGTAGCGTTCCAGCATGGCGCTGGTGGCGTCCAGCGGGTCGTGGCCCAGCTCGCACTGCTCGATGCGGTCGGCCAGGCCGATGCAGGGCTGCAAGATGAACGTGGCGCCCGTGGCGGCGCTCACCTGTTCGCGCAGGGCCAGCAGCTTGTCGCCGCGCAAGGCGCGTTCCGTGGCCAGCACGGCGATCTTGCCGTTGCGGCTGATGGCCGCCGCCGGTTTCAGGCCCGGTTCGACGCCGACGATGGGCAGGTCCGGGTAGCGCGCGCGCAGCGCCTTGATGGCGGCGATGGTGGCCGTGTTGCACGCCACCACCAGCGCTTTCGCGCCTTGCTGCAATAAAAAGGCGGTGATCGCCAGCGAACGGTCGACCACTTGTTGCTCCGTCTTGTCGCCATACGGCGCATGGGCGGAATCGGCAAAGTACATCAAATCTTCCTGCGGCAGCTGCGCGCGGATATGGCGCAGCACCGACAGGCCGCCCACGCCGGAATCAAAAATGCCGATGGGCGCGTCTGGGTGGGCATTGCTTGCAATAGAAGTCATGGGGAAACCGGAATAGATAAAAAAACGCCGCGCTGATGTTGCCGCGCGGCGTCTATGGTAGAGCTTGTTTAAGCGACCGTCACGGGGATCTTGCTGACGCTATTGAGTTGCTCGATCTTCGCCTGCCACTCTTTCGGACCCGTGTTGTGCACCGAGGTGCCTTTCGCATCCACGGCCACCGTCACCGGCATGTCGACGACGTCGAATTCGTAGATCGCTTCCATGCCCATGTCGGCAAAGCCCAGCACCTTGGCGTGCTTGATGGCTTTCGACACCAGGTAGGCGGCGCCGCCCACGGCCATCAGGTAAGCCGACTGGTGCTTCTGGATCGATTCGATGGCGACCGGGCCACGCTCGGCCTTGCCGATCATGGCGATCAAGCCCGTTTTTTCCAGCATCATGTCGGTGAACTTGTCCATGCGCGTGGCGGTGGTCGGGCCGGCCGGGCCGACGGCTTCGTCGCGCACCGGGTCGACCGGACCGACGTAGTAAATGACGCGGTTCTTGAAGTCGACTGGCAATTCTTCGCCACGGGCCAGCATGTCCTGGATGCGTTTGTGCGCGGCGTCGCGGCCCGTCAGCATCTTGCCGTTCAACAGCAAGGTCTGGCCCGGCGTCCACGAAGCGACTTCTTCTTTCGTCAGGGTATTGAGGTCGACGCGCTTGGATTTTTCCGTGTCCGGCGTCCAGTGCACTTCCGGCCACGACGACAGCGATGGCGGCGTCATGTAGGCAGGGCCCGAGCCATCCAGCACGAAGTGGCCGTGGCGCGTGGCGGCGCAGTTCGGGATCATGGCGACCGGCTTCGACGCGGCGTGCGTCGGGTGCATCATGATTTTCACGTCGAGCACGGTCGTCAGGCCGCCCAGGCCTTGCGCGCCGATGCCCAGCGAGTTGATCTTGTCGCACAGCTCGATACGCAGTTCTTCCAGTTTATTCTGTGGGCCGCGTTGTTTCAGCTCAAACATGTCGATGTCTTCCATCAACACTTCTTTTGCCATCAGCATGGCTTTTTCGGCCGTGCCGCCGATGCCGATGCCCAGCATGCCCGGCGGGCACCAGCCGGCGCCCATGGTTGGCACCGTCTTCATGACCCAGTCCACCAGCGAATCGGATGGATTCATCATGATCATCTTGGATTTGTTTTCCGAACCGCCGCCCTTGGCAGCGACTTTGACGTCGACGGTATTGCCTTCGACCAGTTCCATGTGCACCACGGCTGGCGTGTTGTCCTTGGTGTTCTTGCGGTCAAAATGCGGGTCGGCCACGATGGAAGCGCGCAGCTTGTTGTCATCGAAGTTGTACGCGCGGCGCACGCCTTCGTTGACGGCGTCGGTGACCGTGCCGCTGAAACCTTCGAAGCGCACGCCCATGCCGATTTTCAGGAAGACGTTGACGATACCCGTGTCCTGGCAGATAGGACGCTTGCCTTCCGCGCACATGCGCGAGTTGGTCAGGATTTGCGCGATCGCATCTTTTGCCGCCGGGCTTTGCTCGGCCGCGTAGGCGCGTGCCAGGTGCTCGATGTAATCAGCAGGGTGGTAGTAGCTAATGTACTGCAACGCTGCGGCGACGGATTCGATCAGGTCTTCTTGCTTTATGACAGTCATGGTGTTCTCGCGGTGGATAAGAAGGGTAAGGCTTTGATGCTGTTTGCTGTTTGTCAATCAGTATAGGAGCGCCAGAAAAATGTTCAGGGCTAGGCGCCTTGCCGAAGGCAGTACGAATGTACGACTAGGCAAGGCAACAACGCCATGGACTTTTTTATGGATGCTCCTTAGTGGGGTGCTCGGGCCTGGTTCTGCGTCACCGTCATGATGCGGTCCGTGTACGCAATCGCCATGGCCGACAGGATGAAGACCATATGGATCACCGTTTGCGCGATGATCACTTCGATCTTGTAGGAATTGGCGTTGATGAAGGTCTTCAGCAGGTGGATGGACGAAATGCCGATGATGGCCATCGCCAATTTTGTCTTCAGCACGGACGCATTCACATGCGACAGCCATTCCGGCTGGTCTGGGTGGTCATCGAGGTGCATGCGCGAAACGAAGGTTTCGTAGCCGCCAATAATGACCATGATCAGCAGGTTCGAAATCATGACGACGTCGATCAGGCCTAATACCACCAGCATGATGGTCGCTTCATTGAGTTTGGTCGGCAGGGCGCCGCCCGGCACGGCCACGGCCGTCAGCACGTGCTGCAGGGCGGCATCATTGCCGAACACGGCGCCGATCAGGTCGGATAATTCCACCCAGAAATGGAAGACATACACACATTGTGCGAGGATCAGTCCCAGGTATAGCGGCAACTGCAGCCAGCGCGACATGAAGATGAAGGAGGACAGCGGGTGCAGTTTGCTATGTTTGGGTTTTTGTGAATGGTCGATCATCTGGAGTTTCCTGGGGGTAAATACCAATTTTTGGTATGCCCGACATTTTACACTTGCTGCTGATGACTGCGCATGGCCTTGCTCCTGATTATTAAGTTTGATGAAACACGAAGTGGTATTGAACCTTCGGCGCACCACGCATTTTCCCAGCGAAAATACTGTACGGCGTCCCCTTGACTCCTATTGCCGAAGGCGCTTATGGTTAGCCTTGATAGGGGTAAAACGCTGCATAAACGCGACATGTAAGGCGTCCGTAAGACACGGGGGCTATCGTGTTAGCAAACAATTACTACACTGGAGACAAGCATGAGCGCTACAGAAAACCAAGGGCAGGGCACGCAGCAGCAGGGACCGGAAGAGTCGCGCGTATTTCAACCGTCGGCAGCGTTTGCCGCGCAGGCAACGATTTCCGGCATGGATGCCTACCGCGCCATGGTGGCCGACGCCGAACGCGACTACGAAGGCTTCTGGGCCAAGCTGGCGCGCGAAAACCTGAGCTGGAAAAAGCCGTTCACCCGCACCCTGAACGAAGACAACGCCCCGTTCTACAAATGGTTCGAAGACGGCCAGCTGAACGTGTCGTATAACTGCCTGGACCGCAATATCGAAAATGGCCTGGGCGACAAGACGGCCATCATCTTCGAAGCGGACGACGGCACGGTCACCAAGGCAACATATACAGAGCTGCACGAAAAAGTCTGCAAGTTCGCCAACGGCCTGAAAGCCAAGGGCATCGCCAAGGGCGACCGCGTGATCATCTATATGTCGATGTCCGTCGAAGGCGTTGCCGCAATGCAAGCCTGCGCGCGCATCGGCGCCACGCATTCCGTGGTGTTCGGCGGCTTCTCGGCGAAATCCTTGCAGGAACGCATCATCGACGCAGGCGCCGTGGCCGTCATCACGGGTGACGAGCAATTGCGCGGCGGCAAGAAGTTGCCATTGAAATCCATCGTCGACGAAGCGCTGGCGCTGGGCGGCTGCGATTGCGTGAAAAACGTCATCGTCTACAAACGCACGGGCAGCGACTTGCCGATGGTGGCCGGCCGCGACACCTGGCTGCACGACCTGGTCGAAGGCCAGAGCGCGCAATGCGAGCCGGAATGGGTCGATGCCGAGCATCCACTGTTCATCTTGTACACCTCCGGTTCGACGGGCACGCCGAAGGGCGTGCAGCACTCGAGCGGCGGCTACCTGCTGTGGGCCGCACTGACGATGAAGTGGAGTTTCGACATCAAGCCGGACGACGTGTTCTGGTGCACGGCCGACATCGGCTGGGTGACGGGCCACAGCTACATCGCGTATGGCCCGATGGCCGTGGGCGCCACGCAAGTGGTGTTCGAAGGCATCCCGACCTACCCGAACGCGGGCCGTTTCTGGGAAACCATCAAGAAGCACAACGTCAGCATCTTCTACACGGCGCCGACGGCCATCCGTTCGCTGATCAAGGCGGCCGACGTGGACCCGAAAGTCCATCCGAGCAACTACGACCTGACCAGCCTGCGCCTGCTGGGCACGGTTGGCGAACCGATCAATCCGGAAGCGTGGATGTGGTACTACAAGCATATCGGCGGCGAGAAATGCCCGATTGTCGATACTTTCTGGCAAACGGAAACGGGCGGTCACATGATCACCCCGTTGCCAGGCGCCACGCCGATGGTCCCCGGTTCCTGCACCCTGCCATTGCCCGGCATCATGGCCGCCATCGTCGACGAAGCGGGCCAGGACGTGCCGAACGGCCAGGGAGGTATTTTGGTGGTGAAGCGCCCATGGCCATCGATGATCCGCACGATCTGGAACAACCCCGAGCGTTTCAAGTCCAGCTACTTCCCGGAAGAGCTGGGCGGCAAGATGTACCTGGCAGGCGACGGCGCCATCCGCAACAAGGAAACGGGCTACTTCACCATCACGGGCCGCATCGATGACGTCTTGAACGTGTCGGGCCACCGCATGGGCACGATGGAAATCGAATCGGCCCTGGTGGCCAACCCGCTGGTGGCCGAAGCGGCCGTGGTGGGCCGCCCGGACGACACGACAGGCGAATCGATCTGCGCCTTCGTGGTGCTCAAGCAAGCGCGTCCGACCGGCGAGGAAGCGAAACGACTGGCGCTGGAGCTGCGCAACTGGGTCGGCAAGGAAATCGGCCCGATTGCGAAACCGAAGGAAATCCGTTTCGGCGACAACCTGCCAAAAACCCGCTCCGGCAAAATCATGCGCCGCCTGCTGCGCGTGCTGGCCAAGGGCGAGACGATCACGCAAGACGTCTCAACCCTGGAAAACCCGGCGATTCTGGATCAGCTGAAGGAAACGTCCTGATGTTGCTTGGGTAGCCGAAACCCAAACAAACATCCGGGGTCGGACCCTCAGGGTCCGACCCCGGCCCTTGCCGGGTTACTGTATGGCGCTACTTTTACTGCAGGGTAAATAACTTTGGCAGTCTGTAGAATCTTTGCTATAATCTGCGGCTTCGCGACAAGCGATATGCAGTACACAATGTGAGCAAGCAAGACGCGCGCATTGCCTTCAGGAGAGATGGCTGAGCGGCTGAAGGCGCACGCCTGGAAAGCGTGTATAGGGTAATACTCTATCGGGGGTTCGAATCCCCCTCTCTCCGCCAAAGACGAAAAAGAAAAAGCTACCCCCGGGTAGCTTTTTTTTCGTCTGTAGGCGGAGAGAAGCACGCCCCCTGCGGGGCGTGCGCGGGGGATTCGAAGGGTCGGGCCTACCGGCCCGGCCCTCTCCGAATCTACTGGCTGCTGCCGCTGCGCGGCAGCTTCGCGCGCCGCAGGCGCGCGTTCGTGGTTCTAATTAGGTTTCGACTGAGCAAGCTTTTACGGCGCCCAATGCATCAGTCCGTGTACGAATGGCGGACCTGACCCCGGCACTTAGTATTTGTTACCGCCTCAAGCGTTCGACCGACCATCGTTACACAAGCAATCTACGACTTCGCTCCCTCGCATTTAACAGCCTCTTCGTACGAGGTACGCACGACTGGTGGAAGCAGAAAGCCTATATGACGGTCATGTGGTGGATACAACCGATAGTAAAAATCACTCTCGAAGCCATCGCCTACGTCTTCACGGAGAAATATCGCAGGCTTATTGCAGGCATCACACTTTGCGAACGTGTGCTCCTCAGGCGGGGCTTCATCAGGAAGGAGGTGTACCTGCAATGGATGGAAATTGGTGTGCTTTTCACACTGGTCGCAGTAGTAGATCAAGGCTTCTCCAATTGGAACGGTTGCTTCTGCCGAACTCGGCAGAGGATATTCAGAACAGCAGCTTGGTCGTCAGCAAAGCTCACAAATTTTCATTCAAGACAAAAACGTGTCATTGCTGGTATTTGCGATTGCCTGTATCTTCTTTTGAGTTTTACTCACGTTCAACGGCGGCTTTCGCCCCAAAGCTGACGCTACCGCAGCCGCCGGTTGACGTGAGCAATTGGTACTGAATCTTTCAGACGATGGTCCGCGTCTGATGCAGCCCGTCGTACTTTGTGGTGGGCCATTATGATTGATCGAACAGACTGCTGTTGATCGGGCAGTGATAGGCAAACGCCCTGGTCGCGCGGCCCGGTCAATTACTCGGCATCGAAGAAACGCTGTCCCCCAGCATGCTCCGCAGCGACATACTTAAACCTGCTTTCGTGGAGCATCACGTCTCGGGTATTCACGACCTTATTCGGATATATGGCTAGATAACTTTGGTACAGCGCATTTGAAGTCTCGGAATTGTGGTCGGCCAACTCCTTCACTTTCTCCGGTGAGTACCCTTTCACAGCCTGTGCGATAAATTCCTCTGCGACGTCAAGATTGGCACCTAAGCACCGTTTCGGTTTGCTACTATGGTCTTCCATGAACTTCCTCTCATCGTAGGTGAAAAGCAATCAAAATGCCGCCTTAGGTTGAACCACCGCTCTTGGCCGATTGCCGCACTAGGGAAGCGCTGATCAATGCGCTTTTTCGCCAGCGCGCCGCGTGAATTGGCGGCCGAGCAAGATCATCAGCAAATAGTTGCATTTTTGAGAGCCGATACAAGCTCTTTTGGAACAAATTGGTGCTGCGTTCTTCGCCTTTCGTCGATCAAGACGGTTTTCGGGTTTCGGTGACGGTAAAGCGCCTGCCGGCCAGCACCAGATTGGCGAACGCAAACAACGTAAACAGCTGCG
>NZ_JBNYXT010000009.1:0-150942 GCF_051380795.1 Janthinobacterium leeuwenhoeki
GCAGCCTTCCGTACAAGTTTGGGGCTTTGATGATAACGGACATCTCACCCGACTGCGTCGCCTCATATCCGCTTCCTGTTCGTCAGGCCAGCGCTTTGCCTTCGGCTTCCTCCAGATTCGCAGTCGCCCGCGACACCCTTGCCGTTCAGCTAACTCTTCCCCTTGTCGGGCGAGTAGAGGACTTGCACCTCCCAGTGAGTGCGCCCTGCCGGGCGCACCGTAAAAAAAGCCCGTTAAAACGGGCTGGTCGAATTGTGACAGCGTGTCAGCCAGAGCGTTTGCCGGTCTGCCTGTCGCGCCCTGTCTGGCGTTGGCTTACAAGGGCTGGAACACGCCGGCGGCGCGGTTCTTTTGTACATTGTCCCAGGCGAAGATCTGGCCATTCATGGCCACGTAGACGCCGGCTGGCAAGGTTTGCGCCACGCCACAGGCAAAGCCCAAGTTGAACAGGGCATCGGAGTTGTCGATTTCGTAGGGAATCATGGCGCCCGTCAAAATCACCGTTTGCTGCAGGTTCGCCGCGCCCAGCACTTGCGCCGTTTCGCGCATGGTGTCGGTGCCGTGGATGATGACGATGGCTTTTTCCTGCGCCGCGCGGCACGAGGCCAGCACGCGCTGGCGGTCCGCATCTTGCATGTCGAGCGAATCGAGCAGGGGCAGTTGCTCCAGCGCTACCGGCGCCGTCATGCGCGCACGGGCAATCGCTGCCGGCAAATGACTGTCGGAAAAGCCCAGGGTACCGTTCAATTCGTTGTAGTGTTTGTCGAAAGTGCCGCCGGTGGCGAGTATGCGCAAAGTCATGATGTGGTCACGATGTCAGTGGAGAATGACGCGCATGATAGCGTGGATTGGCAGCGTTGCGTGAATGCCATCGCAGATGGGGCCGCGTGCTTGCCGCCCTGCTACAGCACCGCATCTGGAAAATTTGGCCATCTGTGAGTACACTGGTTTCTTTGTTTGCCTACCGCCCGACTCCGTATGAAAGCGCTCGCTCCCGGCACCGTCATTTTTCACCGCCACCGCGGCTATGGCGTCATCACGTCCGTCAATTTGCTGACGGGCTGGATCGCCGCCCGTTTCGGCAGCGAAGCGCGGACCCTGGACCTGAACCTGTCGACCGATGATGTGCAATTCGCCGACGGCGAAGCGATCCTGTTTCGCCGCGCGCCACCGGACCGCATGCCGCACGCGCGCCTGATGGCCATGGTGCGCGAGCTGCACCAGGCCGGCTATCAAAAACTGTATCTGTATTCCTGGCCCAAGCCGTCCGGCCTGCACTGGCGCTGGCATTTGTTTACGGGGCCGCGCGACAGGATGCAGCGGCCCTGGCGCGAAGGCTGGTACGGCTCGGGCGCCGATTACAACGTCAATCCCGTGATGGGCTGGGGCGATACGCCCGGCGCCACCACTGACGAGCTGATCGATGCGCTGGCGCGTTTCGACCCGCAGGGGCTGGCACAGGCGCTGGGGCGCGACGACGACCATAGCGCGTGGTTTGGCCGCGTCTGCGACGCTCTGTTACCTGATTACATGTACAGCCTGGACATGCCGCGCACGCCAGGCGAGCCCTTGCCCGACATGCCGCCCGTGCCGGTGGTTGCCGTGCGCGCCGGCGTGGCGCCGTACGCTGGACCGGACATTGCCTGGCCGCCCGGCTGGGCCGGCCTGTGGCGTGGCCGGCACGTGCTGCCCGCGCCCGCCATCCGTATTACAGGCGAGCCGGATCTCGTCAAGGGTTTTCAGCGCTCCTGAGGGGCTTGCCGCGCATGCTGCAATGCCTCGGGATTGAGCAGGCGCGTGCATTGACCCTGCGTAAAATCGACAATGTTTTGCAAGGCGTAGCGGAAATACAGCTCATAGCTGTCACGCTCGACGTAGCCCAGGTGTGGCGTGGCCAGCACGTTCGGCAGCCGCAGCAATGGAGAACCTGGCGGCAGTGGCTCGTCCGTAAACACGTCCAGCGCGGCGGCGCCAGGGCGCCCCTGCGGCAGCGCCGCTTCCAGCGCGCCTTCTGCCACCAGTTCGGCACGGCTGGTGTTGACGAACAGGCTGCTCGGTTTCATGCGCGCCAGGTCTTCGCTTGTTACCAGGCCGCGCGTCTTGTCGGACAGGCGCAGGTGCAGGGTCAGCACGTCGGCCTGCGCAAAGAAGGCCTCGCGCGATGTCGCCGCCGTATCGCCTGCCGCCACGGCTGCCGCGCGGCTCGCTTCGCTGCCCCACACGAGGATGGTCATGCCGAAGGCGCGGCCATAGCCGGCGATCAATTGACCGATCTTGCCGTAGCCCCAGATCGCCAGCGTGCGCCCTTTCAATACCGTGCCGAGCGTATTGCGCTCAGGCTCCAGCGACGCCGTCTGCCACAGGCCTTCCTGTAAATGTTGTGCGTATGGCACGATCTTGCGCTGCGCTGCCATGATCAGCGCCCACGTCAGTTCGGCCGGCGCCGTGGGCGAGCCGATGCCTTCCGCGATGGCGATGCCCAGCTCGGTGGCGGCAGGTACGTCGATGTGTCCGCTGACCTTGCCCGTTTGCGAAATCAGTTTCAGATTCGGCAGTTTCGACAGCAAGGCCCGGTTGAAACTGCTGCGTTCACGGATCAGCACCAGCGCGTCGAACGGCGCCAGGCGGATCGCCAGCTGGCCCAGTCCCCGCGCCGTATTACTGAACACTTTGACCTCGTGGCCATCAAGCAACTGAAAGCAATCGAGGCCGCGCACGGCATCCTGGTAATCATCGAGTATGGCAATTTTCATGGTGGATGGCCGATTTTAATGAGGATTTGGTAGGGAAATAACAGGATACGCGAAATGCTGAATAGCCTACTACATTAGTCAAGCTATTCTCCTACATTTTTGCGAGAATAGCCGTTACGCGGGTGTACAATCGCCGGCACTTTTGAAGCTTCCTGAGTATAGTTATAGCGCAAACTGTTCCCGCAGCCTGGGCGCATGATCCAGGTAAACGACACCAGAGCCCTGCCCGCGTGAAGGATCCGCCCGCAGTGAGCCGCAGCCACCTCTCAACGATGCTGCCTGTCTTGCCGGAATGACCAGAATTTCTTTTATTGGTATTGGAGGTAATATGAATCAGCCCGTCATGGGTGGCGTCGCCGCACTCAACGTCCCAGCTTATATTAAACAACAGAAACTGATCAACTGGGTGGCCGACATTGCTGCGCTGACCAAGCCAGAGCGCATCTACTGGTGCGATGGCTCGCAAGAAGAGTACGAGCGCCTGTGCGCAGAAATGGTTGCCAGCGGCACCATGAAAAAACTGAACGCGCAAAAGCGCCCGAATTCCTACCTGGCCTGCTCCGACCCGAGCGATGTGGCCCGCGTCGAAGACCGTACGTATATCTGCTCAGCAACGAAAGAAGCGGCTGGCCCGACGAATAACTGGACCGAACCTGGCGAGATGCGTCACACCTTGAACGGCCTGTTCGATGGCTGCATGCGCGGCCGCACCATGTACGTCGTGCCCTTCTCGATGGGCCCGCTTGGCTCGCCGATCGCGCACATCGGCGTGGAACTGTCCGATTCGCCTTACGTCGCCGTCAACATGAAGATCATGACCCGCATGGGGCGTGCCGTGTACGACGTGCTGGGCACCGATGGCCAGTTCGTGCCGTGCGTGCACAGCGTGGGCGCACCGCTGGCTGCCGGCCAGGCCGACGTGAAATGGCCGTGCAACAGCACCAAGTACATTGTGCACTTCCCTGAAACGCGCGAAATCTGGTCCTTCGGTTCCGGCTACGGCGGCAACGCCTTGCTGGGCAAGAAATGCTTCGCCCTGCGCATCGCCTCGAACATGGGTTACCAGGAAGCGCAATCGGCCGATAACAACCCGGGCTGGCTGGCCGAACACATGCTGATCCTGGGCGTGGAATCGCCGGAAGGCAAGAAGCATTACGTCGCAGCAGCCTTCCCATCGGCTTGCGGCAAGACCAATTTCGCCATGCTGATCCCGCCGGCAAGTTTTAACGGCTGGAAAGTGACCACCATCGGCGACGATATCGCCTGGATCAAGCCGGGCGCCGATGGCCGTTTGTATGCCATCAATCCGGAAGCGGGCTACTTTGGCGTGGCACCGGGTACCAACGAAAAAACCAACTACAACTGCATGGCGTCCATGCGCGACAACACGATCTTCACCAACGTGGCGCTGACGGACGATGGCGATGTCTGGTGGGAAGGCTTGACCAAGGAAGCACCAAGCCACCTGATCGACTGGCAAGGCAAGGACTGGACGCCCGCGTCCGGCACCAAGGCCGCGCACCCGAATGCGCGCTTCACGGTTGCTGCTACGCAAAACCCTGTCATCGACGCTGCCTGGGACGATCCGGCCGGCGTGCCGATCTCGGCCTTCATCTTCGGCGGCCGCCGCTCCACCACCGTGCCGCTGGTAACGGAAGCGCGCAACTGGGTCGAAGGCGTCTACATGGCCGCCACCATGGGCTCGGAAACGACGGCCGCCGCCGTGGGCCAGATGGGCGTCGTGCGCCGCGATCCATTTGCCATGTTGCCGTTTATCGGCTATAACATGAGCGACTACTTCCAGCACTGGCTGGACATGGGCGTCAAGGTGGGCAAGGTCAACCCGGCCGCTCTGCCGAAGATCTATTGCGTCAACTGGTTCCGTACGGACGAGGCTGGCAAATTCGTCTGGCCTGGCTTTGGCGACAACATGCGCGTGCTGAAGTGGATGCTGGAGCGTATCGAAGGCAAGGCGGGCGGCGTGGAAAACCTGTTCGGCACGACGCCACAGTATGGCGACCTGAACTGGGATGGCTTGCCATTCACGCAGGAACAGTTCGATACCATCACCTCGATCGACAAGGCCGCGTGGGTGGAAGAATTGAAATTGCATACGGAGTTGTTTGAAAAACTCGCGTATCATCTGCCGCAAGAATTGGCAGATAACAAGGCCGCGCTGGAGAAGCGTTTGGCTGAGTAAGATTTAGTAGTGGGGGAGAAACACGCTGGCAAAGACTGGCGTGCTATAAATGACACGCCGGCAATGACTGGGGTGCTAGCAAAAAGAGAAACGGCGCGGATTGCATGAGCAATCCGCGCCGTTTTTTATTGTGCTGCCGTCGTTACTGCTTCAGCAGCGGCCCCAGATACTTGCCCGTCACGCTAGCCGGGTTCAAGGCCACGTCTTCCGGCGTGCCCGTGGCGATGATCTGCCCGCCGCCGGCGCCCCCTTCAGGGCCCAGGTCGACGATCCAGTCGGCCGTCTTGATGACGTCGAGGTTGTGCTCGATGATGACGAGGGTGTTGCCCTGGTCGCGCAGGCGGTGGATGACCTTTAGCAACAAATCGATGTCGTGGAAGTGCAAGCCCGTCGTCGGTTCATCGAGGATGTACAGGGTGCGGCCCGTGTCGCGCTTGGACAGTTCCAGCGACAATTTCACGCGCTGCGCCTCGCCGCCGGACAAGGTGGTGGCACTCTGGCCCAGCTTGATGTAGCCGAGGCCCACGTCGAGCAGGGTTTGCAGCTTGCGCGCGATCAAGGGCACGGGCTTGAAGAATTCATGCGCTTCTTCCACTGTCATGCCCAGCACTTCCGTGATGTTCTTGCCCTTGTAGTGCACTTCCAGGGTTTCGCGGTTGTAGCGCTTGCCGTGGCAGACGTCGCACGGTACGTAGACGTCGGGCAAGAAATGCATCTCGACCTTGATCACGCCATCGCCCTGGCACGCTTCGCAGCGTCCGCCCTTGACATTGAACGAGAAGCGGCCCGCGCTGTAGCCCCGTTCCTTGGCTGTCGGCACGGTGGAGAACAGGTCGCGGATCGGCGTAAACAAGCCCGTGTAGGTGGCGGGGTTCGAGCGCGGCGTGCGGCCGATGGGCGCCTGGTCGACGGAGATGACCTTATCGAAATGCTCCAGGCCGCTGATCGATTCGTGCGGCGCCGGTTCCGTCTGCGAACCATACAAATGGCGCGACAGGGCCGGATATAAAGTATCGTTGACCAGCGACGATTTGCCCGAGCCGGATACGCCCGTCACGCACGTCATCAAGCCCACCGGCAAGCTCAGCGACACCTTTTTCAGGTTGTTGCCCGTCGCGCCAGTAATGAGCAGCTGCTTTTCCGGATTGCTGGCGTGGCGCTTGGCGGGCACGGCGATTTTCAGCTTACCGTTCAGGTACTGCGCCGTCAGCGATTTCTTGTTCTTGAGAATATCTTGCAGGGTGCCTTCGGCGATGATCTCGCCGCCGTGCACGCCCGCGCCAATGCCCATGTCGACGATGTAGTCGGCCGTGCGGATGGCGTCTTCATCATGCTCGACCACCAGCACGCTGTTGCCGATGTCGCGCAAGTGTTTTAACGTTTCGATCAGGCGATCATTATCGCGCTGATGCAAGCCGATCGACGGTTCATCGAGCACATACATGACGCCCGTCAAACCGGAGCCGATTTGCGATGCCAGGCGGATGCGCTGTGCTTCGCCGCCGGAGAGCGTGTCAGCGCTGCGGTCCAGCGACAGGTAATCGAGGCCCACATTGTTGAGGAATTTCAAGCGCGAAATGATTTCCTTGACCACGCGGTCGGCGATCTCTTTCTTGGCGCCCGTCAGTTTCAGTTTTTCAAAGAATTCCAGCGTCTCGCGCAGCGGTTTTGCCGCCACTTCATAGATGGCGCGCTGCTGCTTGCCCGTGCCGACCTTGACGAAGCGCGCTTCCACGCGCAGCCGCGCGCCATCGCATGAGGGGCAGCATTTTTCATTGATGAACTTGGCCAGTTCTTCCTTGACGGCCATCGAGTCCGTCTCGCGGTAGCGGCGCTGCAGATTGTTGACCACGCCTTCGAACGTGTGTTCCTTGATGACGGTACGGCCCCGTTCGTTGACATAGGTGAACGGAATCACTTGCTTGCCGGAACCGTACAGCACGGCTTGCTGCGAATTCAAGTCCAGCTGCTCGAACGGCATGTCCAGGTCGAACTCGTAATACGCGGCCAGGTTCGACAGCATCTGGAAGTAAAACTGGTTGCGGCGGTCCCAGCCCTTGACGGCGCCGGAGGCGAGCGACAGGTTCGGGAACGCGACGATGCGTTTCGGGTCAAAGAATTCGATGTGTCCCAGGCCGTCGCATTCGGGGCAGGCGCCCATGGGGTTATTGAACGAGAACAGACGCGGCTCCAGTTCCTGCAGGGAATAGCCACACACATTGCAGGCGAACTTGTTGGAGTACACGTGCTCCTGGGCGGTCTCCATTTCGTAGGCAATGGCGCGGCCATCGGCCAGGCGCAGGGCTGTCTCAAAACTTTCCGCCAGGCGCTGCTTGATTTCCTGGTTCACCTTGATGCGGTCGATGACGACATCGATCGTGTGTTTTTCCGTCTTTTTTAATTTCGGCAGGTCATCGACTTCATAGATCTTGGCCGCGTGCGTGCCGCTCTGCACGCGAAAGCGCACGAAGCCCTGCGCCTGCATCTGCTCGAACAGATCCACGTGTTCACCCTTGCGGTTGGCGACGACGGGCGCGAGTATCATCAGCTTGGTGTCTTCCGGCATGGCCAGCACGGCATCGACCATTTGCGACACGGATTGGGCCGCCAGCGCGTTTTCCGGGTGGTCGGGGCAGTACGGCGTGCCCACGCGCGCGTACAGCAGGCGCAAATAATCGTGGATTTCCGTCACGGTGCCCACCGTCGAACGCGGGTTGTGCGAAGTTGCCTTCTGTTCGATGGAGATGGCGGGAGATAAACCCTCGATCAGGTCGACATCGGGCTTTTCCATCAGCTGCAAAAACTGGCGCGCATACGCCGACAGCGACTCGACATAGCGGCGCTGTCCTTCCGCGTACAAGGTGTCGAAGGCCAGCGAAGACTTGCCGGAGCCGGACAAGCCGGTAATCACGATCAGCTTATTGCGCGGCAAATCGAGATTGATATTCTTGAGGTTATGCGTGCGAGCGCCGCGAATGCGGATCTGTTCCATGTGATTGCCTTGCTTTCAGTGAGTGGTGCGGCCGGCGCATCGGGCCAGGGTGCGGATGAAAGGCCACAACGGGTCAACCTGTAACTATAGCCGGGTTTTGCTCTGCATGCCTGAGGCGTCCATGGGCGGATTGCGCCGCCGGGCGAACGTGCCCTGACAAAGTTTGATACAGATGCGTGCAGACGTCGAAACACTGTATATAATACCAGTATTCGAGTTTCTTGTTTTCGCCTGCCGTGAAAAAAACGTGCTGCCGCACGGGAGATGGCGTCCGCCAGAAAGCGGGTGCTTTGCGCCGCGTGGTCGCTTATAATCCTCGTTTAGTACACTAAACTAACGCGCGGGACACCGGCTCCCGCTGCAGTTCATCAGGAGTTATTCATGGCATCAGTCAACAAAGTCATCATCGTCGGCAATCTGGGCCGTGACCCGGAAATCCGCTACATGCCTAGCGGCGACGCGATCGCCAATATCGCCGTGGCCACTTCGTACAAATCGAAGGACCGCAACACGGGCGAACAAAAAGAATTGACAGAGTGGCATCGCATCTCGTTCTTCGGCCGCCTGGCGGAAATCGTCGGCCAATACCTGAAAAAAGGTTCGTCCGTCTACGTTGAAGGCCGTCTGCAAACCCGTAAATACACGGACAAGGATGGCGTCGAGAAGTATGCAACCGACATCATCGCGGAACAGATGCAAATGCTGGGCGGTCGCTCCGGCATGGGCGGCGACGCCGGCGGTGGCGATGACAGCTACGGTGGCGGTGGCGGCTACGAAGCACCTGCCCCGCGCCAGGCGCCAGCCCCGCGTCCAGCCCCGGCACCGGCACCACGCCCGGCACCGAAGCCAGCGCCGAACTTCTCGGATATGGATGACGATATTCCGTTCTGAGACCTAGTAGTCTCTAATTTGTAAACTAAGCCCTGTAGGTCATTGATCTACAAGGGCTTTTTTTTCGCAATTTTTTGACAACTGCCCGAGAATTTATATAGGCTAATATTTTCATGCGTAAACAATAGGTCGTAACTTGCCGGCACGATATTCAGTAAAAACAGTTCGAGTTAGCGCCGGTGAGCGCGTGCCTTTGCTCATTGACAGCCACGACAGCGTTTTCCGCATCGAGCTTGGCGCGATAGCGATAACAGGTCTGGCTAATGCAAAATGCCTGACCGGCCAGTCCTATGGTGGCTGAACGCTGGGCCACGGCGCATTGCGCCATCTCCCGCCGCTGAGATGGCGCCACCATTTTTTTGTCAGGCCCTCCGCGACGATCTCGGCTTGCAAGCGCTCTTCGGCGTACATCTTCTTCAGGCGCCTGTTTTCATCCTCCAGCTCCTTCATGCGGGCCATCAGCGAGGCATCCATGCCGCCAAACTAGGAGCGCCCTTTGTAGAACGTGGCGTTGCTGATGCCGTGCTCGCGGCACAGCTCAGTGACTGGCGATTCGCCTTCGGCTTGCTTGAGAATGGCGATGATCTGGCTATCGATAAAACGGGACGTCTTCATGCAGAACTTTCAAAAAAACTGAATTTGGAAAATTCTACTTTTAAACGCAATCATTTGCTGGGGGGATTACCCCCCGTATGTCCGAACAGCAAGGATTTTTGTTAAGTTTTGTAAGAGTTTCTCGCTTGGCGTTGGAGCCGGCGCCACGGCTGCACAGGCTCTCGCCCCTGCAGCGACGGCTCCGGTAAGGAAATGTAATGCGCTCGGCAGCTGAAAAACACTTTTCTTAAAGAAATCAATGGCTTGAAGTCAATTCGTGAGGCCGGAAGGCCGGTGCTAGAATAAATCAGTGGGTATCAACCGCCGGGTTCCGGGTTGGTTCCCGCAGTTTGCGGAATCACATATTCCGCCCTTTGTATGGTGCTTCTCCCTTTTGCCGGTGCCCCGCCGGGCGCCGGCTTTTTCTTTCCTGCACCTTTTGGTTATACTAGGCGGAATTCGAACTGATTCATCTGACAGGAAGCGTATGCGCAAGATATTGATTGCGGAGGATGACCAGAAGGCCGGCGCTTTACTGAAAACCTACCTGGAAAAACACCAGTACGAAGTCATCCTGGCCCCGGACGGCCTCACTTTCCAATCCGAATTCTCCCGCTTCGCCGACCAGCTGTCACTAGTGATACTCGATGTGATGCTGCCCGATACCGACGGCTTTGTACTGTGCAAAGAGGTGCGCCGCCGCTCCAACCTGCCGATCATCATGCTGACCGCCATCTCCGATGGCGCCGACCGCATCGTCGGCCTGGAGCTGGGCGCCGACGATTACATCGCCAAACCCTATGACCCGCGCGAACTGCTGGCGCGCATCAAGTCGCTGCTGCGCCGCGCCGGCATCGACAACCAGAACGTGACGCGCTACTACCGCTTTGTCGGCTTTACGCTGGATCTGCTGGAGCGTACCGTCACGGACAGCGCTGGCGCGCGGGTGCCGCTCACCGGCCTGGACTACCAGCTGCTGAAGTATTTCGTCGAACACCCTGGCCATATCCTGGACCGCAGCGTGTTGTGCGAACAAACGCGGGGCCGCGACGCCGGTCCGCTCGACCGCTCGCTGGACGTCCAGATCAGCAAACTGCGGCTGCGCCTTAACGACGACGGCAAGCAGCCCTCGCTGATCAAGACCGTGCGCGGTGCAGGCTATGTGTTCTCGGCCAATGTCGCCGTCGTGCCGGCTTGAGCCGGCCGGTATGCTGCGCAATGTCATACTGGCTTGCTGCTTCTGGCTGCTGCACTGCGCGGCCATGGCCGCCGTGCCGCATACGCTCAACTTCGACCAGCTGAGCGTCAAGGACGGGCTGGCGCAGGAAACCGTCACCGCCATCGTGCAGGACCAGCAGGGCTATATGTGGTTCGGCAGCCAACATGGCTTGAGCCGTTACGATGGTTATCGCGTCACCGTCTACCGCACCATCCCGAACGATACGCGCAGCCTGGCCGACAACTGGGTGCAGGTGCTCCACGTCGACAAGAAGAACCGTTTGTGGATAGGCACGCGCGGCGGCCTGCAACGCTTCGATCCGGCGACCGGCGATTTCACGCGTTTTCCCTCGGCCGCCGCCGATGGTCCCGGGCGGGTCGGGCGGCAGCAGGTGCAGGCCATCATCAGCGACGGCTACGGCCAGCTATGGCTGGGCACCAGCGACGGTGTCCACCACTTCAATCCCGAATCGGGACGGTATACGGTGCTGCGCCACGACGCAGCCGATCCGGCCAGCCTGGCCAACGACCATGTCAATGCGCTGGCCCTGGATGCGGAAGGGGGACTGTGGGTAGGCCACAAGCAGGGGCTGGACCGGCTGGCCGGCGGTGCCACCGGCTTCCAGCACTTCCGCATCGACACGCCGACCAACCCCAACGCGCCGTTGAATGAGGTGCAGCAGCTGCGCATCGACCAGCGCCAGGTCCTGTGGCTGGTGACCATGGATGGCCTGGTCAGCTGGCAGCTGGGCGTGCCGGGCATGCCGCGCCATGTGTTTGGCCCGGCCGACGGACTGGCGCCGGGGCTGGTGACGGCGCTGGTGCAGGACCGCGACAACACGCTGTGGCTGGGCACCAATACCAACGGCTTGCATCGCTGGGATGCAGGCCAGCGGCGCTTCGTCATGATTCCCGCCGATCCCCACCAGAGCGCCGGCAACGAGGTCTCCAGCCTGTTCCAGGATCACAGCGGCACCTTGTGGGTCGGCAGCTGGACCGCCGGCGTACGTCGCGCCGATCTCGCCAGCGGTGGCTTCAGCCGCTACTTCCACATCCCCGGCGATCCGCACACCTTGCACGACAACCGCATCTACGGCATGAGCAGCGATGGCAGGGACGGGCTGCTGCTGGCCGGCATAGGCGGCATCGACCGGCTCGACCCGGCCACCGGCAAAGTCACCCGGGTGCGTGGGGACGCCAGGCTGGAACGCCATATGAACAACAAGGAGATCGTGCTGGCGGTGTACCGCGACGCGCGCGGCGGCACCTGGATCGGCAGCAGCGCCGAGCTGGGACGCCTAGATCCTGACCGCGGCACCTATACCGCACACAATTTCAACACGCCCGATCCGAACAGCGACTCGATCACCCACATCGCCGGCGACCGCGCCGGCAATCTGTGGGTGGCCAGCCGTGGCGGCTTGCACCGCATCGACAGCGCGGGAGGGCCGGACCGCAGCTTCCGCCATGACGAGAGCGATCCGGCCAGTCTCAGTGACGACTGGGTGCGCATGACGGTGCAAGACGCCAGCGGTGCCATCTGGGCCGCCACCGACAACGGACTCAATCTGCTGGCGGCCGACGGCAGCGGCTTCCGTCACTTCCATCACGACCGGACGGACATCACAAGCCTCAGCAGCGACCGCGTGCAATCGCTGTTCGTCGACCGTCAAGGCACGCTGTGGGTCGGCACCAACGGCGGCTTGAACCGCATGATGCGCGATGCTTCCGGCGCCATTCGTTTCCGCCGCTACACCACGCGCGAGGGATTGGCGGACGACTCCATCGGCGCCATCCTGCAGGCCGACGACGGCGCGCTCTGGCTCAGCACCGCCAACGGTATCTCGCGCATGGAGCCGCAGGCGGCCACCTTCAAAAACTACTCGGCGCGCGACGGTATGATCGAGGGTTACTACTTTTCCGGCTCGGCCTACCGCAATCGCGACGGCACAATGTATTTTGGCGGCGTCAATGGCCTGACCGTGTTTCATCCAGCGGCCATCCGCGACAATCCCTATCCGCCGCCGGCCGTGGTCACCTCCATGCAGGCCGGTGGCAAGCCGTTGCCCATCGATGGCGCCAGCGTGCGGCTGGGGCACGACGCCGCCGCGCTGTCCTTTGAATTCGCGGCGCTGCATTACAGCGACCCGCAGCGCAACCGTTTCCGCTATCGGCTGGCGGGCTACGATCATGACTGGACCGGCAGCGACGCCAGCAAACGTATCGCCACCTACACCAATCTCGATCCCGGCCGCTACGAGTTCCAGGTGCAGGCCGCGAACAAGGACGGGGTCTGGGGCCAGCCTTCGCCGCCGCTGGTGTTCGAGATAGCACCGCCATACTGGCAGCGCTGGTGGTTCCGGCTGGCGGTGCTGCTGTCCGCGCTGATGCTGGTGTGGGGCGGCCACCATACCCGCGAACGCATGCACTCCCGGCGCCAGCGGGAACTGGAGGTGCAGGTACGCACCCGCACCCAGGAACTGGAACAGGCCCAGACTCAGTTGCAGCGCTACGTGGCGGACCGCGAGCGCCTGTTCCTTTCGATCTCGCACGATCTGCGCACGCCGATCACGCGCCTCAAGCTGCGCTCCGAGCTGCTCAACGACGAAGCCGTGCGCGGCGAGTTCCACGATGACCTGGATGACCTGGATATGATGGTCAAGGGTGCTCTGCAGACCGTGAAGGACAGCGACATCTACGAGAACACCACCCCGGTGCGACTGGACGCGCTGATCGACCGCATGCTGCGCAGCGCCCAGCTGGCCGGGCACCGTATCGGCTTCGCGCCGGCCGGCCTGGTGGTGCAGGCCAAGCCGCTGGCGCTCAAGCGCGCAATCGGCAACCTGCTCGACAACGCGCTGTTCTATGGCGGCGCCGCCGATGTCTGCACCGAGGAGTACGACGGCGTGGTGCATATCCAGATCCGCGACCACGGACCCGGCGTGCCGGCGGAGAAGCTGGCGCAGTTGTTCGAGCCGCACGTCCGGCTCGATCATGGTCGCGCCCAGAACGCCACCGGCCTGGGGCTGGGACTGGGCATCGCACGCGGCATCATCGAAGACAGCGGAGGCGTGCTGGTGTTGCAAAACCATGCCGAGGGTGGCCTGGTGGCCACGATCATCCTTCCCGGCGCCACAAATTCGTAATGATTTGTGAATCCGCCCCGGGCCCGCCCACAGCTTCTGGGGCGATGCGGGGCACTTGTGTAAAGAAACGTAAGCAGGGCCGCGCCATTTTTTGAAATTAGTGATTTTAATCAGTGACTTGGCGTGTACAGGGGGCGACGTTGCAAGGCCCGTCGGGCACATGCTAGTGTCTGTCCATCCTGATTGAAAGACCCTCCATGCCTGCTACCCTCCCTGTACTGCCACGCCAACGGATCTTCGCCATCGACGCCCTCCGTGGCCTGACCTTTTTCGTCATGCTGTTCGTGAATTGCCTGTCCGGCGCCAGCGGCATCCCCTACGGCATCCAGCACATGGCCGCCAGTGTCGACGGCATGAGCTTGGCCGATGTGGTGTTCCCGGCCTTCCTGTTCGTGGTCGGCACCTCCATCCCTTTCAGCCTGAATCACCGATTGGCGGTGGAAGGCGGCATGCGCCAGACCTTGTGGCAGATCGTCACGCGTGCGTTCGGCCTGATCGTCATCGGCCTGTTCATGGTCAACACGGAAGAGGGCTACAACGAAGCGGCGATGGGTATCTCGATCCAGTTGTGGGCCCTGTGTTTTTACGCGGCGGCGATGCTGGTGTGGGGCACGCGCAGCCACCGCGTACTGCGCTGGTTGGGCGCCGCCGTGATCGTGGTGCTGGCGCTGATCTATCGCAGCGGCCCTGATGGACAGGGCTGGATGCAGACGTCGTGGTGGGGCATCCTGGGCTGCATAGGCTGGGCCTATCTGGTCTCCAGCCTGGCCTACCTGGCCGCGCGCGGACGTTTGCCGGCACTGGCGTTGGCGATCGCCGCCTGCGTGCTGTGGTTCATCCTCAGCCAGGCGGTGGATGGCAACGAAGTGATCGCCATGCACGCCACGCATATCAGCATAGTGCTGTGCGGCGCCTTGTGCGTGCTGCTGTTGTTTGACGGCGCGCGCAGCCACGGCCGCGGCGGAGCGCCACGGTTGGCCGCTGGTACCTTGCTGGCGCTGGTGTTGGCGTTGTCCGCGTGGTTGCTGCACCACTACTACCCGATCTCCAAGATCGGAGCGACGCCGCCGTGGGCGCTATATTGCGCGGCGCTGTGCGGTGCGCTGTTTGTGTTGCTGTACTGGCTGATCGAAATGCGCCAACTCACGCGCTGGACCGCGCTGGTGCAGCCGGCTGCGGCCAATCCGCTAGTGACCTATCTGCTGCCGGTGGTGCTGGCCACGCTAATGCGCTACCTGCACCTGCGCTGGTGGCCGGTGCTGATGCACGGCGGCGCGGCGATCGCCTTCGCGCTGCTGTTCTCCGCTGTCGTGATGGCGGTGGTGGCTGTGCTCAATACCTATAACCTTAAATTGAAACTCTGAGATGTCGAATTCTGCTTCCCCACGCTATCTGGCCCTGGACGTGTTTCGCGGCCTGACGCTGGCGTTGATGATCATTGTGAATACGCCCGGCGGAGAAAACAGCTACGCGCCGCTCGAACACGCGGTCTGGCACGGCTTCACGCTGACCGACCTGGTGTTCCCCTCGTTCCTCTTTGTGGTGGGCGCAGCCATGAGCCTGAGCATGAAGAAGTTCGCCGTGCATAACGAAGCCTATTTTCTCAAGCACGTGGTCAAGCGCGGCGCGCTGATTTTCCTGTGCGGCTATGTGTTGTACTGGTTCCCATTCTTCACCCCGGACCTGACGCTAGCGCCGTTCGCCAATACAAGGGTCATGGGCGTGCTGCAGCGCATAGGCTTGTGCTATCTGTTCGCGTCGTTGATTGTGCGTTACAGCGGCTTGCGCGGCGCCGCGATATTCAGCGCGGCAGCCTTACTGGGCTATTGGTGGATCCTGGCTTCCTTCGGCGACTACACGCCGGGCGGCAACGCGGTGCTCAAGCTGGATCTTGCCTTGCTGGGCGCACCGCATATGTACCACGGCGAAGGCGTCGCCTTCGACCCCGAGGGGATACTCAGTACTTTGCCAGCCATCGTCAACGTGTTGGCCGGCTACGCTGCGGCGGTCTGGCTGCGGCACAAAGGACCCAACCAGCGCACGCTGGCGGCGCTGGTGGTGGCCGGCGCGGCATGCCTGTTGCTGGCATATGGATGGAATGCGCTGCTGCCAATTAACAAGAAGCTGTGGACCGGTTCCTTCGTCGCCTGCACCACGGGCTTCGACCTGATCATACTGGCGCTGCTGGTCGGCGTCATCGACATGGCCGGCCTGCGCTTCGGCACCTATTTCTTCGAGGTGCTCGGCAAGAACACGCTGTTCATCTACTTGCTGGCCGACGTCGCGGTGATCGTGCTGGCGCGTATTCACGTGGATGGGCAGATGCTCTACCGCCGCCTGTATGAAGTCCTGTTTCTATCGTGGGCATCCCCATACAACGCCTCGTTGCTGTTCGCGGTGGCGTACATGCTGGCGTGTTGGCTGGTGGCGTATGCGATGGACCGAAAAAAGATCTATATCAAACTCTGAGGAGACTATGCGTACACATTTATCTTACCTGGCCCTGACTGCGGCCCTGCTGGCCTACGGCGCGCAAGCGGCCGAAGTGGGTTCCTACTACACCGGCTGGAGCGTGGGGAAGGGCTTCCGCCTGAAGCAGCTGGACCAGTCGGGCGCCGCTGCCGGCTTCACCTATCTGGTATACGCGTTTGAAAACGTCTACAAGATGCCAGATGGCGGTGTCCGCTGCGACAGCGGGCGTGACAGCGAGGACGTTGCCAACGGCATGAACGCAACGCTGGACTACGCCCGCCGATTCACCGCCGATGAATCGGTTGACGGCAGCGCCGACCGGGAAGGGCAAGCGTTGGCCGGCAACTTCAACCAGCTGGCGCAGTTGAAGAAGCGCCATCCGGCATTGAAGGTGCTGGTGGCGTTGGGCGGCGGCGAATGGTCGCATCAATTTCCGGCCGGCGCGTCCACCGCGGCCGGGCGCAGCGCGCTGGTGTCGTCCTGCATCGATCTTTACCTGCGCGGCAACCTGCCCAAGCTGGCGGGACACGGCGGCGCCGGCGCGGCCGCCGGCGTGTTCGATGGCATAGACCTGGACTGGGAACATCCGGGGCCGGGCGACAAGGCCAACTTCACGCTGCTGCTGGAAGAATTCCGCCGCCAGCTGGACGCGCTGGGCAAGCGCAGCGGCAAGCACTATCTGCTGACCGCCGCCATCAACAGCACCGACGACAAGATGCGCTATACCGATCCCGCCGCCTACAGCCGCTCGCTGGACTGGATCAACCTGATGACCTACGACTTCCATGGCGCCTGGAGCAAACAGGGGCCGACCGGCTTCCAGTCCAATCTTTACAGCGATCCGGCCAGCGCCGACGCCACCCCGCGCAGCGTCGAGGCCGGAGTCAAGCGTTTCATGCAAGCCGGCGTCCCGGCGAACAAGATTGTGGTGGGTGTGCCGTTCTACGCGCGCGGATGGAGCGGCGTCGCCCCCGCCAACAACGGCCTGTACCAGCCGGCAACCGGCGCCGCGCAAGGCTTCGAGGAGGGCGCGGAACAGTACTCGACCATCGCGGCGCGCGGCCTGACCACTTTCTATCATCCGCTCACCAAACAGCTATGGACCTACGATAAGGGCACCTTCTGGACTTACGACGATCCGCGCGTGATCCGCGACAAGGCGGACTATGTGCGCGCGCAAGGCTTGCGCGGGCTGATGTCCTGGTCGCTGGACCAGGACGATGCCACGTTCTCGCTGTCGCGCGCGATGCAGGAAGTGCGCAAGTGAATCTGCGACACCTGGTCGCCGGCGTATGCATTACCGCTGTTGTCGCCGCTGTCGGCGCCACGCTGGTCATGCCGGGCCAATCGCCAGGCGGCTTGCCGGCGCGCGTTCTCGCCGGCTACTACCCGGCCTGGTACGAATCGCCGGCGCGCCTGCGCGACATCGATCCCCACTATGGACTGGTGTACCTGTTCGCCGCACGGCCGGTCGGCGGTACGCCCGGCACCACGGGCGCCGTCTACTGGAAAGCGCCCGGCGACGGACGCGGCGCCGCCGCCCACTTCAAGGAGGACCTGCAGCATGCGCGCAGGGTCCAGGGGCGCAAGGTCATCCTCTCCGTCGGCGGCGACGGCAACGGCATGAGTTTTCCGGAGCGCGCCAAGTCGCGCGCCTTCGTTGCCAGCATCGTCGACCTGTATCGTCAGTTCGGTGGCATCGATGGACTGGACTGGAACACTTTCCAGTCCAACCAGCGGCCGGACACCGCCGAAATGATCTGGATCAGCCTTGAACTCAAGCGCCTTTACCCGGGCTTCATCATCAGCGCGCCACCGGCGCCGTGGAGCACGATCGACCAGCGCTTTTGCCGCGACATGCTGAGCGCCGGCGCGCTCGATTACTGTGCGCCCCAGTATTACGACGGTCCCAATCTGGCCGATCCGGCCTGGGTTGCCGCCAACGTCGACCAGTGGGTCAAGCTGCTGGGCGCAGCCCACGTGATGGTAGGCTTCGGCATCAACAACGCCCCCAACTTCATGAGCGATGCGCAGGTTGCCGGCACCTGGCGCGAACTGCAGCGCCGCCACCCGGATTTGCGCGGCGCCTTCAACTGGGAACTTGCCACCGACGAGAGCCAGGGCTGGCCGTTCGCCCGCAAGATTGGACCGTTGGTGCTGCAAGGCGTCACACGCCGCTAGCTTATTCAAATTTGAATAGTTTATTGACTTCTCTTTACACACCATGACCACTTCCGTTCCACGTATCGCCCTCAGCGCTAAAGGTCCAACTTTGTCAGGTATTACGTTTGGCTGCTGGCGTATGGCCGGCTGGCAGCAGACGCCCCAGTAGCGGCTGGCGTTGATCGAGCAGGCGCTGGAGTTGGGCATCACCGGTTTCGACCATGCCGACATCCACGCCAGCGAAGCTCCTTTTGGCGCCGTGCTGGCGCTGGCGCCGCATCTACGCCAGCGGATGGAGATCGTCGGAAAATACGGTATCCACGGCGGCCTGTTTGGTGCGCGCCTCCCCCACTACAACACCGGCAGCGCGCACATCATCGCCAGCGCCGAGCAAAGCCTGCGCCACCTCAATACCGAGCACCTCGACCTGCTGCTACACAGGCCCGATCCGTTGATGGATGCCGACGAAGTGGCGGAAGCCTTTGCCGCCTTGCGCGCGGGCGGCAAGGTGCGCCACTTCGGCGCGTCGAATTTCAATCCGGCGCAGTTCGAACTGCTGAATGACCGGGTCGCCATGGTCACCAATCAGGTCGAGTTCTCGCCGCCGTGCCTTGACCGCTGGGCGACGGCACGCTGGATCAGTCGCAGCAGCCACCTGTTCGAGCATCCGGCCATCGCGGCGATGCTGGAAGAACTGGCCGCGCGGTATGGCGTCGCGTCGGCTGACCGATTCAAGCCGGGTAGAAGCATTGCGCGGCTGCGAGCGCCGCCACCGGCATCGAGGTGCCGTAATCAGGCTTCCTTGTTGCAAGCGCGGCACAGTATCTCTGTAATGAATTGTAAGCGCACGAGGGATTTTTCAGGCGCCGCCCGGGGCGCTGGGGGCAGGCGGGAATGCTGCGTAAGGAAGTGTAAAGACGGCTTTTGGCGTTCAGGAAAATAATCAATAAATTCAGAAGCTTATAAGTAATTTAACGGTACGGGGCGATGATTTGTCCTGGCCGCGAAGGCAATGTTAGTGTTGAAAAACGGCTGCAGATAAACGCAAACACGAGCCGCAACGCCGTAGCGAAGCACCTAAATAAGCAGTTGGGATTTCAATCGAGATGACGGCATGTCCGTCACGCCAACAAGAGGAAAGAGCATGTTTGATTTGAATCGCAGAAAGACCCTGATCAGCACTGCAGTCGCAGGCGCGCTGGCCGTACTGGCGGCGCCGGGGTTCGGGCAGGAAGCCGGCCCACCGCCAGAATCCGCCGACACCATTCAGGAGATCATGGTGACGGCTACGCGCTACAGCACGTCGCTGCTGAAAACGCCGGTGGCGGTGACCGCCGTCACGCAGGATGACTTGACCCGCCAGGGCGCGGTCAACGTCAAGTCGCTGTCCGGCGAAGTGCCCAACCTGCAGCTGGGTGGAGCGGTGGACGGCAGCTCCGGCGTGCAGATCGCCATACGCGGCGTGTCCAATTCCGACTTCAGCGAAATCGGCAACCCTGCGGTCGGCCTGCACGTGGCAGGGATTTACTCGCCGCGTCCACAAGGTGCGCTGGCCCTGCTGTTCGACCTGGACCGGCTGGAGATTTTGCGCGGCCCGCAGGGCACGCTGTTTGGCCGTAACTCCACCGGCGGCAGCATCAACATCATTCCCAACAAGCCTGTCATCGGCAGCAAGGAAGGCAGTGCCGAACTGGATCTGGGTAACTACAACCACCGCCAGCTGAACGTGGTGCAGAACATCCCGGTCACCAACGACATCGCGTTGCGCTTCACCGCCATGGGCGTCAAGCGTGACGGCTGGATCAATCAAACCCAGGACAAGTACGACGTCAATATGCCGGCCAAAGGTTTTCCGGCCGACGGCATTCCAGACACCGACCAGCGCCGCAACCGCCAGCTGGACAAGAGCGACTACTACACCAACCGCAACCAGTGGGCGACGCGCCTGTCCGGCCTATGGAAGGTGAGCAAGGACCTGCAATGGCTGGTCTCCTACGAAAACTACCAGAACAACGACGCCGGCGAACTGGCGCTCAAGGACTGCGCGCAGGCCGCCGGTACGGCATATGCCTGCAAAGGCGGCAAGTACGATGTTGCCATCAACGTGCCGGGGATTACCGACATGTCGATCCGCACGCTGCGCTCCAACATCGTCTGGAATGTCAGCAAGCAGACCGACATCGAATACAGCTACGCGCATGCGACGCAGCGCCGCTCCCAGCAGCAGGACAGCGACGCCGGCTACCAGAACATCGAGGCCGACGTCAACGCCACTGCGGCGGCGGGCGGCGATCACTGGCCGGTGGTGGACAACGCCACCTATACGCTGGGATCGAAATTCGCTTCCGACGTCCACGAACTGCAACTGCGCCAAAACTTCGGCACGCTGCGCTATGTGGCCGGCCTGTTCTACATGAAGGAGAAGAACAACATCGACTTCGGCCAGGACTTCCTGAATCAGGGACCGAACGGCTACCCTTACTCCAACTACTACCACCAGCCGGACCGCCGCTCCGAATCCAAGGCGGCGTTCGCGCAGTCCGACTGGCAGTTCACCCCGGCCTGGAACTTTACCGCCGGTGTCCGCATGAGCAAGGACTCGCGCGCCGACAACAACGGCCAGTTCTGGGAGTCGTATGGCAAAGACTACTTCAACGGCATCCTCGATCCGGGCGGTCCGGGCACGCCAGGCTACACCGGCGTCAATTCCGGCATGCTCAAGCCGGGTATGGGCGCCTACTATGGCAGCGGCGTGTTCCCGGCTGGCTCGGCAATCAGCAACCACGCGGAATCGTGGAGCAAAACCACCGGCCGCCTGGGCCTGACTTGGCAGATCGACTCGCGCAACATGGTTTACACCTCGCTGTCCACCGGTTACAAGGCTGGCGGCTTCAACGATCGCTTCAATCTGTGCGGCTCCGAGCTCGATGCCAGCGGCAAGCCTTATGATTGCGCCACCGGTCCGGCCGGCCCACAGTACTCCTTCCTGCCGTACCGGCCGGAGACCGTCACCAATCTGGAATTCGGCTACAAGGGCAAGCTGCTGGACGATCGTCTGACCTTGTCGGCCACGGTGTTCTACAGCCGCTACAAGGACATGCAGGTCACCGGCCAGCACACCGTCGGCCGCAGCAAGCGTACCTGCGATGCGGAACATCCAGCCTGCGACGCGGTGATCAGCTGGTATTCGACTCAGAACGTGGGCCGGGCCGATATCAAGGGCCTGGAACTGGAAGGCCAGTATCGGCCATGGCGTGACGCCCGCATCAGCTACTCGGCCTCGCTGCTGAGCGCGAAGATCGCCGACTACCCGACCTACAGCGACGACATCGGTTGCGACGCCCGCGCCGCGCAAGGTGTGACGCCGTGCCCGGAATATTACACCGGAACCGATCCATCGCTGGCCCAGCTGCGTCCCTACAACGTGGTCGGCAACCATCTGCCATACTCGCCGCCCAAGACCATGAACCTGAGCTTCTCGCAGGATTTCTACTTCAACGACGGCTGGTCGCTGACGCCATGGGTCCAGTGGCGCTGGCAGGACAAGATGTACTTCTCGCTACGTAATCTCGATACGCCGCACCTGTCCGACGCGCAGAAAGCCTACAGCCAGGTGGATGCCTCGCTGCGCCTGAGCGCACCGGGCGGCGCCAAGTATCCATGGCACGCCGAGCTTTACGTCCGTAACGTGGCCGACGTGCGCGCCAAGACCTGGGCCGGCATCGCTGGCCCGCAGCAGACCTTCACTGTAGCGTCGTACAACGATCCGCGCATGATCGGCATCCGCATGGGTACCGAGTGGTAAGCGCCCCGGCAGTCTGATTCACCCCGTGGTAAAGCAGCAAGCGGCGGTCAGTACGCGGACCGCCGTGGGCGGAATGCGCCCGGTCCATCCTGTTCATAACCTAACCTGGAGACTTTCGTGATCGCTACCAAATTTGTTCCGAGCCCGCTGCGCGCATTGGCCGCGTCCTTCACCCTGGGGGCCGCCGTCCTGAGCGCCGATGCTTCGGCCGCGGCGTTCGTGCTGGCCTATACGGACGGGCAGATCGCCCAGTCCTACACCAATCTGCAGGCCTTTTACGGCAACCTGTCGGCCGTCGGTCTGGGTTCGTCCTACGCCATGCTGGCCAACGGCAGCATCGACAGCAGCGGCCTGACCACCACCACCAACAACATCATCACCTTCTCCAAGAGCAAAAACCTGCCCTTGTATCCGACCGTCTCGGACTACAGCAATTCCTTCGGCGGCTTTGATCCGTCCGTGAGCAACGGTTTCCTCGCCAGCGCCGCCAGCCGCGCGACCGCCGTCTCCAACCTGGTCAACCTGGCCGTGAACAACGGCTTCGCCGGCATCAACATCGACCTCGAAGCTGTGCAGCCGGCGATGAAGACGCAGATGTCGTCCTTTATCAGCGCACTGGCAACGGGCCTGCACAATCAGGGCAAAAAACTCATTATCAGCATTCCGCCGATGAGCGGCGATGGCCAGCCGGCCTATCTGGCCGGTTACGACTACGCTGCGATCGGCGCGGCGGTGGACTACTTCCAGCTGATGACGTATGACGAAGTCGGACCTGGCTGGTCCTCGTCCAATTCGGCCACCTGGCCTGGACCGGAAGCGGGCCTGGACTGGATGCAGTCCAAACTGGGCTACGCCGTATCGCGGGTGCCGGCAGCCAAGGTGCTGCAAGGGCTGCCTACCTATGGCTACGACTACAGCACCGGCGTCGCGGCTTACTGGAAGGGCGCCAACGGCGTATCCGGCTACAACGACGTCATCGCCGCCCACGGCGCAAGCAAGAAGCGCGACACCGCGTCGGCCACGCCATACGCCACCTGGGGCACGGTGGTACAGCAAGCCGATGGCACGGCATGGAGCACCGCCAACAAGCAGCCGGTGTTGTGGTATGACGATGCGCAGAGCATTACCGCCAAGGCCGCGCTGGTGAACACCTACGGGCTCGGCGGCACCAGTGTCTGGGCCATGGGCTACGAGGATGGCACATTTTGGAGCGCGGTGAGCGCGGGCCTGGGCAGCGGCGGCGGCACCGACAGCAATATCGCCCCCACGGGCACCGGCTACGTGTGGACCGCCAATGCCACGTCCACCGCCAATACCAACAAGGCGGCGGCGGGCGCCGTCAATGACGGTAATACCAGCACCAGCCTGACGCTGAACAGTGTGGGAGAAGGCGCCAGCCCGAAATGGCAGGCGGCCGGCGTCATCTTCACAGCGACCAAGGTCATTTCATCGGCCAAGTTCATCAACGGTGCGATTGACACTTACGGCAATGGCTATTTCGAATCCGGCCTGAGCTTGCAGTACACCACCAACGGCACTACTTGGATAGATGCGGGATGGGCGGTCAGCCCGGCTTATCCGAACAGTGCGTCGGCCGGTGGCATAACTTATACCTTCAGCGGCGCCGGCATCAGCGGCGTGACCGGCGTACGGATGACGGGACGCACCGGCGCTTCTTCGTGGAGCGGTTCGATCAAGGAACTGCAGGTGCAGGGACATTGATTTTTCCAAAGGAGATTGTATGCGGTTGATGAGTGCTCTCCTGCTGGCGGCGACGTCGTGCCAGGCCGCTCCTTCGATGAGGGAGGATCTTTTTGTCGTCACGCCGCTGACAGCGGAGCGCAGTTTCACCGCCGGCATAGAAGGGCCGGCGGTGGACGCGGCGGGGAATGTGTACGCGGTCAATTTCGGCCGCCAGCAGACCATCGGCATCGTCACTCCGCAAGGCGTGGCGCGCGAGTTCGCCACGCTGCCCGGCGCCTCCGTGCCGAATGGCCTGCGCTTCGATCGCCAGGGCGCGCTGTACGTGGCCGATTATATCGGCCACAACGTGTTCCGCATCGCGCCGGACGGCGCCGCGCCGCAGCTGTACGCGCACGAGGCCAGCATGAGCCAGCCCAACGACCTGGCCATCATGGAGGACGGCGTGCTGTATGCCAGCGATCCGGATTGGGCGCACGACACAGGCCGCGTCTGGCGCATCGACCGTGATGGCAAGGTGACCCTGGCGGCGGACGGCATGGGCACCGCCAACGGCATCGAGGTCAGTCCTGATGGCCGGACTCTGTATGTGAACGAAAGCGTGCAGCGCAATATCTGGGCCTTCAGTATCGGCGCCGATGGCGCGTTGACCAACAAGCGTCTGCTGCATCGCTTTGAGGATTTCGGCATGGACGGCATGCGTGTCGATGTCGATGGCAATCTGTACGTGAGCCGGTTTGGAAAGGGCACAGTGGCCAAGCTTTCGCGGGATGGCCAACTGCTGCTGGAGATCGTTCTGCCGGGGCTGCGGCCCAGTAATCTGTGCTTTGGTGGGCCGGATGGCCGCACCATCTATGTCACCGAGGTCGAACATCAGCAACTGCTGCAGTTCCGCGTCGACCGTCCAGGACTGGAGTGGCAGCGCATACAGGGGCGCCAGTGACAACGGCAGGCCGCCATGCTCGGCGCGTGCGCGGCATGTCGCTGGTCGAACTGTTGGTGACGATGCTGCTGCTGTCGTTGATGGCGGTGCTGGGATGGCGCGCGCTCGATGGCATCCTGGCCTCGCGCGTGGCGCTGACCGCGCAACTGGACGCCATACGCGGACATCAGCTGGCTTTTGCGCAGCTGGAAGCCGATTGCGCGCAACTGATGCGCAGCGCATCGCTGGACGGCCAGCCCACCTTGTCGGCGGCGCAGGGCCGGCTGGTGCTGCTGCGCGGCGTCGCCGGCGATGGCGGCGCCGACCGCATGCAGGTGGTGGTGTACCACATCGATGGCGACCGGCTGACACGCAGCACCTCGGCCGCCACGCGTGATCTAGTGCAGCTGCAGGCAAGCTGGAAGGCGGCGGTATCGGGCGCGCCGCCGCCGGAGGGTGTGACCTTGGATCGGCAGGTGGCGGCCTTCGCGCTACGCACCTGGAGCGGGGGTGCCTGGCAGTCTGTGGCTGCGGCTGCGGGTGCAGACCGTCTGCGTACACGACGTGTGGTGCGGCCTCCGGTGGCGGAGGCGCTGGGGCTGCAAGTGATACTGCATCCGGCCGACAGCGTGGCGCCGCTGGTGCGCATGTACATGCTGGGAGGCGGCTGATGCGCCACCACGCTTGCCGGATACGGAGGCAGCGCGGCATTGCGCTGCTGACCGCGCTGTTGATCACTACCTTGGCGGTAAGTGCTGTGGCCAGCCTGTTCTGGCACCAGCTGGTGGAGGTCCGCATGATGGAGAGCCAGCGCCTGCGCCTGCAAACGCAATGGGTGCAGCGCGCTGGCCTGGATTGGAGCCGGCAGCTGCTGCGCGACGACGGCCAACGCTCGCCTGAACTGACCACGCTGGACGGTATGTGGAACCAGCAGCCGGCCGAGATTTCGCTGGACCGCTACTTCGATCGCGATCCAGCGGCGCAAGCCGGATCGCGCGCCACGCTCGCCAGCAGCCTGGTCGACGCGCAGTCACGCTACAACCTCGCCAATCTGGCCAGCGATCGCAACTTGAACCTGGCCGAAATCGCCGTCTATGAGCGTCTGCTGGCCGGTTTGCGGCTTGACCCGGCTCTGGCTTTACGCACCGCGCTGGCCATCGCCGGCGGGCAGCAGGGGCCGGGACAGGGGGGCGGCGGCGTTCAGAGGCAAGCGTCGCTGTTGCGCGTCGACGAGCTGTCCAGCGTGCCGGGTTACACGCCGTCAGTGCTGGCTGCGCTGTCGCCCTTTATTGTCTTGCTGCCGGCGCCGGCCGATCTCAATCTGGACAGTGCTGCGCCGGAACTGCTGGCGGCGGTGGCGCGCTTGCCGCTGCCGCAGGCGCGCCAGCTGGCGGAGCGCCGCCGCCAGGCTTACTTCCGCAGCATGGCGGAGCTGCAAGCGGCGTTGCTCGGCGGCGCGCTGCCGGATGGCGTGCGGGTCGGCCTGCGTAGCGACTATTTCCTGGTCGAGAACCAGATAAGACTGGACCACGCCGAATTGAATACCGTTTCATTGCTTTACCGGCCGCGCGGGAGTGCGGCCTCCATTGAGCTGGTCTGGACCCGTGAGGACTGACCGGCCCTGCGTTTTCATTTTACGTTTGAGGTGAGTATGCGTTTACTATTTTTTGTGACATGTATGGTGGGGTCGATGGGGGCTGCACAGGCCCAGCAGATTGTGCCGCTGCCGGCGCACCTGCAGCGCAATGCGGGCGAGTTCGCGCTGACAGCCGGCACCCGCATCGTTGCCGATGAGGGGGCCCAGGCCGAGGCGCAGATGCTGCGGGATTACCTGCGCCAGGCCACCGGCTTCGCGCTACCCGTGGACAGGCGTGATGGCACCAACGCCATCCGCCTCAAGCTGGACGCGAGTCTGCGCTCGCTGGGCAAGGAAGGCTATCGACTGGTCAGCGACGCGGGCGGCGTGAACATTACCGCCGCCGAGCCGGCAGGCCTGTTCTACGGCGTGCAGACGCTGCGCCAGATGCTGCCGGCCGATATCTATCGCAAGGCGCCGCTGCGGCGCGGTTGGCAGCTGCCTGCCGTCAGCATCGAAGACCAGCCGCGCTTTGGCTGGCGCGGCAGCCATCTGGATACGGCGCGCCACTTCATGCCGAAGAGCTTTGTGCTCAAGCACATCGAACTGCTGGCGCAGAACAAGATGAACGTGTTCCACTGGCACCTGACCGACGACCAGGGCTGGCGCATCGAGATCAAGCGCTTCCCGCTACTGACGCAAGTGGGCGCCTGGCGCAGCGAGACCCAGCTGACGCCACGTCCCGGCGATCCGCCCGGTCTGCGTTACGACGGCCAGCCGCATGGCGGCTACTACACGCAGGAGGATGTCCGCGAAGTGGTGGCGTATGCCGCCGCACGCCATATCACGGTGGTGCCGGAGATCGAGATGCCGGGCCATGCGCTGGCCGCCATCGCCGCCTATCCCGAATTGGGCAATCGCCCCGACAAGAAGCTGCCCGTGGGCCGCGAGTGGGGCGTGATCACGCAGGTGTTCAGCCCCGAGGAGCACACGGTGCGCTTCCTGCAGCAAGTGATGGACGAGGTGCTGACGCTGTTCCCGGGCCAGTACATCCACGTCGGCGGCGACGAGTGCCCGAAAACCGAATGGGCGCATGCACCGGCGGCACTGGCGCGCATGAAGGCGCTGAAGCTGGTGCCGGCGTCCACCACGCTGGAAGACATCCAGAACTACAAGGATGGACAAGGCAAGCCGGCCGAGCACCCCGCGCTGCATCAACTGCAAAGCTGGTTCATCGGCCAGATGGGCACCTATCTGGCGCAAAAAGGCCGCCGTCTGATCGGCTGGGAAGAGATCCTGGAAGGCGGCCTGGTATCCGGCGCCACCGTGATGAGCTGGCGCGGCGAAGAGGGGGGGCTGAACGCCGCCAAGGCCGGGTACGACGTGGTGATGGCGCCCGAACGCGACACCTATCTGGACTACGCCCAGCTGCCGGCCGACACGCCGGGCTATCGCGAACCACTCGGTGCACGCGTGGTCAATACCCTGGACCATGTGTACGCCTACGAGCCGCTTCCCGCCTCCATGCCGCCCGAACTGGCCAGGCACGTGCTGGGCAGCCAGGCGCAGTTGTGGACCGAATACATGCAAGGTCCGCGCGAGGTCGAATACATGGCCTGGCCACGCCTGCTGGCGATGGCGGAAGTGTTGTGGACGCCGAAGCCACTCAAGGATTACGCCAACTTCCAACAGCGCCTGCCATCCTCGTTGCAGCGCCTGGAGGCGCAAGACGTCAATTACCGCACTGCCGACGGCCCGCATTGGCCGCGTTGAAAGGGAATCATGACTACGCAAAAAAATTACCAGGTGTTCCTGGCCGTGGTCAGCGGCCTGGCCGGCTTGCTGTACGGGATAGACATCGGCATCATCGATCCGGCGCTGCCTTACCTGAACCGCTCGACCAGTCTGTCGGAAAGCCAGTTGTCGCTGGTGGTGGCGGCGGTATTGGCCGGGTCCATTCTGGGATCGGTGCTGGCCGGCGCGCTGGCCGACTGGCTGGGCCGCAAGCCGATGATGGTGGTGAGTGCGCTGATGTTCGTCGGCAGCGTGGCGGTGATTTATCTGTCGCAATCCTTCATGCCGCTGATGCTGGGCCGTCTGTTACAGGGCATGAGCGGCGGCGTGATCGCGGTGGTGGTGCCGCTTTACCTGGCCGAGTGCCTGCCCGCCGCGCAGCGCGGACGCGGGGTGGCACTGTTCCAGTTCATGCTGACCGCAGGCATCGTGCTGGCCGCCTTTGTCGGCAACCACTACCTGGGCAACGCGGAACTGGAAATACAGGCCGCTGGCGAAGATCAGCAGCGCATCGTGGCCGCGGCCGATCACGCCTGGCGCAGCATGTTCCTGACCGTGATGTATCCGGGAGCGCTGTTTTTCGTGGGCTGCTGCCTAGTGTCTGAATCGCCGCGCTGGCTGATACGTCAAGCGAGGCCGGAAAAGGCGCGCGCCGCTTTGGCGCGCCTGTTGCCGCCGGCCGCCGCCGAGAGCGAGTTCAAAGAGATCGTCGACGCGCTGGCGGTGGAGCAGGAGCGGCCAAGGTCGTCGCCGGTGGCGGCGCTACTTGAGATGCTGACCGAGCGCCGTTATGTTCTGCCGTTTATCCTCGCCTGCATCATCCTCGGTTGCAACCAGGCGACCGGCATCAACTCGGTGTTGCAGTTCATGTCCACCATTTTGCAGAAGGCCGGCCTGGACCCGGTGGCGGCGGCCGGCTACGGTACGGTCATCAAGATCCTCAATTCGGTAATGACAGTGGTGGCAATCGTGCTGGTCGAGCGCAAGGGCAGGGTGTTCCTGCTGAAGCTGGGCACTGGCGGCATTATCGTCTCGCTGTGTCTGCTGGCCTTGTTGTTCCACCGCTTTGAATCGCAGCGCGTCGACGTGCGCGCGGAGGTGGCGGCGCTGGTCAAGGACAACCGTCTCGACTTCAATCTGGCGGATGCCAGCTGGGCCGGCCAAGGGGCTGTGCAGCTCAACGTTCTATATCAGTATGGCGACCATCAGCAGGTGGCCGAGGCCTACACGCCGACCGAGGCCTCGCAAGCGGTGTTAAAGCGTGCCGCCGACGTGGTACGGGCGCTGCCGGCCGGGCAACGTGCGTTGATCGAGCAGGCGCAGCTGGCATGGAGCGGGCGCGCTGCAGCCGCTGCGGTGAAACCGGCGCAGCAGTTGATCGCAACACTGCCTCCGGCGTCGCGCGAGGCTCTCAATGCGGCACGGCAGGTGTACGTGGCCATGCATGTGCAGGTGGCCAACGCGGCTGCAGGGCAGGCGCCCCTGCAGATTCTGCGCGCCTATGTCGGACCGACACCAAGCCGTGCCAGCGGCCTGTTGGCGGCGCTGTGCATTGCCGGGTTTATTGCGTTCTTCTCGATCGGTCCGGGAGTGTGCGTCTGGTTGGCGCTGTCAGAGCTCATGCCCACGCGGATACGTTCAGTGGGCATGGGCGTGGCGTTGCTGATCAACCAGGGGACCGGAACGCTGATCGCAGGCGCCTTCCTGCCTATCGTCGGGAATTATGGCTTTCACGTGATGTTCCTGTTCTGGACCGCCTGCACGGTGCTGTACTTTGTGACCTCCGCGTTTTTCCTCCCCGAAACCAAGGGCAAGTCGCTGGAAGAAATCGAGCGCCTGTTTGCGCGGCCCGAATAGGAGTCAGCACGCTAGCTGGTTCTAATGGAATGGACGCTCTCTTTCAAACGGCATCGAGGTGCCAAAATAGGGGGATATAGGTTTATGTGTTTACGCGCATGTCTATATAAATATTATCTAGACGTAGGTAAGCCCCCATTTTCAGAGCGCGCTAAGAGCCGAGGTTAAGTAATCCTCAGGAAATTATTGTGAAGTTATGACGAACAGAGCCGGATGCAATGCAAGGCGCCCGCTGCGACGCAGTGCGAGCACTGCTAGCAGAGGGCAAGCCTCGACGGCCACCTTGCACAGCGCCGGCTATGGAAGTCAGAAATCACAATAATTTATTGTAGATAACTTAACCAAACATGGTTGCCATGCTGTTCTTGCAAAGGCGCATATCTAAAAAATAGAGAAGTTGTTGATGTGATTAAGGGTTTGCATTAGCGGCGCACGCCCCTTGCTGGTGCAGCGCCCTTTGCCGGTGTCTTGGCACGGCCCAGCGGCACGGCGGCCGGCTTGGCACGGGTCTTGATGGTCGACAAGATCGAGGGCCGCACCTTCGATTCGGCAGCTGCCGCTTTAGGTGCCGCTGCCGTGCCGCCCAGGGCGATGCGGTTTTTGCCTGGCGTGACCTTGAACTTGTCCGGCGTGCCGGCGCCATGCGTCTGGCGGCTGCGTTCGCCTGCGGCCAGGCCGCCCGACTCCGACGACGTCCAGGCAGGAATCAAGTGTTTGTCGCCATTGCCGATCAAGTCGCCACGGCCCATGTTGACCAGCGCTTCGCGCAGGATCGGCCAGTTGGCCGGGTCCTGGTAGCGCAGGAAAGCCTTGTGCGTGCGGCGGATCTTGCCGCTGCGCGCCGTTTCCACCCCTTCCGAGTCTGCCGTGACCTTGCGCAAAGGATTCTTGCGCGTGTGGTACATGGTCGTCGCCATGGCCATCGGCGTGGGCATGAAGGTTTGCACCTGGTCCAGCTTGAAATTGTTTTTCTTCAGCCACAGGGCCAGATTCAGCATGTCCAGGTCCGTCGTGCCCGGATGGGCGGCGATAAAGTAGGGAATCAAATACTGCTTCTTGCCTGCTTCCAGCGAGAAACGGTCAAACATTTCCTTGAACTCGTCATACGCGCCGATGCCGGGCTTCATCATCTTCGACAAGGTGCCCTCTTCCGTGTGCTCGGGCGCGATCTTCAGCAAGCCGCCGACGTGGTGCGTCACCAGCTCTTTGACATACTCGGGCGAACGCACGGCCAGGTCGTAGCGCAAGCCCGAGCTGATCAGGACTTTCTTGATGCCCGGAATGGCGCGCGCCTTGCGGTACAGCGAGATCAGCTTGCTGTGGTCCGTGCCCAAATTCACGCAGATGGACGGGTACACGCAGGACAGGCGCCGGCACGACACTTCGATCTCTTTTTCCTTGCAGGCCAGGCGATACATATTTGCCGTCGGGCCACCCATATCGGAAATGGTGCCCGTAAAGCCTTTGGTTTTATCGCGGATATGCTCGATTTCACGCAGGATCGACGGTTCCGAACGGCTCTGGATGATGCGTCCTTCGTGCTCCGTGATCGAACAGAAGGTGCAGCCGCCGAAGCAGCCGCGCATGATGTTGACGGAGAAGCGGATCATTTCCCAAGCGGGAATATGCGCCTTGCCATAGCTCGGGTGCGGTGCGCGCGCGTAATTCATGTCGTACACGCCATCCATCTCATCCATGGCCAGCGGCAGCGGCGGCGGATTGAGCCACACGTCGCGTTCGCCGTGCGCCTGCACCATGGCGCGCGCATTGCCGGGATTCGATTCCAGGTGGAACACGCGCGAGGCGTGCGCATACATGACGGGGTCATCCTTGACAACGTCGTAGGCGGGCAGGCGCACGACCGTCTTGTCGTGCTTTTCCTTGGCCATGGCCAGGCGCTCTTCGCGGCTCATGATGCGGATCGGCTTGATGACTTCGGCCGATTTCGACGCATTTTCCGTGGCGCAAGCGGTCTTGTCTTCCTGCACCATCTCGTACGGGCTGTAGTGCGGATCGATCTTGCCGGGCACATCGACGCGGGTGGAATTGTGCACGCCCCAGTCCTCGCCGGGCAGCCAGCCGGACGGCACCATGAAGGCCGTGCCGCGCAAGTCACGGATATCCTTGATCGCTTCGCCAGCAGCGAGGCGATGGGTCAGGTCGACCAGCGCCCGCTCGGCATTGCCGAAAATCAACAAATCAGCCTTGGAATCGGGCAGGACGGAACGGCGGACCTTGTCCGACCAGTAATCGTAATGGGCGATGCGGCGCAGGGACGCTTCGATGCTGCCGATGACTACCGGCACGTCGGGATACGCTTCGCGCGCGCGCTGGGCGTACACGGTAACGGCGCGGTCCGGGCGCTTGTTCGGTTCGGCATTCGCCGTGTAGGCGTCATCGGAGCGGATCTTGCGGTCGGCCGTGTACTGGTTGACCATGGAATCCATGTTGCCGGCGGTAATGCCGTAGTACAAACGCGGCTTGCCGAGGATGCGGAACGCGTCGGCCGACAGCCAGTCCGGCTGGCTGATGATGCCAACGCGATAACCTTGCGCTTCGAGCAGGCGGCCAACTAAGGCCATGCCGAAACTCGGATGGTCGATGTAGGCGTCGCCCGTGACGAGGATGACGTCGCACTGGTCCCAGCCCAGCGCGTCCATCTCGGCACGCGACATCGGCAGGAATGGCGCCACAGCAGCGCGGGCAGACCGCTTGGGAACGGTCGCAAATAAATTGGTAGGGGAGCTCATAGGGTACGGATTGTACCGGAATTGGCCATTTCCAACCTGACGGCCTGCTTTTTACTGTTGGATTTTCGTACAAAAAACGTTTATTTTTCAATTACTTGGGATGAATGGGGCAGACCCGTTGGGGCAATGCGTCCCAGTGGGGCGCATTGCAATCGCGTAGCGACGGACCCCGATCAGATTCCCATGTTAGCCAGAATCTCACCCAACTCCCGCAGCGCTGGCTCCAGTTTCGGATGCTTGACGGCGAATTTGGCCGACAATTCCTGGCTGCGCTCGGCCAGGCCATAGGTCGTCGACTCTTCTTCCTGCTCCTGCGCGGCGCGCTTTTCCAGCAACTGCTGAATATCGCCATTGAGCTTTTGCAGCAAACCATGCGTTTCTTCATCCACAGGATCGCCAGATGCGATGGTCGATTGCAGCTGTTGCAACGATTCCTTGAGTTTGCTATCCATGTTTTTTCCTGTCAGTCAGTAAATTGCGTGTCCAGGTACAGCTGTTCCACCTTGCTCCTGGCCCACGGGGTCTTGCGCAAAAACTTCAGGCTCGACTTGATGCTGGGATCGCTGATGAAGCAATTGATATCGATGTGCTTGGCCAGGCCATCCCAACCGTAGTGGGCGTGCAGGCGCGTCACGATACCTTCCAGGGTAATGCCATTCAAATCTTGCTGACTCATATACTCTTTCGACTGCCTTCTTGTTTACATCTTACTCAATTCTACGCCGCCAGCATAGAAAGCTTGCGTGCGCCGTATCAACGCAACGCAAGCTTCTGATGAGGACGCCTTACTTGGCGTTCAAGCCGCGGCGTTCCAGCAAAGGTTCCACGGTGGCGTCGCGGCCGCGGAAGTCACGGAACAGTTGCAGCGCATCGACACTGCCGCCGCGCGACAGCAATTTGCTGCGGAACCAGTCGCCATTCTTGCGCGTCAGGCCGCCGTTTTCCTTGAACCAGTTGACCGATTCCGCGTCCAGCTTTTCCGACCACAGGTAAGCGTAGTAGGCTGCCGAATAGCCGCCCGAAAAGCTGTGCGAGAAATAGCTGGTGCGGTAGCGTGGCGGCACGGGCGCGTAATCGACGCCCGCGTCTTTCAGCGACGCCGCTTCAAAGGCCAGCACGTCGGTCGGGATCTGGCTTGGCGCCAGCTGGTGCCAGCGCTGGTCCAGCAAGGCCGCCGACAGGTATTCCGTGGTCATGAAGCCCTGGTTGAATTTCTTCGCCGCCGTGACCTTGTCGAGCAATTCCTGCGGCATGGCCGCGCCGCTCTGGTAGTGCTTGGCATAGTTTTGCAGCACTTCCGGCCAGACGGCCCACATTTCATTGACTTGCGACGGGTACTCGACGAAGTCGCTCGGCACGCTGGTGCCGGCAAAGCGCGGGTACTTCACGTCCGAAAACATGCCGTGCAGCGCATGGCCGAACTCATGGAACATGGTCGTCACTTCATCGAACGTCAGCAAGGTCGGCTGGCCGGCGGGCGGCTTCGGAATGTTCAACTGGTTGGCGACGACGGGATGCGTGCCCATCAGCGACGATTGCGACACGTATTCATTCATCCACGCACCGCCATGCTTGTTGCCGCGCGCATAGAAGTCGGCGATAAACAGGGCCAGCGGCTTGCCGTTGGCGTCCAGCACGTCATACACGCGCACGTCCGGGTTGTACACCGGTAGATCAGTACGCTGCTTGAAGCTGATGCCATACAGTTTATTGGCGGCAAAGAAGACGCCGTTGTTCAGCACGCTGTTCAATTCCAGGTACGGTTTCAGCTCGTTTTCATCAAAGTTAAAACGTTGCTTGCGCAGCTTGTCCGTGTAGATGGCCCAGTCGGCCGCTGCCACCTGGAAGCCGCCCTTTTCCGCATCGACCACTTGCTGCAGGTCGGCCGCTTCGCGGCGCGCGTTGGCGACGGCCGGTTTCGCCAGTTCCGACAGCAGGGTGTTGACGGCCGTGGTGGTCTTGGCCGTCTGGTCTTCCAGCGAGTACGCGGCATAATTGGCGTAACCGAGCAGGGTAGCCCGTTCGGCGCGCAGTTTGGCCAGCTTCAGCACGATGGCACGGTTGTCGAACTCGCCGCCCTGGCTGCCACGGTTCAAGGATGCATCCATCAAACGCTGGCGTGTCTTGCGATCCGTCAATACGGCCAGCGGTGGCTGGCCGCTGGTGTTCACCAGGGCGATGAGGAACTTGCCCGTCAGGCCACGCTCCTTGGCGGCAGCGGCGGCCGTGTCGATATCGCTGTCCGTCATGCCCGCCAGCTCGGCACGCGTGTCGACGACGATGCTCCTGGCATTCGTTTCCTTCAGCACGTTTTGCGCGAAAGCCGTTTCCAGGCCTGCCTGCTCGGCGTTGTAGGCCTTCAATTTTTCCTTGTCCGCATCGGACAGCTTGGCGCCGGCGCGCACGAAATCCGTGTGATAGCGGGCCAAGAGGCGCAAGGATTCGGCATCCAGGCCCAGCTTGTCGCGCTTGGCGTACAGGGTGTCGATGCGGGTAAACAGTTTCGGATTCAGGGTGATCGCGTCGCCATGCGCGGCCAGCTTCGGCGACACGTCCACTTCCACCGCTTCCAGCACGGCGTTGGTATTGGTCGAGGTCATGTTGCTGAAGATGCTCTGCACGCGGTGCAGCAGCTGCCCCGTGCGCTCGAGGGCCACGATGGTGTTTTCAAATGTGGGCGCCTGGCGGTTGCTGGCAATGGCGTTGACTTCGGCCAACTGGCGTTTCATGCCTTCGGCAAACGCCGGCGCGTAGTGCGCATCCTTGATCAGGCCGAACTGCGGCATCTGAAACGGCAGCGGGCTCACTTTGAGCAGGGGGTTCTGGGCGCTGACGGCGGCGGCAGGCGCGGATTTTGCAGTGGCGGCAGCCATGGCGGACGGAGCGGCGTGGGCCAGCATGACGCTGGCGGCGATGACGAGCAGTTGTGGACGGATCATGAGATCTTTCAGGAAGCGCGGGGAAGAACCGCGATCGCGTCGCGGGCCAGTGGCAGATCATAGCAGTCTGTCACACAGGCGTCATCCAACATGGGCGATCCTGCGGTGCAGCACGCCAAATGCGCGGTTTACCACGGTTTGCAATCGAAATCTCCAAATAAAAATGGCCGCCAATTGCTTGGCAGCCACTTCATTGACCCGGCTTTGACGCCGGAATCACACGACTTACTTGCCGTTCAGGCCACGGCGTTCCAGCAGCGGTTCGATCTTCGCATCGCGGCCGCGGAAGTTGCGGTAAATGTCGAGCGCATCGGCGCTGCCGCCGCGCGACAGCAACTTACTGCGGAACCAGTCGCCGTTCTTGCGCGTCAGGCCGCCGTTTTCCTTGAACCACTCGACCGTGTCTGCATCGAGCTTTTCCGACCACAGGTACGCGTAGTAACCGGCCGAATAGCCGCCCGCGAACGCATGCGAGAAGTAGGTGGTGCGGTAGCGCGGCGGCGCCGGGGCGAAATCGACGCCCGCTTCCGTCAAGGCGGTCTTTTCAAACGCCAGCACGTCGGTGGGGATCTGGGCCGGGGTCAGCTGGTGCCAGCGCTGGTCCAGCAGGGCCGACGCCAGGTATTCCGTGGTTTTATAGCCCTGGTTGAAATTGTCGGCCGCCGTCACTTTCGCCAGCAACTCGGCTGGAATGGCCGCGCCCGTCTGGTAGTGCTTGGCGTAGTTTTGCAGCACTTCCGGCCACAGCGCCCACATTTCATTGACTTGCGACGGGTATTCGACGAAGTCGCGCGGCACGCTGGTGCCGGCGAAGCGCGGATATTTCACGTTCGAAAACATGCCGTGCAGCGCATGGCCGAATTCGTGGAACATGGTGTTGACTTCGTCAAACGTCATCAGGGTCGGCTGGCCCGCTTCCGGCTTCGGAATGTTGAGGTTATTCGCAATCACCGGCTTGCGGTTCAGCAAGCTTGACTGGCCCACGTAGGCATTCGCCCAGGCGCCGCCGCGCTTGTTGCTGCGCGCGTAAGGGTCGAGCGTGAAGATGGCCAGCTGCGTGCCGTCTTCATTGAAAACGTCGTACACCAGCATGTCGGACGTGTAGACGGGCAAGTCGGTACGCTGCTTGAAGGTGAGGCCGTACAATTTACCTGCAGCAAAGAACACGCCCTTGGTCAGCACGCTGTGCATTTCAAAGTACGGTTTTAATTGCGTCTCGTCGAAGTTGTAGCGTTCGGCGCGCACCTTGTCGCTATAGAAGGCCCAGTCGGCAGCGCCCACCTTGAAGCCGCCTTTTCCTGCATCGATGACCTTCTGGATATCGTCCGCTTCACGCCGCGCATTGACGACGGCCGGCTTCGCCAGCTCGCCCAGCAAAGCGTTCACGGCGGTGGTGTCGTGCGCCGTCTGGTCTTCCAGCGAGTAGGCGGCATAGTTAGGGTAGCCCATCAGCGCGGCACGTTCGGCGCGCAGTTTCGCCAGTTCCAGCACTTCGGCAGTATTGTCGAACTCGCCGCCATGGCTGCCGCGCGCTTGCGAGGCGGCCATGATGCGTTCGCGCAAGGCGCGGTTGGTCAGCAGCGACAGCGGCGCCTGGCCCGTCGTGTTGACGAGGGCGATCACATATTTGCCATCCAGACCACGCTTCTTGGCCAGGCCCGCGGCCACTTCGATGGCGGCTGGCGACAGGCCGTCGAGTTCTTCGCGCGTGTCGACGACGACGGCCGAAGCGTTCAATTCCTTCAGCACGTTCTGTGCGAACTTGGTCGACAGGGCAGCCAGCTGGCCGTTGTAGGCGCGCAGCTTTTCCTTGTCAGCCGCCGACAGCTTGGCGCCGGCGCGCACGAAGTCCGTGTGATAGCGTTCCAGCAAGCGCTTCGATTCGGCATCCAGGCCCAGCTTGTCGCGCTTGGCGTAGAGGGTGTCGATGCGCTTGAACAATTTGTCGTTGAGCATGATCGCGTCGCTGTGGGCCGCCATTTTCGGCGCCAGCTCGCGTTCCAGGCCCTGGATCGTCTCATTCGTGTTGGAGCCGGACATCACGGAAAACACGGTGCGTACGCGGCTCAGCAACTGGCCCGAGCGCTCCATGGCCACGATGGTGTTGTCGAAGGTGGCCGCTTTCGGGTTATTCGCAATCGCCTTGATTTCTGCCAGGTTGGCGGCCATGCCTGCCGTAAAGGCGGGCGCGTAGTCGGCGTCCTGCACCTTGTCGAACGGTGGATAGTGGAAGGGCAGGCTGCTGGCCTGCGCAAACGGGTTCGAAGCAGGCAGCGCTGCGGCCGCGGTGGCGGCAAAAGCGGCGGCGGCTGGCGCCAGCATCAGGCTGGCGGCGATGACGAGCATTGTTGGACGGGTCATGTCTACTTTCAAGGAGCGCAAGAGAACCGCGATTGTGTCGCGGGCCAGCTTGAAATAATAACAGCCTGACACACTTGCGTCACCAGCAACGACTGACCTTAGCGGGTCGGCGGGTAATGAATGGTTTTCATGTACCCCGCGCCATGATGCCGATTTAGTAATGCGGCGGACGTTCGTTGACCAGCCCGCCATTCGCCTGCTGCGCCCCGTCGCGCACATGCTCACCCAGCTTGTGCAGCATCGCTTCGAGCTGGTCGATACGCTTGCCCTGCTGGTACACCATCTGGTTCAGCGACTCGACCAGATCCTCCTGCTGCGCCAGCTTGATTTCGATATCGACGAAACGTAATCCCATCTGTTCTGCATTGTCCATGGTGTTCTCGGTGATTCCTGACTGAAAGCGGCATTCTACCGCCGCAGCGGCGTGAGCCAGGACAAACAAGCGACATTCTTTCCGAAGCGGTGCCAATTTCTGCCTATTCTCTCCGTATGGCTGAATCAAATGGCTTGACGAATGAGAACAAACGATTACAATGAACCTATCCACTTTGCCTGAGTTGATCGACACGCGCAAGACGGCCAAATACCGCCGCTGGGAAGACTCCCTGCACGACGTGGCGGCCGCCGCCATCGATGCGCGCATCAAGCATTTGCAGCATGGAAAAAAGGGCGATTGGCGGCCGGTAGGCGAAGGCGTCTGCGAGCTGCGCTTTTTACAGACGGGGCCCGGCTGGCGCGTGTATTTTCACGAAACGAATCGGGGCACACTGATCTTGCTGCTGTTGGGTGGAAACAAATCGAGCCAGCAACGCGACATCAGGCAGGCGCAAGCGATCCTCAGGGATTTGAAAGCCCGGCAGGCAGCCATCCGGAAAGCGGCAGCAGCCCCATCGACAGGAGCACGAAAGAAATGAACCAACACCCCGACCATGACACCTTCGACCTGGACGACCTCGACGCACTGGGATTGAGCAAATTTGACCCGACGCAACACCTGACCAGCAAGGCCGCCGTGGCCGCCTACATGAGCGAAATCGTCGCCACCGGCAATGCCGAACTGTTCCAGTCCGCCATGAACGACGTGGTGCGCGCCTACGGCATGGGCAAGGTGGCGGCCAGGGCCGACATCACACGCGAAGGCGCGTATAAAGCCTTGCGCGAAGGCAGCAAGCCGCGCTTCGAAACCATTTTAAAGATGCTCGATGCGCTGGGCATGCAGCTGGCCATCGTGCCGAAAACCACGCCCGACGGCGCCGTGGAAGCCTGAACGCCGCTTAAGCCTTCGGCGCGGCCAGCAAGGCCTTCATGCGCGCCAGCCGTTCTTTCGGCGAAATAATTTCCGCCTCCGTCGGCACGGCGTCGCCCACATCGAGTTGCATTTCCTTGATGAAGCGCGACGGGTCGCAATGGACTTGCTCACCTGCCCGCTTGCGCTTCTTGCACCAGGTGACGTGCAAGGTGCGCTGGGCGCGCGTGATGCCCACATACATCAGCCGGCGCTCTTCCTGGATGCGCGCGGCGATGGTTTCAGCGGGCGCGTCAGGGTCGCCCTTGTGCGGCAAAATCCCCTCTTCCACGCCGACCAGAAACACGTGCGGAAACTCCAGCCCTTTCGACGCGTGCAGGGTCGACATGCGCACGGCGTCCTGTTCCTCGTCCTTGCCTTCCAGCATGGTCATCAGCGCCACCATCTGCGTCAGTTCCAGCACGTTCTTTTCTTCGCCATCGCGGTCCTTGCCGCCCCGGCCCCGTTCCTTCAGCCAGTTGACGAATTCCAGCACGTTCTGCCACTTGCTTTGCGCTTGCCGTTCCTCGAAGGCATCGTACAGATACGATTCGTAGTGGATTTCCTTCATCATGTCATCCAGCACTTCGGCCGCATTGTCGCCGCTGCCGGCCGCACCGGGGCGGCTGGCGCGCGATTCGAGGTCGTTGATGAAGTTGCAGAAGTCGCGCAGCGGCCCCAGTTGGCGGTCCGTCAGCTTGGCCTCGATGCCGCCCTTGAAGACGGCCTGGAACAGCGAGCACTGCCACTGCCCCGAGAACGCGCCCAGCACTTCCAGGGTCGACTGCCCCACGCCACGGCGCGGCGTCGTCACGGCGCGAATGAAGGCCGGGTCGTCGTCTTCGTTGGCCAGCAGGCGCAGGTAGCTGATGATGTCCTTGATTTCGGCCTTGTCGAAGAAGCTCTGGCCGCCCGAAATCGTGTACGGGATGCGTTCCTTGCGCAAGCATTGCTCGATGATGCGCGCCTGGTGGTTGCCCCGGTACAAAATCGCGTAATCGGAAAATTTATTTTTTCGCTCGAAATGGTCGGCCGAGATCATGATGGCGACTTGTTCCGCCTCCTGCTCGTCCGTCTGCATGCCCAGCACCTTGATCGGCTCGCCCAGGCCGTGTTCCGACCACAGCGACTTTTCAAACAGTTTCGGGTTGTTACCGATGACGGCATTGGCCGCATTCAGCACGCGCATGGTGGAGCGGTAATTCTGCTCCAGCTTGATCACCCGCAAATCGGGGAAATCCGTCTCCAGCGTCTTCAGGTTTTCCACGGTGGCGCCGCGCCAGGCATAAATGGCCTGGTCGTCGTCGCCCACGGCCGTAAACATCGGCTTCTTGCCGATGCCCGTCACCATCAGTTTCACCAGTTCGTACTGGCAGGTGTTCGTATCCTGGTATTCGTCGACGAGCAGGTAGCGCAGGCGGCGCTGCCATTTGTCGCGCACGGGGCCGTTGTTGCGGAACAGTTCCACCGGCAGGCGGATCAGATCGTCGAAATCGACGGCCTGGTAGGCGGAAAGCGTTGCCACATAGCTGCGGTAGATGCGCGCCGCGTTCGCTTCATCCTCATCCTTGGCTTGCGCCAGCGCCATGTCCGGGTCGATCAAACCATTTTTCCACAGCGACATGGCGTTCTGGATGCCACGTATCACCTGTTTATCGGTGGTAATGGCGAGGTCTTGCACGAGGGAAAAACAGTCGTCGCTATCCATGATGGAAAAGCGGTCTTTCAGCCCTACGCCATTGGCTTCCTGGCGCAGGATTTTCACGCCCAGCGAGTGGAAGGTCGACACCGTCAACTGTTTGGCCTGGCGTGGCTGCTTGAGCAGCTTGGCGATGCGTTCCTGCATTTCCAGCGCCGCCTTGTTGGTGAAGGTCAGCGCGGCGATGGTGCGCGGATCATAGCCCCGGTCTTCGATCAAGTGGGCGATCTTTTGCGTGATCACGCGCGTCTTGCCCGAACCGGCGCCCGCCAGCACCAGGCAGGGGCCGTCGAGGTAGGTAACCGCTTCGCTTTGGGGCGCATTCAGACCGAACTGTGGTGCTTTGGACATCAGGGTATTTCCGCAGGGAACAGCAGCTCATTGTAACAGCGTCGCGTGGGCCAATTGCATGGCGGCCCATGCCTGAAAAACAGGCAATGGCATTGATATCTCGCTCTGTGCCGCCATCTTGGCCCATGCCATGCGTGCGGCGAGGCCGGCGCTGGAGTACCATTCCGCCTATATCGCCCGTGCGCGCCCACTTACCGAATGACAGTCCCATGAAATTTGAACACCTGATTGAAATCAACGATCCTTTGAACCCGCTGATCGACACCTTGACCCTGGAGCAAGTCTGGCGCGGCCTGGTCTTGCGCGCCGAGTCGCCCAAGCTGTTCGTGCCGCACCTGGACGAGTGCCAGATCAGCGAGCGCAGCGATACCGGTTTCGCGCGCAGCCTGCGCTATGGCGAGCTGGTCATCAACGACAGGGTGGTGCTGGTGCCGCAACTGCAGGTGCGCTACGAAGTGCCGGCGCAACAGGATATCAGCGCGTCCTCGCTGGTGATGACCATCGAAATGCCCGACGAAGCGAGCCTGTGGGTGCGCTTCCAGTACGACGACGGCCACGACGCGGCCACCGATGCGGCCAACGCCCTGTACGACGACTTCCGCCGCTCCGCCTACAAGGAATCCGACATCGACACGGTGCGCATCATGCGCGAACTGGCGCTCGAAGGACGGCTGGATGCAGGTCTGCTGAATTAATCACCTGCGCTAAACTCTTGCGCTGCGGCCCCACAATTGATCCGGGCGAAACTGTAAACCCGCCTGCTCCGCGCTGAGCACTTCGCGGATGGCGTGCAAGTCCACGCGCGTATCGCGCCGCAGCGGCACGTCCAGGCGCGCGCCGCGGGGGCCGATCAGCGACTGCACATGGGGCGTGGTGGCGTTCAAGCCCTTGCGCGTGACGACGCCGATTTCTCCATTGAGTAATCTGACGAAGGTGCCGACGGGGTAGATGCCCAGCTCGCGCACCAGCAGGGAGGCCAGCGGCGCATCCAGGGTGGCCTTGTCGGCCATCAGCATGTCGCGCAGGGCCACGTTCGGCAGCAAGGGCTGGCGATAGCTGCGCTTCGACACGCGCGCGCAATAGCGGTCGGCCAGCATGATCAGGCGCGCGCCGATGCCGATCGCCGCGCCTTGCGTGCCCAGCGGATAGCCGCTGCCATCGATATTTTCATGGTGCTGCAGCACGGCCTGCAGCCAGACGGCGTCCGTGACGCCGGCCGCGCGCAGCAAGTCGACACCGGCTTGCGGATGGGCGCGCAAATAGGCGCGCTCATCTGCGTCCAGCGGGCCCGCCTTGTGCTGGAAATCCGCATGGCGTTCCAGCATGCCCACATTCATGCTCAGCGCGGCCAGCAGCACGCTGCGCACGACCTCGTCATCGAGTTTCAGGGCGCGCGCCAGCAGGGCCGTGATGACGGCCGTGTCGACGCTGTGGCGCACGGCAAAATCGCCCGCGCCCTGGTTGTGCAGGATGCAGGCCAGCGCCACGTCGGCGTCCAGTGCCACCGCCTCTTCCACCAGCTGCGCCAGCGGCGCGAGGGACACGTGGCTGCCCGCCTGCCCGGCGGCAATGGCCGGCAAGACGAGGGCAAGGCCAGCCGTGACAAGGTTCAGCATGCGCAGTGCCGACGGCGCTTGCGTGGCCGTGCGCGGCACGTCCGCACTGGCATCGGCGATGACGCCGCGCGCCAGCAGCAATGCGATCTGGTTCACGCTGCTGATGACATGGCCCAGCCTGGCCAGCAAGCCGCCCGTTTCGCCGTGCACGTCCCAGGGCAGCGCTACGCCCAGGGCGAGTTCTCCCGCATAAATGCGCCGAATTTTCACATCGTCTCCGTCATCGCTAGCCGCCACCCTTTTTACCATCGGGTGCTCGTGGGCATGAACCAATTGAAATGTTTTTTGCTTTTAATCAATATTTCAATGTGGCAGCGATGATCGCGCAATCATGTGCGCTTGTCTACAAAATTATGTAAAGCATAAAGTTGCATTCAAGGTCCGGGCGTGCAGTCGGCGCAGCCGGACGCGTGTTCCGGGTCTTTTTCCAGGTGCAGCGCCAGTTCGCGCAAGGCCGTACGCACGCCTTCCTCGATGACGGGGTGGTAAAACGGCATGTCGAGCATGGCCGGCACCGTCAACTGCGCCTGGCACGCCCAGGCCAGCAAGTGGCCCAGGTGTTCCGCCCTTGGGCCGATCAGCTCGGCACCGAGAAAGCGCTTGCTGCCGAATTCCGCATACACGCGCAGCAAGCCCTGGTTTTGCAGCATCACGCGGCTGCGGCCCTGGTTGCCGAACGACACGGCGCCGACGGCGAAGCGGCCCGCGTGGCTCACGCACAATTGCTGGTAGGTAGCGCCCAGGGTGGCGATCTGCGGCTCCGTGAAGGCAATCGTCAACGGCGTGCGGCGCAAGCCCGGCTTCACATTGGGAAAGTGCGCCGCATTGTCGCCCGCGATGCGGCCCTCGTCGGCTGCCTCGGGCAGCAGCGGCAAGGCATTGTCGGCATCCCCGGCGATGAAAATCGCGCTCTTGCCGCACTGCATGGTATGCGGGTCATGCAGGGGAATGCCATGGCGGTCGAGCTCGATTTGCGCCGTCTCCAGGCCGATCTTGTCCACGTTCGGCGCGCGGCCGATGGCGGCCAGCACATATTCGAACTGCTCGGTTTTTTCCACGCCGGCGGCATCGCTGCTGGTGAGCGCGATGCCGCTGCCGTCTGGCGTTTTGGCCATGCGCGCGACCTTGGTCATGAAGCGGATATCGAGTTCGCGCGCCAGCACGGCATCGGCCTCGCGCAGCACCAGCGGATCCGTCAGTTGCGCGACTTTATTGCCGCGCGCAAACAGGGTCACGCGCACGCCCAGGCGGGCCAGCGCCTGGCCCAGCTCCAGGCCGATGACGCCGCTGCCAACCACGGCCACGGAGCTTGGCAAATCCGTCCATTCGAACACGGCGTCGCTGGTGATGACCCGGTCGCCCGCCGCTTGCCACTCGGGCGGCACGATGGGCGTGGAACCGGTGGCGATGACCACGCTGGTGGCTTCGACAAGCGTATGCTCATCCACCTGCAATTTTCCGGGGGAAATAAAACGCGCATGGCCGCGCAGTTTTTCTTCCTCGGGGATGGCGTTGACGCCGTCGAGCACGAAGCCTACAAAACGATCGCGCTCGCTGCGCACCCTGGCCATCACCTGCCGGCCATCGATGCGTACGGGGCCAGGATGCACGCCAAAGGCCGGCGCGCTAGCTACCGCATGAGCTGCCTCGGCGGCCGCGATCAAGAGCTTGCTGGGCATGCAGCCCACCCTCGCGCACGTCGTGCCGTACGGTCCGCTTTCGATCATCAGCACGCGCTTGCCCTGCATGCGCGCCGCCTTGTGCGCCGTCATACCCGCCGTACCGCTGCCGATCACGGCCACATCCACTTGTATCGTCTTCATCGTGCTATCCATCCACTGAGGTTGCTCACAGCGTTCGATACTACCCGTTTGGCGAAAATAAGGTTTTACTTTGCAGCAATATATGTATTAGTATAACTAATCATTTTCAAAATTTATAAGCTGAGCTAATGGGATCACTCGATTATCGCGCGCTGGCCGTGCTGGACGCCGTGGCCAGCCATGGCAGTTTCGACAAGGCCGCCCTGGCGCTGGGCATCACCCAGTCGGCCGTCTCGCAGCGCATCAAGGCGCTGGAAGACGCCAGCGGGCGCCTTCTGATCATCCGTGGCCAGCCAGCCGTGCCGACGGGCCTGGGCCAGCGCCTGATCGTGCATCACCGCAACGTCAAGCTGATGGAAGCATCGCTCGACATCGACCTGGGCAACAGCGTCAGCATGCCGGAAATCGCCATCGCCATCGATGCCGACAGCCTGGCCACCTGGTTCCCCGACACTTTATACGCCCTGCTGGCGCCGCCGCGCTGCCAGCTCGACGTGCGTCTGGCCGACAGCGACAGCGCCCTGCAGATGGTGCGCGACGGCTCCGTGTTTGGCTGCGTGGCGGCCGAGTCCGGCACAGCGATCGACGCGGCGGCCGCCACCAGCGTCACGCCGCTAGGCACCTTGCGCTATGTCTGCGTGGCCACGCCCGTGTTTGCGGGCCACTGGTTCGGCGATGGTTTTATTGCCGAGGCGGTGCAACTGGCGCCGGCCGTGGTGGGCCAGCACGGCTTGCTGGCGCGTTTCCTCGCGGAACAATTGAGCATGCGTGAACCCTTTCCGCACCACACCTTACCCGTGGAAACGGCGCGCCGCAGCTGCGTCCAGGATGGCCTGGCCTACGGCCTGATGCCGCAGCGCCTGGCCGCGCCAGCGCTGGCGACAGACCGTCTCGTGGATCTGCTGCCGGGCAGCACCCTGGACGTGCCGCTGAGCTGGCACGCGTGGACTTTGGACACGCCGTTTACCAAGCTGCTGTCCGAGCAGATCGTCAAGTCGGCGCGCGACTACCTGCAGTAATTTAAATATCCAGCGGGTCCACTTCCAGCGACCATTTCACGCGCGACTTCATGGCGCGCAATTCACTTAACCATTCTTTCAAGAACGCCTGCAGCGCGGGCCGCGAGGGCGATTCCAGCAGCAGCTGGGCGCGGTCCACGTTGTAGACGCGCGTCATGCTCATGGGAATCGGGTCATTGATGGTCACCTGCGGGTGTGCCATGCACTCTTTCGCCGCCTGCAGGAACTCGATGGCCGTAGCCAGTTCGGGCGCCTCGGCGCGCAGCAGGGCCTGGAACAGATACGGCGGCAACGCCGCCTGGGCCCGCTCTTCCAGCAAGGTCGTGGCGAAATGGTCGTAATCGTGGTTGACGACGGCGTCGTACAGAGGATGGCGCGCATAGCGCGTCTGGATCAGCACCTCACTGACGCTGCCGCCTTCCGCCTGCGCGGCCCGCCCGGCCCGCCCCGCCACCTGCATCAGCTGGGCAAACAGCCGTTCGCTGGCCCGGTAATCCTGCGAAAACAGGGCCGTGTCCGGGTTCAAAATGCCGACCAACGTCAGCTTTTTGAAATCGTGGCCCTTGGCCACCATCTGCGTGCCGATCAGAATATCCACTTCGCCCCGGTGCACGGTATCGAACGCTTCTTGCGCGCTACCCTTCTTGCGCGTGGAATCGGCATCGATGCGCAAAATACGCGCCTCTGGAAACAATTGCTGCAAGCCCTCTTCCACCCGCTGCGTGCCGCGTCCCAGCGGCTGCAAGTCGACGTTGCCACAGGTGGGGCAATGGCGGGGAATGCGCAATTCCAGGCTGCAATGGTGGCAGCGCAAGCGGTGTTCCGGCTTGTGCAGCACCATGAACGAGGTGCAGCGCGTGCAATTGCTGATCCAGCCGCACGATTCGCAGCAGATCACGGGCGAATAGCCGCGCCGGTTCAGGAACAGCAGCGACTGTTCCCCGCGCTCCATGCGCAGTTTCAAGGCGGCCACCAGATGCGAAGTCAGGCCGTCTTTCGGCTTGTCGCGCTCCATGTCCAAAATCTTGACGCGCGGCAACACCGCATTCTTGACGGCCCGTTCGCGCAATTCCAGCTTGCGGTAGCGCCCCGTCTGCGCGTGGTGCCAGCTTTCCAGCGAGGGCGTGGCCGAACCGAGCACGATGGGAATCTGCAATTGCCAGGCGCGCCACACGGCCAGGTCGCGCGCCGAATAGCGCAAGCCTTCCTGTTGCTTGTAGGACGGGTCGTGCTCTTCGTCGATGACGATCAACTTGAGCTGCGGCAAGGACGCAAGAATGGCCAATCGCGTGCCGAGCACGATGCGTGCCTGGCCCTGGTGCGCGGCCAGCCAGTGCAGCATGCGCTCGCCCTCGGACAGGCTGCTGTGCAAGGTGGCCAGCATGACGCCAGGAAAGCGCGCGCGGATATTGCCTTCCAGCTGGGGCGTCAAATTGATTTCCGGCACCAGGATCAGGATTTGCGCCGCCTCGTCGCGTGCCAGCACCTGGGCGCAGGCTTGCAGATACACTTCCGTCTTGCCGCTGCCCGTCACGCCGTACAGCAGGGTCGGCTTGAAACCCCGGGCGCCGCCGATGGCATCTGCCGCTTCCTGCTGGGCGGCATTCAGCGCCGGCATGTTCAGCGGCGTGCCGTCGTGCGCATCGGCCAGCTTGGCCAGCTTCTTGATGGCCCGGTCGAGCGCCACGGTAGTGAGCACGCGCAAGTTCTTCGGCAAGCCCGGCAGCGCCACTTCACCCAGCGGGCGCTGGTAGTAATCTGCGGCAAAGGCGGCCAGCGCCAGCCACTGTTCCGACAGGGGCGCCAGCTGGCTGCGCACGGCCAGCACATCCTTCAACTTCGCGGCGGGCACATCGGTGCTGTCGGACACACCAACGATCAGCCCCATCACTTCGCGCCGGCCGAACGGCACCAGCGCCAGCTGTCCCACCTGCGGCAGCGGCGCAGCGGCGCCCGCGTCCGCGCTCCCGTCCGCCACCGCGTTCCAACGGTAGTCGAACAGGGCGTTCAGGGGCGTGTCGAGCGCAATTTTCAAAATGCACTGCGTCGTGAGGCACTGCTGCATGGGTGGGGAGCCTATCTCAATCAATGGCATGAACAACGCGCGGCGTGGCGTCCGGAACCGGCGCATGCGCCAGCCGGCCATGATACTAGCTCTGCCCGGCAAACGCCTAACCGGTCGCGCCCGGTCAGCACAATAGTTATCCGAATTGTCACTAAAAATAACAGTGTTATTGCCAAGCCGGCGGGGCTGCGGCCCCTGGTACAAATGTCCTGCGCGGCGGCAAAAAAAAGGGTCGATTGTACCAAGCCGAAAGTGACCTTTGTGGGATGACCGGCGGGAACACGCAGCCTATAGTTAGCGCTTCGGCAATTTCTAGCAAGCCTGCCAAGGCTGCCGAAGCAGTTCATGCCCGGCCGGACCACTCCCCGGCGCAGGCCCTGCGCAACCCCTCACTCACAAGGAAAACAGCATGCATGCAATTAAAAATTTCATCCAGAACGAAGACGGCGTCACGGCCATCGAATACGCGCTGATGGCGGCCCTGATCGCCACCGCGCTGATCGCCGCCGTCACCATCCTCGGCGATGGCATCAAGGCCGGCTTTACCGCCGTCGTCAAGAAAATGACCGTCGCCTGAGTCTTGCCTTCCCGGACGCACAGCGCGTCCGGGTACCCCGCCCTGCCGCGCACCGCCACCGTTCACCGCCATCGTCATGACTCCCCTTTTCTCAATCACCGTTCCCACCTTGCTGCTGTGCGCCCTGCTGGCCTGCGCCGTCTGGCATGACGTGCGCAGCCGCCGCATCCCGAATGGCCTGGTCTTTGGCGGCGCGCTGGCGGCCCTGCTGCTGCATGCTGTGCTCACGCCCTTGGGCGGCGGCCTGGGCGTGCCGGCCTCGCTGGCCGGGCTGGTGCTGGGGCTGGCCCTGCTGCTGCCCATGTACATGCTGCGCGCGCTCGGTGCCGGCGACGTCAAGCTGATGGCAATGGTGGGCGCTTTCCTTGGGCCGCAGCAACTGCTGTCGGCCACCTTGCTGACCCTGCTGGCGGGTGGCGTGCTGTCCCTGCTGGTGGCCGCCTGCACGGGCGTGCTGCGCCAGGTCCTCGGCAATAGCTACCGCATGCTGTTCTACAGCCTGCTGCGCGGCGTCAGCGGCGGCAATGCCCGGCTCGATGCGCCCCAGGCCGCCAGCGGCAGGCTGCCGTATGCGATCGCCATTGCGGCCGGCACCGCCCTGTCCTTTTTCTGGAGCTTTTCATGAGACATACCCGCGCCATCGCGCTGATCGTGCTGGCCTTCGTGGTGGCCCTGGCCGCCGTCCTGGTAGCGTTGCGCTGGATCAACGCACAAGCGGCGCCCAACAGCAGCAAGGTAGCCGTCGCCAGCGCCGACATCAACCTGGGCGCGCGCCTGGCGCCCGAGATGATCACGCTGGTGGACTGGCCGGCCGGCGCCTTGCCGCCGGGCGCCATCAGCGATGCCAAGCTGCTGGAGGCCAGGGTTGCGCGCAGCAATATCGGCCGCGGCGAACCTGTTCTGGAAAGCAAGCTCGCGCCCGTCGGCACGGTCGGTGGCCTGTCCGCCGCCTTGGGCGACGGCAAGCGCGCCATGACGGTGCGCGTCAACGACGTGGTGGGCGTGGCCGGCTTCGCCCTGCCCGGCAACTTCGTCGATGTGCTGGTCAATACCCAGGACGAAGCGGAAAAGAAACGCACGCAAGCCAACGATGCGGCCATTTCCAAGATCGTGCTCGAACGCATACTGGTGCTGGCCATCGCCCAGGAGTCGAGCCGCGACGATACCAAGCCCAAGGTGGTCAACGCGGTGACCCTGGAGCTGACGCCGGAGCAGGCGGAAAAGCTGGACCTGGCGCGCAGCGTGGGCACCCTGTCGCTGGTGCTGCGCAACCAGATCGAAGACCAGCCCGTCAATACGGCCGGCGCCACCCGCGCCAGCCTGCTCGACCTCAAAGCGCCCGCCAAGCCAGCCGTGGCCGTCGTCAGGCGCGCCGTCGCGCCGCCGCCGGCGCGCGCGGCCGGCGAGCGCATCGAAGTCATCAAGGGCCTGGAGCGTAGCGCACAGCAATTCTGATGGCCATTCCAAGAACGATTTCAAGCACTGATTGGGGAAGCAATTGACACATCCATTGAAACGCCCGGCCTTGCTGCTGGTACTGGCGGCCAGCCTGTTGCCGGGCCAGGCGGCTACGGCCGCCAAGGCGGCCAAGACGACGGCCAAGGTACAGCACGCGGCAGCCCCCTCGACCACGGCGCTGCCGCGCCTGATCAACCTGTCGGCCGGCAAATCGCAACTGCTGCACCTGCCGTTCGCGGCCAGCCGCCTGGCCGTGGGCGATACCGCCATCGCCGACGTGATCCTGCTCAATGCCAATGAAGTCTACCTGCTGGGCAAGCGTCCCGGCGCCACCAATCTGATCCTGTGGGACCGCGCCAAACAAGCCACCATCATCGACCTCGGCGTGGCCATCGACACGGGTGCGCTGCGCCTGCAGCTGCAACAACTGTTCCCCGACGAGACGCAGATCTCCATCCACGGCGCGGCCGACACCCTGCTCTTGTCGGGCACCGTGGCCGACACCGTCAAGGCCAGCCAGATCGTGGCGCTGGCGCAATCGTATGCCGAGCGCGCCAGCGGCGGCAGCGCTGCCGGCGGCGCTGCCGCCAGCGCCGTGGCCGGCATCAAGGTGATCAATATGCTGGCCATCGCGGCGCCGCAGCAAGTCATGCTGGAAGTGAAAATCGCCGAAGTGTCGAAGAGCCTGGTCGACCAGTTGGGCGCCAGCCTGGGCGTGAATGTCCAGGTCGGCAACTGGACGCATTCCTTGCTGTCGAACCTGCTCAGCGGCAACCGCAGCCTGATCGAGGCGTTCAACAAGAAAAATGGCAACTTCGTCAGCATCGACGCGCAAAAGCGCGACGGCCTCGTGAAAATCCTGGCCGAACCCACCATCATGGCCATCAGCGGCCAGGAAGCCAGTTTCCTGGCCGGCGGCAAGGTCTTCATTCCTGTCAGCCAGAACAACAGTGGCGGCACGCCCACCATCACCCTGGAAGAAAAGGAATATGGCGTGGCCGTCAAATTCACGCCCACCGTGCTCGATGGCGGACGCATCAATCTTAAGGTAGCGCCGGAAGTTTCCGAACTGAACAAGGATGGCATCGGCCTGAGCGCGGGCGGCACGAATGCCACTGCCTTGCTACCCTCGTTCACAACGCGGCGCGCCACCACCACGGTGCAGTTGTTCGATGGCCAGAGCTTCGCCATCGGCGGCTTGATCAAGAACAATGTGACGACGAATATCAAGGCCCTGCCCATGCTGGGCGAGATCCCCGTGCTGGGCGCGCTGTTCCGCAGCAGCGACTTTCAGAGCGACCGCAGCGAGCTGGTCTTCATCGTCACGCCGCACTTGGTCAAACCACTGCCGGCCGTGCCGCCCCTGCCCACGGATGGCTATGTGGAACCGTCGCGCGCGGAATTTTTCATACGCGGAAAAATGGAAGGAACACCGCCGCCCGCCACGGCAGCAGCCGCAACACAACCGGAGCAGCAACATGATTGATTTCCCCCGCTTTCTTTCCCTGCTGACCGTCATCGCGGCGCTGGGCGGCTGCGTGCAGCAGACACCGCGGCTCGACAGCCAGTTTGGCAACAGCGTGCGCCAGACGCAGGCGCAGCAAGTGCTGCAGCCCGACGCCGCCGCGCGTCAGCAAGCCCGCCTGGCCGCCAGCGGCGGCATCGATGGCCGCGCCGGCGTGGCTGCCTACCAGCACTACCAGGAATCGTTCCAGACCCCGCCGGCATCGACGCAGGCCCTGACCATCGGCGTCAGCAAGCGCTAGGGAGGGCTTACCGTGCAAATCACCGTCAACTCAAGAGATGAAAAAAGCCTGGCCGGCATCGCTGCGCTTTTGCGCAGCCGCAATCCCGCGCACCAGGTCGACACCCTGGCCGGCCCCCTGAAAAGATTGCCCGTGGCCAGCTCGCCGGACGTGGTGATCGTCGACCAGCCGAGTATCGAAGCCGGCGACCTCGACAACCTGGAACGGCTGAGCAACCAGCACCCGCGCATCGCCTTCATTTTGCTGTGCCGCCATCACACGCCGGACTTCCTGCTGCAAGCCATGCGCGCCGGCGTGCGCGAGGTGATCGATTATCCGGCCCCGCCAGGCTGCCTGTACCAGGCCATCGAACGCATCGAGGAAAAGCTGCAGCGACGCAGCCACGCCAACGGCAAGCTGCTGGCCTTTATCTCGTGCAAGGGCGGCAGCGGCGCCACCTTCCTGGCCACCAACCTGGCCTATGCGCTGGCGGCGCAGGGCGACAGCCGCGTGGTGCTGATCGACATGAATCTGCAGTTCGGTGACGCCTCGCTGTTTGTTTCCGACCAGAAACCGCTGGCCACGCTGGCCGACGTGGCGCAGCAGATCCACCGTCTCGATCCGTCGTTCCTGGCCTCGAGCATGCTCAATGTCCTGCCCAATTACGGCGTGCTGGCCGCGCCCGACGACCCCACGCTGGCCAACGACGTGAAACCGGAGCACGTGGACGCCATCCTCAGGCTGGCGCGCCAGCACTACGACTTCATCGTGCTCGACATCGGCCGCAGCCTGGACGCGATCAGCATCCGCGCGCTGGACCAGGCCGACATGATTTTCCCCGTGCTGCAAACCACCTTGCCGTATATCCGCGACGGCAAGCGCCTGCTTGATGTCTTTCACTCGCTCGACTATCCGATGGAAAAAATCCACCTGCTCGTCAACCGCCACGACAAGGGCAGTGAGATCAGCGTGTACGACCTGGTGACGGCCTACGGCAGCGATGTCTACATGACCGTCCCCAACCACTATGAAGCGGCGGCGGCCTCCGTCAACCAGGGCATCCCCGTGCTGCAGCTGGCCCCCACGAGTCCCATCACGCGGGCGCTGCAGGAATTCGCCCGGCGCCTGAGCGGAGCGGCCCCCATCGCCGCGCAGGATGGCTGGCTGGGCCGCCTGCTACGCCGCGCCTGAACAAGGACGACACCATGAACGCAGTCACCATCCCGATCCGCGAACGCCTGGGCCAGCTGCACACGCACTTGCGCCAGGGCACCATCGACAACCGCGCCTACCAGTTGCTCAAGCAGCGCATCCACGCCATCCTGCTCGACCGGGTGGACCTGGAAAACCTGCAGCGCATCTCGCCCGAGCAGGTGCGCGAACAGCTGCGCCTGCTGGTCGAACGCCTGCTGGAAGAAGAGGCCGTGGTCATCAACGACCTCGAACGCAAGAACCTGACGCGCGACATCCAGCACGAAATGCTGGGCTTCGGCCCGCTGGAATTGCTGCTGGCCGACCCCACTGTGTCCGACATCCTCGTCAACACCCACAAGCGCGTGTACGTGGAGCGGCGCGGCAAGCTGGAGCTGACGGACGTGTGCTTCAGCGACGACGCGCATTTGATGAAGATCATCGACAAGATCGTCTCGCGCGTGGGCCGCCGCATCGACGAATCGAGCCCCATGGTCGATGCGCGCCTGCCCGACGGCTCGCGCGTGAACGCCATCATCCCGCCGCTGGCCATCGACGGCCCCGTGATGTCGATCCGGCGCTTCTCGGCAGACCCGCTGCGCCTGGCCGACCTGGTGGCCTACGACAGCATGACGGCGGGCATGGCGGAAATCCTGCAAGGCCTGGGCAAGGCGAAGATCAACATCCTGATCTCGGGCGGCACGGGCAGCGGCAAGACCACCATGCTCAACGTCATTTCCGGCTTCATCGGCGCCACCGAGCGCATCGTCACGGTGGAAGACGCGGCCGAACTGCAACTGCAGCAGCCGCACGTGGTGCGCCTGGAAACGCGCCCGCCGAATATCGAGGGCAAGGGCGAGGTGACGCAGCGGGCGCTGGTGCGCAACGCGCTGCGCATGCGGCCCGACCGCATCATCCTGGGCGAGGTGCGTGGCGGCGAAGCGCTCGACATGCTGGGCGCCATGAACACGGGCCACGAAGGCTCGATGGCCACCATCCACGCCAATACCCCGCGCGACGCCATCACGCGGCTGGAAAACATGATCAGCATGGCGGCCGCCAGCCTGCCCAGCAAGGCCATGCGCCAGCAGATCAGCTCGGCCGTCAGCGTCGTGGTGCAGGTGTCGCGCCTGACGGACGGCAAGCGCAAGGTCACCTCGATCCAGGAAATCACGGGCATGGAAGGCGACATGATCACCATGCAGGAAATCTTCAGCTTCCGCCAGACGGGCATAGGCGATGGCGGCACCGTGCTCGGCCATTTTTCCTCGACGGGCATCCGGCCCCGCTTCCTCGAACGCCTGCATACCTTCGGCATCACAGTGCCGGCCCAGCTGTTCGAACCGACACGGCAGGGACTTTAAGATGGCTTCCCTGTTCCTTTTTGGCACCCTGGTCTTCAGCGCCGCGTTGCTGCTGGCCAGCGGCGCCTACCTGATCTGGCACGGCATGCGCAACCGCGCGCCCGGGCGCGTGGCCCAGCGCGTGCGCAATGCCAGCCTAGGCAGCGCCGACCACCATCCCGCCCTGTCGATCAGCAAGCAGCGCCTGCTGGCCCGCCACCCCCTGTTGCAGCGCCTGCTGCAGGCGCTGCCGCCGGCGGCCGTGCTGGACCGATTGCTGCTGCAGGCGGGACGCGGGCAGACGGTGGCGCAGCTGCTGGGCTGGTGCCTGGCCGCTCTGCTGGGCGGCCAGCTGCTGGGAGCGCTAATGGGACTGCCCCTGTCCTTGCTGGCGGGCCTGGGGGCGCTGGCAGGCGCCCTGCCCCTGCTGCACTTGCGCCGCGCACAGCAGCAGCGGCTCAAGCGCATCGAACAGCAATTGCCCGATGCGCTGGACCTGATGGGGCGGGCGATGCGCGCCGGCCATGCCTTTCCCACGGCGCTGAAAATGGTTGGCGATGAAATGCCGGCACCGCTGGGCAGCGAATTTCGCGCTGTCTTCGACGAAGTCAATTTTGGCGTGGCCATGAGCGATGCTCTGGGCAACCTGGCCAGCCGCGTGCCCAGCACCGACTTGCGCTACTTTGTCGTGGCCGTGCTGATCCAGCGCGAGACGGGCGGGAACCTGGCCGAGCTGCTGGGCAGCATCAGCGCCATCATCCGCGACCGCCTGAAACTGCTGGGACAAATCCGCGTGCTGTCGGCCGAGGGCCGCATGTCAGCCTGGATCCTGGGACTGATGCCGTTTGCCGTGGCGCTGATGATGCAGCTGAGCAGTCCCGATTTCCTCAGCCTGCTGTACCTCGACAGCGCCGGCCGCAAGATGCTGCTCACATCCGGCGTGATGATGGCGCTGGGCATTTTGGTGATCCGCAAGGTAACGCACATCCGCATCTGAGTTTTTTCCCGAAAGGTTGCTCATGAGTTTTCTGCAATTACTGTTTCTGGCGCTGACCTTTTGCGCCGCCTTCGGCGCCATGCTGTTGCTGCTGCGCCCTTTCGCCTCGTCTACTGTGCAATCGCGCCTGGCCGCGCTGGCCGACCAGCAGGCGCCAGGCCGCAAGGCAGGCGGCAGGCGCTGGCTGGCGCGCCTGCTGCACCTAGCCGTACCGCTGGGCAAATTGTCCTTGCCCGCAGAGAACTGGGAAGGCTCGCCGCTGCGCAGCCGCTTCATGCATGCAGGCCTGCGCTCGAACACCGCGCCGCTGCTGTTCTTCGCCGCCAAGACGACCCTGGCGCTGGCCCTGCCGGCCGCGGTTTTCTTCCTGCTGCATCAATCCTTCCCCAGGCTCGGCGGCAGCACGCTGGTGCTGTGCCTGCTCATCACCATGGCCCTCGGCTACTACCTGCCCAACGTGGTGCTGGCACACATGGTCAAGCAGCGCCAGCGTGACATTTTCGAGAACTTTCCCGATGCGCTGGACCTGATGACGGTGTGCGTCGAAGCGGGCCTCGGCATGGATGCGGCACTGGCCCGCGTGGCGGCGGAAATCGTGCTAAAAAGCGCCGTACTGAGCGAAGAGCTCACCCTCGTCACGCTGGAACTGCGGGCCGGCAGCAACAAGGAAAGAGCTTTGCGCAATCTGGCCTTGCGCACCGGCGTGGAAGACGTCGACGCCCTGGTCACCATGCTGATCCAGGCCGAACGCTTCGGCACGGGCATCGGCGCTGCGCTGCGCGTGCAGTCCGCACAATTGCGCACCAAGCGGCGCCAGGGGGCGGAAGAACAGGCGGCGAAGATCGCCCTGAAACTGCTGTTTCCCCTGATTTTCTTTATCTTTCCTTCGCTGCTGGTGGTGCTGATGGGTCCGGCCTTCCTGCAAATCTACCGCCTGTTGCTGCCGGCCCTGCGCAATGCCAGCTAAGGCCCGCACACCGGCCCGACAGGAGGGCGTGGCGGCCGTCGAACTGGCCCTGCTGATGCCCGTGCTGCTGCTGATTTTCCTCGGCATCGCGGGCATGAGCCGGCTGTACTACCTGCAGATGGCCCTGGTCAGCGCGGCGCGCGCCGGCGTGCAGTTCGCGCAGGCCGGCCAGACGCAGGACACGGCGCGTATCGCCGCCGCCGCGCAGCGCGACGCCCTGCACGACGCGCCCGGCATGGCCATGCCCGAAGTGACGATACGCCAGCGCTGCGCCGACGGCAGCCCGTATGCCGGCAACGGCAAGTGTCCCGGCTACGCCAGCGCACCGTGGACCTATGTTGAAGTGCGCACCAGCTACGTGCTGGCCGATGCCGCCTCGCCCCTGTTGCCCGCATTCGCGGCGCCGCTGCGGCTGCAGCAGAGCGCCACGGCTCGCCTGCGCTAGGTGCCCTCCAGAAAGAACGATCACGCCATGCATCCCATCCGCCAGCGCGGCTCTTTTGCCGTCGAATTCGCCCTCACACTGTCACTGCTGTTGTTACTCACGTTTGCCATCGTCAACCTGGCGCTGGCGGTATGGAACTACAACACCCTGTCGCAGGCCAGCCGCGAAGGCGCGCGCTATGGCAGCGTCCTGGGCAATACCGATGGCCGCTATAGCCGCGCGCGCGCGCGTGACCTGATACAGCAGCGGGTGGAAGCCTACGCCGTCGGCCTGCGCTTCGACACCATCGAAGTCAGCTGGGACAGCGGCGACAACGCCCCGGGCAGCATCGTCACCGTCAGCGCCAGCTACCGCTTCCATCCCGTCAGTGCCATGCTCGGCTCGCTCAGCATTCCGCTGCGCAGTTCGGCCAGCATGATGATTTCCCAATGACATTCCCCACTCCGCCGAACCGAGGTATTTCATGCGCCTGCCCCCTTCCCTGCGTTACCGCCACTGCCAGCGCGGCAGCATTCCCGTCGCCACGGCACTGCTGCTGCCGCTGCTGATCGGCTTTGCCGGCCTGGCCGGCGACAGCGGCAACCTGTATCTCGTCAAGCGGCGCATGCAGACGGCGGCCGATGCGGGCGCCGTCTCGGCCGCGCTGGAAGTGCAGCGCCAGGCCAGCCTGGCCGACATCGTCGCTGCGGGCAAGCAGGATGCGGCCCTGAACGGCTTCGCCGCCAGCGCTACCAGCGTCCACCTGCCGCCCCTTGCCGGCGCCCATGCGGCGCGCCCCGGCTATGTGGAGGTGCAACTGGCGCAAGCCGTGCCTACGCATTTCATGGGCTTGTTCGGTTTCCGCACGGTCGAAGTGCAGGCCCGCGCGGTGGCCGGCGCGCGGCCAGACGCCACCTGTTTCCTGGCCCTCAACAGCAAGAACGTCAGCGACGCGATGACGGTCACGGGGGCCGGCGAAATCACAGGCGAACACTGCTCGATTTTCGTCAACGGCAGCACAGCCAATACTCTGACGGCCAGCGGCGCCATGACCATCCGCGCCGACAGCATCGGCGTGCAGGCGCCCGGCTACCGACACGACGGTGGCAGCGCCTTCCTGCCCACGCCGCAGGTTGGCCAGGCGGCGCGCCTGGACCCGCTGGCGCGCCTGCAGCCGCCTACAGGCGGCGCCACGCAGGCAAACGGCAAGCTGACGGGCACGGGTACGCACACGCTGCTGCCCGGCGTGTATCCCGGCGGCATCAACCTGTCCGGAGGCATGACCATCAATTTTGCGCCGGGTATCTATGTGCTGAAGGGTGGTTTCACGGTCGACGGCGCCGTCAACTTGCATGGCGACGGCGTGGCCTTCTATACGCAAGGCTCCGTGAACATCCGCGGCAGCGGCGTGCTCAAGCTGGCGGCGCCAGAGACGGGCCCCATGGCCGGCATCCTCTTCTATGGCGACCGCAACAAGGTCACAGACAAGAACGAGATCACGGGCGGCGTCAGCGGCGAGCTGGCCGGCGCTCTGTATTTCCCGTCATCGGCGCTGGATCTGGTGGGTAGCGGCGGCCTCAAGGGCAAGCCCTACCTGATGCTGATCGCTGATACGATGTCGTTTACGGGCGGCATGCTGTCGGAATTTAGCAAGCCCGTGTATAACGACGCCTACCAGGGCTCCCGCGTGGCGATCGCGGAGTAGCGCTCACCCCAGTTTGTGGCGCGTGGCATACACGTACAGCTCCAGTCGATTACCAACGCCGAGCTTGTGATAGATCGAACTGAGGTGGTTGCGCAAAGTGTGTTCGGCTATGAAGGCGCGCCGCGCCAAGTCCTTGTTCAGCGCGCCATTGCCATCGACGACCATGCCGACGATCTTGCGCTCCTTGGCTGTCAGGCTGGCGATGCGCACGTCTTCGGGATTGCTAGGCGGCGGCGCCTTGGGTGCCAGCAACTCGCCGAGCAGGGAGCCGAGCAGGGTCTGCTCGAGCCACAGTTCGCCCAGGTGCACCTTGCGGATCACATGCAGCAGCAGCTCGGCCGGTGCTTCCTTGCCCAGTGCGCCGCGCGCACCGGCACGCACGGCCTTGCCCAGCAATTCCTGGCTGCGCGTGCCGCTCAGCACCAGCGCGCGCGTGCCGCCACCGGCCAGTAGCTGAGGCAAAATATCGGTGGAGCACGAGCCGCCAAGATCCAGATCGAGCACGATGACATGCGGCTGCTGCGAGACAGCCATCGCCAGCGCCGTCTCGGCATCGCTCGCCGAGCCCACCAGCGACATTTCCGGCGTGCCTTCGATCAGCTTTTCCAATCCCCACAACATGGTCTTGTGGTCGTCGACCAGCATCACGCGGATCTTCTGCCCTGCGTACGCGTGCACGCTCGCTGCCGGCATCACAGGGGAATCTCAATCTGCAGCGAGGTGCCGCCATCGCCGGGGCGCTTGACCAGCAGGCGCCCGCCCAACGCCGTCGTGCGCGTGGCGATCGACGATGGCGTGAAAGCCTGGGCCGGTATGCCATCGCCCTCGTTTTCAATCAGGATCTGCAGCCAGCCATTGCTGCAATCGACGTCGATCGTGCCATGCCGCGCGCGCGTATGCTTGCGGATATTGCTGATGCCTTCGCTGACGATCTGGAATACTTCGGCCGCCAGGCGGTCGCTCACTTCGATTGCGGGCGAGACGCGCAGGGTGATATCGATGTCATAAAACTGACGTACCTGTTCCGCCTGGCGCCGCAAGGCCAGGAGCAATTCGGGTTCCTTGCGCGACTGCCCGCTATTGAGATTCTTGACGAAGTGGCGCATGTCGCCCACCACTTCGGTGGCCATCGCAAGCAGCTTGTCGAGGTCGTCGATGAGGGGATTGTCGGGCGCGGCCGCCTGGCGCACGGCACTGATGCCGTGGCGCAAGCCGATATAGGGTTGCAAGGTACTGTCATGCAAGTCGCAGGCGATTTTCTGCCTTTCGCGCTGCCCCGCTTCCGATGCCAGCCGATCCAGCAATTCGATGTTTTCCATCATGGGAAACACTTGCGCCACGATATGCTTGAGAAAAAGCGCATCGGCCTTGCTGAAAGCATGCCGCGCCGACATCAGGTACACGCGTCCATGCCCCTTGCGTAAGCGCAAGGGGGAGCTGACGAAGGCGCGCGCTTCGAGCAGCTCGACCAGGCGCTCGCCTGCATCGCCGCCGAAACGCCGCCACTTGCTGCAACCGCGTCCCAGCACGCGCGTGCCCCCCATCCACAGCCACCACTTCAGGCGCGGGCGCACGTGCAGTACGCTGTGCTCCGGGGTGAAGGCCAGCAGGGCCGGCATGGCGCTCGCACACAGGAGCACAGGTTCGATAGAGGTACCCGCATTGGCCGCCGTCGCCGTGCGCAGCAGCCATTTTTCGGAGTCGGCATCCTGCAGCACCAGGATGCAGCTGCTGGCGCGAAAGAAGACGCGGGTTTTTTCCAGGACGGACGAGAGCGAATGGTTGATGCCGAACCGGGGATTCGACAGGCGGCTGACGTCGCGCAACAGGGCCAGGCGGCGTTTCTGCTGCAGGCCCATGCCGCCCCAGTAGGCAATCAGGTGGCCAAGCGCTAGCAGGAAGCTGGTACACCACAGCAAATGCCAGCGCTGCTCGGGCGTTTCCGCCAGCAGAGCCACCAGCATCAGGGCGGTGGCCGACATCAGGGTTACGCGAGAGCCTTCGCGAAAGCCGAATTGAAACGAGGCGGCCAGGATGGCGAAAAAGAACAGCAGGAACACATAGCCATTGCTGCTGCCGCTGTAGTAGACGATAAGGCCAAACCAGCACACGTCATACCAGTAGATGGCCTTGCCCGGCATGCTGGACAGGCGAATGTGCATCAGGGCAAATAGTGCCGCGCTGTGTAGCGCATACGCGCCACACACCACCGTGGCCAGTTCGCTCAGATGCACATTGCCACCCGGATTGACAGCGCGGATGAGGACGGCAAACACGGCCAGCAAGACACGGATGCCGCACACCATGGCGGCATCGGCGGTATCGCTCGTCAACTGCACGCTGAATGCGTTTTCGTCCTTCACCGCACCTCCGCACCAAGGGATTTCATCAAGGCAGGGCAAAGCGTTACACTTGCCACTGTGCGCAAATATGCAAAATTGCTTTCTTTGCAATCCACGAGTGTACGCAGGGAACTAGTGTTTGTCTACCGGAAAATTGGCACTCCTTTATCCAGGTAAAAAATAGCACTCCATCTTGAAGATGTCTGTGGATAACTTTGTGGACAAAGCAAAATTAACTTTCATAAAAATGTGGACAGAAAATTTTGATCGCCGTCAAGAGCGGCACGAAAGAAAAATTAATCTTTTAAAATCAATGACTTAAAAATTGATGCCCGGGAGGCTAGAAATCCGTGGGGTATTTCCGCCGCTGTGCATAACTGAACCATTTGTAATTTTTTTATATAGCAATCCGCGCCATTTTGAGGCGCCCCATCGGGAAAAACGGGGGGCGGCATGCGGCAAAGTTGACAATTGCCGGGCAAGCCTCCGTTTTACCTGCCGGGCGGCGAAACATTGTTCAATTATCATGCAGTGCAACATGCACTTCACGTGAAACTTGAACATCGACGCTAAGTATCGGTTAACAAATTACTTTTCAATTTTATCCACAGAATCTGTTGATAACTTTGTGGACAATGAAGGAATAAGGCAGGCAAATGAAAGAATAACCTTATCAATAGCAACAAAGTCTGCCGAACAAGGTAATTTTTATTTCTTAATAATCAAGCACTTGCAGAGCATCCCCGGGCATGGCTTTTCGACTGCCTCTTATTTCCGCAGCAAAAAAAATTGTGCATAAGTCGGTATTTCTTGCTAGGGCGCAGCAAAGAAAAAGGCAGGCTTTCGCTGGAAAGCCTGCCTTTCTGCCCCAGCACCAGGGGAAGCGGGGGCTTACTGGCCGCTGCGCATGGCGCGGCTCATGCTGTGCACGGCTTCCACCATGGCTTCCACCGATTCCGGCGGCGTGAACTGGGAAATACCATGGCCCAGGTTGAACACGTGGCCCGTGCCGGCCGACGGCGCGCCAAAGGCGTTGAGCACTTTGGCCACTTCGGCGCGGATCTGTTCCGGGCTGGCGAACAGGATGGCCGGGTCGAGATTGCCCTGCAAGCCCACCTTATGGCCCACCAGCTGGCGCGCGCGCGTCAGGTTGACGGTCCAGTCCAGGCCCACGGCATCGGCGCCGATGTCGGCGATCTGTTCGATCCACTGGCCGCCGCCCTTGGTAAACACGATGGCGGGAATCTTGACGCCATCCTTGTCGCGTTTCAGCTGCGCCACCACTTGTTGCATGTAGGCCAACGAGAATTCCTGGTAGGCGCCATCGGCCAGCGCACCGCCCCAGGAATCGAAAATCATCACGGCTTGCGCGCCGGCATCGATTTGCGCATTCAGGTACTGCGCCACGGAAGTGGCGTTGATGGCCAGGATGTGGTGCATCAGGTCCGGGCGGTTGTACAGCATCTTCTTGATGGTATGGAACTCTTTCGAGCCGCCACCTTCCACCATGTAGCACGCCAGGGTCCATGGGCTGCCGGAAAAACCGATCAGCGGCACGCGCCCATTGAGTTCCGTGCGGATTTGCGTGACGGCCTTGAAGACGTAGTCGAGCGACTCCAGGTCGGGCACTTGCAATGCCTTTACGTCCTGTTCCGTGCGCAGCGGACGCTCGAACTTCGGACCTTCGCCATCGGCGAAATACAGGCCCAGGCCCATGGCGTCAGGCACCGTCAGGATGTCCGAAAACAGGATGGCCGCGTCGAGCGGGAAGCGCTCCAGGGGCTGCAAGGTTACTTCCGTGGCGTAATCGGGATTCTTTGCCAGGCCCAGGAAAGAGCCGGCCCGCTCGCGCGTGGCGCGGTATTCGGGCAAATAGCGGCCCGCCTGGCGCATCAGCCAGACAGGGGTGTGCTCGGTCGGCTGGCGCAGCAGGGCGCGCAGGAAAGTATCATTCTGGAGCGGAGCAAATTGTGGCATGGCAGGCAATCGAGCTTGGAGAAGCGGTATTATCGCATCCAATCGCCGCCATTTCATTGATTCAGGTGCCGCTTTGCAGCATTTGCCACGCACAGCGATGACTTTCGTTGTGCCAGCCCTTCCATTATGATGATGCACGCTGCCGCGCGCCCTGACCCTGCCTGGCGGCCCTTGATCCCCTCACTATACGGAGCCCGCATGACCTCGACCGCATCCAGCACCCCTTATGGCATCTGGCCATCGCCGATCAGCGCGGCCATCGTCGCCGCCGGCGCCTCGCCGCTGACGCAGCTGGCCCTGGGCGGGGCGGATGGCGCCGACGTGTTCTGGCTGGCCGGGCGCGCCAGCGAGGCGGGCCGCAACACCCTGCTGTGCCAGCGCGGCGCGCGAGTCGATGAATTGACGCCGGCACCGTTCAATGTGCGCACCCGCGTGCATGAATACGGCGGCGGCGCGTATGCCGTCGCCGGCGATAGCGTGTATTTTTCGCATTTCGCCGACAACTGCCTGTACCGCGTGAACGGCGACGCCGCGCCCGAAGCGTTCACCACGGGCGGCAACACGCGCCATGCGGACTTCGTCGTCGATGCGGCCCGTGCCCGCCTGATCGCCGTGCGCGAGCAGCATCCGGACGCAGGCCATGCGCAGCCGGAAAACAGCCTGGCCGCGGTCGGCTTCGACGGACGCGAAACGGTGCTGGCGCACGGCCACGATTTCTATGCGGCGCCGCGTTTGTCGCCGGACGGCAGCCAACTGGCGTGGCTCAGCTGGGATCACCCGCGACTGCCGTGGCAAGGCACGGAACTGTGGCTGGCCGATGTGCATGCGGATGGCAGCCTGGGCTCGCCACGCCTGATCGCCGGTGGCGCGCGCGAGTCGATCTGCCAGCCGGAATGGTCGCCCGGCGGCTTGCTGCACTTCGTTTCCGACAGCAGCGGCTGGTGGAATCTGTACCGCCTGCACGGCGCCGACATCGAGGCGCTGTGCCCGATGGAAGCGGAATTTGCCACGCCGCACTGGACCTTCGGCGGCAGCATGTACGGTTTTCTGTCCGACGACGAGATCGTCTGCACGTATATCCAGGCCGGCATCAGCTACCTGGCGCAACTGAACGTGGCAGCGGCCAAGCTGGAACCGATACCGCATCCGTACCAGGAAATCCGCGAACTGCGCGTGGGACCCGGCTTCGTCGCGCTCCTGGGCGGCAGCCCCACCATCGCGCTGGAACTGGCGCGCATCGATTTGGCTAACCATGAGCTGGAAGTGCTGGCGCAGTCGATCACGGCACTGCCCGCGCTCGACTACCTGTCCGTGCCGCGCAGCTTGAGCTTTCCTAGCAGCAATGGCCGCACGGCGTACGCCTTCTTTTATCCGCCCACGAATGGCGACGTGCAGGCGCCCGCAGGAACGTTGCCACCCGTCATCGTCATCAGCCATGGCGGCCCCACCAGCATGGCCAGCAATACCTTGAAACTGGCGACGCAGTACTGGACCAGCCGCGGCATCGGCGTGCTCGACGTCAACTATGGCGGCAGCAGCGGCTTCGGCCGTGAATACCGCGACGCGCTGCGCGGGCAATGGGGCATCGTCGACGTGGAAGACTGCATCGCCGGCGCCCGTTACCTGGCGACCAACGGCCTGGCCGACCCGGAACGCCTGATCATCCGCGGCGGCAGCGCCGGCGGCCTGACGACCCTGTGCGCCCTGACCTTCCACGACGTCTTCAAGGCGGGCGCCAGTTACTATGGCGTGTCCGACCTGAAGGGCCTGGACAACGATTCGCACAAGTTCGAATCGCGCTACACGGATTACCTGATCGCTTCGCAGCCGCAAGCCGAGGCGCTGTACCGCGAGCGCTCGCCCATCCACCACACGGATAAATTGTCGCGCCCGATGATCTTCTTCCAGGGCCTGGACGACAAGGTGGTGCCGCCACAGCAGTCGCAGCTGATGGTTGACGCCCTGCAGGCGCGCGGCGTGCCCGTCGCGTATGTGCCGCTCGAAGGCGAGGGACACGGCTTTCGCAAGGCGGAAAACATCGTGCGCACCCTGGACGCGGAACTGTATTTCTACCAGCGCGTGTTCGGCCTGCCCGTGGCGGCTGGCGAGCCGCCCGTGCATATCGCCAATTTACCCGCATGAGCGAACAGAATGATGACCAGCATCTGCTGGACGAGTTCGCCGGCCTGGAGCAGCACGAACAGATGATCCTGGCCTTGCTGGCCATCGTGGGCGAACCGGTGGGCAAGCATGCCGTGTATGAACACTTGCAGCGCGCCAATGTCGTCGAGCCGGACGGCACGCCGTTTTCCCTGCTGGTGGTGACGAACATGTTGCAGCGGCTGACGCGTCTGGCGCTGGCCAGCGAAGTCGTGGGGCGCGGCTTTGCCTGCGAAGCCAGGCTGCGCTGGCCCGCCATGCGCGCCGCCATCGAGCACCTGGCGTTCCGCGACCTGTGCCAGGCCATCGAGCTGATCAACCCCGTGCGCCGCAACTGGGATGGCTATGTGGAATTGCGCAGCTACCGGCAAGGCGTGGCGCGCCTGCGCATCGCCCTGCTGCGCAATGACGAAGTGCGCCACGTGGCCGCCATCCTGGCCGCCTGCATGGCGTGCTATGAAGCGCAGCAGCTGCATCCGCTGATCGAGATTTTCGGGCGGCCGTTCGAGCCGGAAATGTTGTCTTTCGTCATGCCGCAACTGCAGGATGACATCCTCGCCGTGCTGCTGGGCAACGCCCCGCGCGAGCCGGCCACGGCGCACGCCATCCGTAGCTACGCGCGCGCCCACCACGCGCGCCAGGCGGCGGCCGGCGACCATATCGGCGCCGCCCTGCCGCTGGCCCTGGCCGAAGACGCCCTGCTGTGCGGCGAACTCGACGCGGCCGCCCGCTACCTGGCGGGCCAGCAGGGGCCGCAGGCGCTGTTTGTCGACAGCAGCATCGCCCTATTGCGCGGCGAACACGCGCACGCCGTGGCGGGCTTCGAAACGGCCCTGAAAGGGCTGCGCAAGGAAGCGGGCAAACGCAAGCTGTGCTTTACGGGCATCGGCGGCCACCTGTACGTGCTGGCCCTGCTGCGTGGCAACGACGCCAAGCTGCTGAAAAGCGCGGAAACCTACCTCGATATCGCGCTGCACGCGCAGCCCAACCACGACAGCATCGTCTACCAGCAACTGAACACCTTGCGCCTGGTGCGCGCCGGCGTGCAACTGGCGGAAAGCATCCCCACGCGCAGCTGGGAAACAGGTCTGCAGGCGCAGCTGTTCCAGGCCTTGCTGTACTACTGGCTGGCACTACCGCAATTGAGCGAACGCAAAGATCAGCTACGATCACTGGTGCAGCAAGCCGACGCGGCCGGCTACGACTTGATCGCGGCGCAGGCGGCCGGCTTGCTGGGCTTGATGGGCGAGCCGCAGCAGGAGCGCTATGCGACGGCCAAGCGGGCACAACACGGCTTGACGGACATGGCGCCGTGGTTCGAGCGCCAGGAAGCGTGGCAGCGCCAGTTGAGCGCCCTGATCAACCTGCAGCAGAACGCGCCCGCCGAAGCGCTGGGCGGCGTCTCGCGCCTGGTGTGGCTGGTGGCGTTCGACCCGCGTTTCGGCCTGACGGCCGTGGAAGTGCGCGAGCAGAAACGCGACGCGCGGGGCGGCTGGAGCAAGGGCCGCGCCATGGGCTTGAAACGCCTGGCCGAAGAGGCGGGCGACATCGATTTCCTCACGCCGCAAGACGCCCGCGCGGCCGGCAGCATCGCACCGTTCAAACAGTATTATTCGTCGGCACCGCGCTATGAAATCGAGCTGGACAAGGCCGCCGTCCTGCTGGTGGGCCACCCGCTCGTCTTCTGGCTAGACCATCCCGAGACGCGCGTGGAACTGATCGCCGGCGCGCCCGAACTCCTCATCAAGTCGCACGAGGGGCAGCTGTGGCTGGGCATGCAACCCCCATTACCCGACAACGGCAGCAATGTGGTGGTGCAGCGCGAGACGCCGACGCGGCTGCGCGTGGTGCACATCCTCGACGAGCACCGGCGCATCGGCGCCATCGTGGGCCTGGGCCTGTCCGTGCCCCTGCATGCGGAAAAACAGGTGATGCAGGCGATTGGCGCCATCTCGTCCATGGTCACCGTGCAGTCCGATATCGGCGGCGGCGCCGGCGACGCGGAAGTCATCACGGCCGACCACCGCCTGCACGTACACCTGCTGCCCTACCAGCAGGGCCTCAAAATGCAGATTTTAGTACGCCCCCTGCTCGACAACGGCGCCTATTACGCGCCCGGCAGCGGCGCCGAAAGCGTGTTTGCCGATGTGGCCGGCCGTGCCGTGCAGGCGCGGCGCGACTTGAATGCGGAGCGCGAAGCGCAGCGCCAGCTCATCGGTCGCTGCCTGGTGCTGGAAGAGGCGGAAGAAGAGCATGGCGAATGGCTGCTGGGCCAGCCAGCCCTGGGTCTGCAATTGCTGGTGGAATTGCAGGCGCTGGAGCCAAACGGCATCGTGCTGGCCTGGCCCGAAGGCGAAACCATGCGCGTGTCGAAACGCATCGACAGCGGCCAGATGCGATTGAACATCAAGAGCGAAAAAGACTGGTTTGCCGCCAGCGGCGAAGTGCAGATCGACGAAGACAAGGTGATGGATTTGCGCGCCCTGCTCGACTTGATGCAGAACAATAAAAGCCGCTTCGTGGCCATGGGCGACAACCAGTTCCTGGCCCTCAGCGATGAATTGCACCGCCGCCTGTCTGAACTGGCAGCGTATGGCGAAGCGCATGCCGACGGCGTGCACATCCACCCGCTGGCCGCCTTCGCGCTGGAAGAGCTGGCCAACGATGCAGGCGGCGTGAAAGCCGACAAATTGTGGCGCGAACACTTGCTGCGCCTGCGCGCCCTCGACGATTATCAACCGCAGCTGCCCAGCACCTTGCAGGCGGACTTGCGCGACTACCAGCTGGCCGGTTTCGAATGGCTGGCGCGCTTGGCGCACTGGGGCGTGGGCGCCTGCCTGGCCGACGACATGGGACTCGGCAAGACTTTACAGGCGCTGGCCCTGATCCTGGCGCGCGCGCCCAACGGCCCCACTCTGGTGGTCGCGCCCACGTCCGTGTGCATGAACTGGATCAGCGAAGCGCAGCGCTTTGCGCCCACCTTGAACATCAAACTGTTCGGCAGCGGCGACCGCGCCGACATGCTGGGCACCTTGCAGTCATTCGACGTGGTGGTGGCCAGCTACGGCTTGCTGCAGCAGGAAGCGGCGATGTTTGCCGGCGTGCGCTGGCAGACGATCGTGCTGGACGAAGCGCAAGCGATCAAGAATGGCGCCACCAAGCGCTCGCAAGCCGTGATGGCCCTGCAAGGGGATTTCCGCATGGTGGCCAGCGGCACGCCGCTGGAAAATCATCTGGGTGAATTGTGGAACCTGTTCCGCTTCATCAACCCCGGTTTGCTGGGTACCCTCGACCAGTTTAATTTGCGCTTCGCCGGGCCGATTGAGAAAGATCAAGACAAGCGGGCGGCGGCCGGCGCGCGCTTGCGCTTGCGCCGCCTGATCGCGCCATTCATCTTGCGCCGCACCAAGACGCAAGTGCTGTCGGAATTGCCATCGCGCACGGAAATCGTGCTGGAAGTGGAATTGTCGCCGCAGGAAACGGCGCTGTACGAATCCTTGCGCCGCGAAGCGCTGGAAAAGCTGGCCATGGTGGAAGGGCCGGCATCGAAAAAGGCCATCCAGATCCTGGCCGAGATCATGAAACTGCGCCGCGCCTGCTGCAATCCGCAACTGGTGGCGCCCGAACTGGGCCTGGCCAGCAGCAAGCTGGCGGCCTTCGCGCAATTGCTGTCGGGCTTGCTGGAAAATCGCCACAAGGTACTCGTCTTCAGCCAGTTCGTCGACCATTTGACCCTCATCCGCCAGCACCTGGAACAGCATGGCGTAAGCTATCAGTATCTCGACGGCAGCACGCCCATGCAGGAGCGCAAGCGTCGCGTGGATGCCTTCCAGGCGGGCGAAGGCGATGTCTTCCTGATCAGCCTGAAGGCGGGCGGCATGGGCATCAATTTGACGGCGGCCGATTACGTGATCCACATGGACCCGTGGTGGAACCCTGCCGTGGAAGACCAAGCCTCCGACCGCGCCCACCGCATGGGGCAATTGCGCCCTGTCACCATCTACCGCCTGGTGGCGAAGCACACGATCGAGGAAGGCATCGTCGAATTGCACCAGCACAAGCGCGACCTGGCCGACAGTTTATTGGAAGGCAGCGACGCGGCCGCGCGCATGTCGGCCAATGACATGCTGGGCATGCTGCAGGAGGGCTTGAAAAAGTAAACGGGGAAGCCGCGTTCCATGCGATGATCGTTTTTCCCTGTTTTTATGCCACGCCATGACCGACTTTATCGCCACCACCGCCGGCCAGCGCGCCACCTTTTTGTGCGGCAAATCCTGGACCGCCTACGTCAGCACCTTCCTCATTGCCGTGCTGCTATTTTTTGCCGCCCTGCCGCTGGCCTTCAAGTACAACGCGCGCGCCGCCTTCGTGGTGCTGATCGGCTCGGCCCTGATCGTCGGCTACCGGCTGCTGACGATACGCAGCTATCAGCTGTACTACGACGAGGCGGGCGTGTGGCTGGCGTCCGGCATCTTGCCGTGGAAAAAGAAACTCACGGGCGTCAAATGGCGCGACATGGATGAAGCCGTCTATGAAACCAACTTTTGGAGCTGGCTGTTCCAGTCCTACACGGTGCGTGTCAGCCAGCGTTACACGCAAGACATCGAAATCCACGCCACCGGCATGGCCTGCGGCAAGGATGCCGTGGCGGCCATCAATGCGCGCCATCAGGAACTGCTGCACGGCAACGCCATCGTCGTCTAGCGCCGTGCTTCCGCCGCAAAAAACTGCGCAGCGGCGGCAATTAATGCTAATCTTTGGGCCGCCCAGGCAAGCAAGGCCAACCTTTCAATAGTTGTTTGTTATTCATATTATCAGTTTATTATTTTCTGATTGAAACAAACGGCAAAATATTCAAGAGATAAACTATGCTGACAAGAAATAAAATTGCGCTCGCCGCATTGATGATGGCCTTTACCCTGACACCGGCCAGCGCCGCCAAGAAGCCGCAGAAGCAAGGCAAGGCAACGAGCAGCAGCAGCAAGAAAAAAACCGTCGCCAAGAAGGCTGCCGTCGTCACGGCTGCCACGGCAGCCACGGTAGCGGCCGTCGCCAGCGAGAACAGCAGCGACCGTTCCATGAATAACCTGAGTGGCCAGTTCCTCACGGCCCTGTGGCGCCTGGATCCGGAAAGTGCGATTTCGGTCGGCAAGTACGATGGCGCCGCCAACCTGAGCATTCCCGACGCGGCCAGCCGCCAGAAGCAACTGGCCTTCATCGAAGAATGGCTGGGCAAGTTCGGCAAGCTGAATGCCGGAAAAATGTCGGACAAGCAACGTACCGACCTGGCCTTGCTGACGAATAAACTGCAATCGGACCGCTGGTATCTGACCACCTTCCGCGAATTCGAATGGAATCCCGCCCAGTACAACGTGGCCGGCTCCATCGACTTCATCCTGAATACGGAATATGCCTCGCAGCCGCAGCGCCTGCGCACCTTGCTCAAGCGCATCGCCAGCGTGCCGCAATACTATGCGGCCGCGCGCGCCAGCATCGTCAACCCCACGCGCGAACACACGCAGCTGGCCATCGCCCAGAGCGCCGGCGTGCTCAGCGTGCTTGACGACCTGAACAAGACGGCACAGGGCTCCATCCTGACGCCGGCGGAAAAACAGCTGTACAACGCACGCATCGCCGCCGCCCGCACGGCCGTGCAAGGCTACGCGGCCTGGCTGACGGAACAGGATGCCGCGCTGGCGCAGAACGGCAACGCGCGCTCCTTCCGCATCGGCAAGGACTTGTACGAACAGAAATTTGCCTACGATATCCAGGCCAGCGTCAGCGCCGAGCAGATGTACCAGAAAGCCCTGGCCGCGCGCGAAAAGCTGCTCGAGCACATGGATAGCCTGTCCGACGAGCTGTGGCTGAAAACCATGGGCGCCACGGCCAAGCCGGCGGACCGCACGGCGAAGATCGGCATGGTGATCGACAAGCTGTCCAGCAAGCATGTGGCCGCTGCCGACTTCGTGCCAGAAATCCGCCGCCAGATCCCGGAATTGCAGGAATGGGTGACCAGCCACAACCTGCTGACGATGGATCCGAAAAAGCCCCTGGTCGTGCGTGAAACGCCGGCCTACCAGCGCGGTGTGGCCGGCGCCAGCATCGAGGCGCCGGGCCCGTATCGCCCGCAGGACCGCACCTATTACAACGTGACGCCGCTCGATGGCGAAACGCCGGAGCAGGCGGAAAGCAGCTTGCGTGAATACAACCACTGGATCTTGCAGATCCTGAATATCCACGAAGCCATCCCCGGCCACTACACGCAGCTCGTGTACGCCAACAAGTCGCCCTCGCTGGTCAAGTCCATCTTCGGCAATGGCGCCATGATCGAAGGCTGGGCCGTGTACGGCGAGCGCATGATGCTCGAATCGGGCTATGGCAATAACGCGCCGGAAATGTGGCTGATGTATTCGAAGTGGAACTTGCGCAGCGTCACCAACACCATCCTCGACTACAGCGTACACGTGCTGGGCATGACGCAAGAACAGGCGCTCGACCTGCTGACGCGCCAGGCCTTCCAGACCAAGCGTGAAGCAACGGAAAAATGGCGCCGCGTACAGCTGAGCTCGGTGCAACTGACCAGCTATTTCAGCGGCTACAGCGAGATCATGGACTTGCGCGAACAGCGCAAGCAAGCGCTGGGCAGCAAATTCGTGCTGAAAGATTTCCACGAGCAATTCCTCAGCTATGGCAGCGCGCCCGTGAAAGTCATCAAGGAACTGATGAATTAACTCTTACGCATTGCATCATGCAAAGGGCGCTGCGGCGCCCTTTTTGCTTGGGTTTGCGCTGCCGCAAACCACCGGCGGCCCTGTCGATTAAGCTGATGGGAAGGCAGGCGCCACCGCACTCCTCACTGGCAATTGCCGATTTTCCTGCTAGGCTGGATATCAGGAGCGTCCATGCATATGCCCATCCAGTTCGACACCCTCGATTACGCCAGACGCCTCGCCTTGGCCGGCGTGCCCACACAGCAAGCGGAAGCCCATGCGGCGGCCCTGGGCGATGTGCTGGGTTCGGCCGTGGTCGTGCACAGTGAGTTGGCGGCGCTGGAGCACAATCTGCTGGGAGAAATCAAGCTGGTGGCGCAAAAAATCGCGATCAGGGTGGGGGCCCTTGATGTGAAAATAGATGCGCTGGAACACAAATTCGATACCAAGTTAGAGGCATTGGAACAAAAATTCGATAGCAGAATAGATGCACTGGAACAAAAGTTCGATAGCCGAATAGATGCACTGGAGCAGAAGTTCGATGCCAGATTCGATAACTCCGAGCAAAAATTCGACGCGCGCCTGGAACGCATGGACTTGCGCCATGGCGCGGACATGAAACACGTCTACTGGATGATGAGTACGCTGATCCTGCTCAATCTGGGCATCCTCAGCAAACTGATGCTGCAGTAAGCGCACACTAACTTTCCCAGCAATGAAAAAGCCGCTGCGCCCAGAGGGAGATCAGCGGCTTTTGCTTGCTATCTTGCTTGCGTCTAGGAAGCTTCTTCCGGCGCCTGCGTGGCCTTGACAAAGATGGGCGCCACCAGCAGGCCCAGCTCGAACAGCAGGCACATCGGGATAGCCAGGGCAAACTGGCTGACGATGTCGGGTGGCGTGACGATGGCGGCAATCACGAAGGCACCAACGATCATGTAAGGACGTATTTCCTTGAGTTTGCTAATGCTGACCAGCCCCATGCGCACCAGGATCACCACCACCACGGGTACCTCGAAGGTGGCGCCAAAGGCCAGGCACATCGACATGACGAAATCGAGGTAGTTTTCGATATCGGGCGTGACGGCGATCGACGATGGCGAAAAGTCGCTGATGAAGTGGAAGACGCGGCCAAACACAAAGAAATAGCAGAAGGCCACGCCAGCGATGAACAGCAGGGAAGACGAGATGACCAGCGGCGCGATCAGGCGCTTTTCATGCGTGTACAGGCCGGGGGCGATGAAGGCCCACATCTGGTACAGCACCCAGGGCAAGGCGACAATGAAGGCGATTACCAGCGTCACTTTCATCGGCACCAGGAACGGCGAGATGACGCCGGTGGCGATCATTTTCGAGCCGGCCGGCAGCGAGGCGATCATCGGCTCCGCAATAAAATCGTAGATTTGCGAGGGGCCGGGCCAGTAGAACAGCACGGCACAGACAACGGCGATGCCGATCGAGGCCTTGACCAGGCGGTTGCGCAGCTCGACCAGATGCGAGATAAAAGTTTCTTCCACCGGGGATTTGCTACTCATGAGTAAAAGGAAGAGGAACTGGCGCGCGGACGGAAGCGCGCCACGCGGGCGGCGGCCGACTGCACGTGCAGCTTGCCGCCATGGCGTTGCTTGTACCAGCCAGGGATGGCGGAATTGCGCACCAGCTTCTTGCGGCGGAATTCGCGCGCCTTGCGGGCCAGGTCATCGTTGGTGGCGCGCAGCATGGCTTCATGGGCATCGTACTGCCCCTCATGCGAGCTTGCATCGCCGCGCCAGGCGTTTTCCACCTCGGCCAGGTTGCCGGAGATCGAGTTTTCCACGCTGTGCATGGATTTCTCCACGCTCTGCTGGACGGAATGGGCCGCATCCTGCACTTCCTTCTGCAGGTTTTTCAGCTCTTCCATTTCAATTTCGCGCGAGACCTCGGATTTCACCTGGTTCAGGTAGCGTTGCGCGCGGCCATACAGGGTACCGGCCATGCGCGCCACTTTCGGCAACTTTTCAGGGCCGATGACTATCAACGCAACCACGCCGATGATGGCGATTTTAGAGAGACCGAGATCGATCATATGCGGACAAGGGCTGTTACCGGACGAGGCAAGCGCCCCGCCACGCTATCAGAACTTGCTTTTCTCTTTCGTCTCGACGTCGATGGTGCTTTTGTCGGCCACTTGCGATGGCGCAGCAGGAGGGGTATTGGCTGCCGGGGCGTCATCGTCGCCCTTGACACCATCCTTGAAGCCTTTGACGGCCTTGCCGATATCACCGCCGATATTGCCCAGTTTCTTGGTGCCGAAGACCAGCATCACGATAACCAGAACGATCACCCAGTGCCAAATACTCAATGAACCCATCACATTCTCCTTGCGGGACGGTGCCCGAATAGCGTCAACCAATGCCGGTAGTATACACGTGAACCCGGCGCGTAGCGAAATCAGTGTTGGCCGCGCCAGGGACGGGGACCGCCGTACACGTGCATGTGCAGGTGATACACCTCTTGCCCACCGTTCGGGCCGCTGTTGATCATGGTCTTGAAGCCGCCGGCGGGCGCGCCATCGGCATCATAGCTGACGGCGCAGCCAAACTCGGCAGCGAGCTTCGGCGCCAGGCGCAACAGCTTGCCCAGCATGTCCGTATGGCTGTCGTCGCAATCGGACAGACTGGCCACGTGGCGCTTCGGGATCAACAGCAGATGCACGGGGGCGGCCGGGTTGATGTCCTTGAAGGCCAGCAAGTCCTCGTCTTCATACACGATGCTCGAAGGAATTTGTTTTGCCGCAATCTTGCAAAAAATACAGTTATCCACGCACGCTCCAATCAGGTCAGTGTTTGTCTGTTTCGCCGGCGTCGCGCAGTTCGTCCTTGCGCGCCGCCTTTTCTTCCAGGCCGGACAAGCCTTCGCGGCGCGCCAGCTCGTCGAGCACCTGCTGCGGCGTCAGGTCGAACTGCGCCAGCATCACCAAACTGTGAAACCACAGGTCGGCGCATTCGTACAGGACCTTCGAGGGGTCGTTGTCGCGCCGCGCATCCTTGGCGGCCATCACCGTTTCCGTGGCTTCCTCGCCGATTTTTTTCAAAATCGCATCGTCGCCCTTGGCAAACAGGCGCGCGACATACGACGTGGCGGGGTCGCCGCCGTTGGCCAGCTTGCGCGATTCGATCACGGCGGCCAGGCGCTTCAAGGTTTCACTCATTTGCTCTTGCTTTCCGCATAAATTGTCTCAGGGTCTTTCAGGACGGGGTCGGTGACTTGCCATTCGCCCGTTTTTTCGTCGCCTTCGAATTTCTGGAAGAAGCAAGAATGGCGGCCCGTATGGCAGGCGATGCCGCCAGCTTGCTCGATTTTCAGCAAGACCACGTCTTCGTCGCAATCGAGACGGATTTCCAGCACCTTTTGCGTATGGCCGGACTCTTCGCCCTTGTGCCACAGTTTCTTGCGTGAACGGCTCCAGTACACGGCTTCGCCCAGCTCCACCGTGCGCGCCAGCGCGTCGCGGTTCATCCAGGCGAACATCAGCACGTCATTGCTGCCCGCTTCCTGCGCGATCACGGGCACCAGGCCGTGCTCGTCCCATTTGACCTTTTTCAGCCACTTGGCATTGCTTGCTACGATGCTTCCGTTTTGCATGTTCTGTATCCTGCTTAATTTACTGCTTGTCGTTACGCCAGGCGCATGGGAATGCCCTGCTGCGCCATGAAACGCTTGGCTTCCTGCACCGTGTGCTGGCCATAGTGAAAGATGCTGGCGGCCAGCACGGCGTCCGCGCGGCCCACCTTGATGCCGTCGACCAGATCCTGCAAGCCGCCCACGCCGCCCGAGGCGATCACGGGGATGCTGACGGCGTCGGACACGCCGCGCGTCAGGCCCAGGTCGAAGCCCACCTTGGTGCCGTCGCGGTCCATGCTGGTGAGCAAGATTTCTCCGGCGCCCAGGCTTTCCATCTTTTTGGCCCACGCGAACGCGTCCAGGCCCGTGGCAGTGCGCCCGCCATGGGTAAACACTTCCCACTTGCCGGGCGACACCTGCTTGGCGTCGATGGCGACGACGATGCATTGCGAGCCGTGCTTTTGCGATGCCTCAAACACCAGTTGCGGATTCGTCACGGCCGAGGTGTTGATGCTGACCTTGTCGGCGCCCGCGTTAAGCAGCCGGCGCACGTCTTCCACCACGCGCACGCCGCCGCCCACGGTCAGCGGAATGAACACTTGCGACGCCACCGCTTCGATGATGTCGAAAATCAGGCCGCGATTGTCGCTGGACGCGGTAATGTCGAGGAAAGTGATTTCGTCGGCGCCCTGCTCGTCATAACGGCGGGCAATTTCCACCGGGTCGCCGGCGTCGCGCAATTCCGTGAAGTTGACGCCTTTGACAACGCGGCCATTGGTCACGTCGAGGCAGGGGATGATACGTTTTGCAAGCATGATGGTATCCAGATTGTCGCCAGGCCGGGCGTGCGCAAGCACGCTCCGGCCGGGCAGGCTTAAACGGCGGCGTCGGTCAGTTCGTCGGCGCGCTCTTGCGCCTGCGCCAGGTCGATCGTGCCTTCATAGATGGAACGGCCGCAGATCACGCCTTCGATGCCTTCGGCCTGAACCGCGCACAGCGCTTCCACGTCGCCAATATTGTGCAGGCCGCCCGAGGCGATGACGGGGATCTTGACGGCTTGTGCCAGCTTGACGGTGGCTTCGATGTTGATGCCGCCCATCATGCCGTCGCGGCCGATGTCCGTGTAGATAATCGACTCAACGCCGTAGGCTTCGAATTTTTTCGCCAGGTCGATCACTTCGTGGCCCGACATCTTGCTCCAGCCATCCGTTGCCACCTTGCCATCCTTGGCATCGAGGCCGACGATGATGTGGCCCGGGAAGGCGCCGCAGGCGTCGTGCAGGAAGCCGGGGCTTTTCACGGCCGCCGTGCCGATGATGATGTAGGTGATGCCGGCGTCGAGGTAGCGCTCGATGGTGTCGAGGTCACGGATGCCGCCGCCCAGCTGCACGGGGATTTCCTCGATGTCGTTTTCCACGGCGAAATCCTGTACCGCCTTCAGGATGGCTTTCACGGCGCCTTCGTTCTTCGGCTTGCCGGCAAAAGCGCCGTTCAGGTCGACCAGATGCAGCCGGCGCGCGCCTTGCATCAGCCAATGGCGGGCCATCTCGGCCGGGTCTTCGGAAAATACGGTGGCAAGTTCCATATCGCCTTGTTTCAGGCGTACGCAGTGACCGTCTTTCAGGTCGATGGCGGGAATAAGCAGCATGGTCAGTGTGGTCTAGAGTGAGTGAGAGGCGGAAGCCGGAGAGCTAACGTTAAGGTTGCCAGTGAACGAAGTTCTTGTACAACTGCAAGCCAGCGGCAGCACTTTTTTCAGGGTGAAACTGTGTCGCGAAAATATTATCACGGGCGACGGCGCAAGCGAACGGCGCGCCATAGATAGTCTCGCCCACCGTGTGCGCCGCCTCTTGAGGTTGAGCAAAATAGCTGTGCACAAAGTAAAAATATGCGTTGTCGTCTATGCCATCCCACATCGCATGGGAAGCCGTTTGGCGTACCTGGTTCCAGCCCATTTGCGGCACCTTGAAGCGCGAGCCGTCTTCCTGCACCTGGCCGTCGAGCTGGAAGCGCACGACTTTGCCTGGCAGCAAGCCCAGACCGGCCGCGTCGCCCTCTTCGCTACCGTCAAACAGCATTTGCTCGCCGATGCACACGCCCAGCACGGGCTTGCTGTCGGCGGCGCGCAGCAGCGCTTCGAGCACGCCCGATTCGCGCAGGCTGCGCATGCAGTCAGGCATGGCGCCCTGGCCCGGCAAGACGATGCGGTCGGCGCTGTCGATGTCTTCCACCGCGCCGGAAATGCGCACGTCGGCTTCCGGCGCCACGGCACGCAGCGCCTGCGCCACCGAGCGCAAATTGCCCATGCCGTAATCCACCACCACAATTTTATTCATGTTTGATCTCGGAATCTAGAGTGGTTCGCGGGCGCTTACAGGCTGCCCTTGGTCGATGGAATGATGCCGGCTGCGCGCTCGTCGAGCTCGGCAGCCATGCGCAGCGCGCGGCCAAAAGCCTTGAACACGGTTTCGCATTGATGGTGGGCATTCGTGCCGCGCAAGTTGTCGATATGCAATGTCACGCCCGCATGGTTGACGAAGCCGCGGAAAAATTCCAGGGTCAGATCGACGTCAAAGCCGGCGATCATGGCGCGCGTAAACGGGATGTGGTATTCGATGCCCGGGCGGCCCGAGAAATCGAGTACCACGCGCGACAGCGCCTCGTCCAGCGGCACATACGCATGGCCGTAGCGGCGGATGCCCTTCTTGTCGCCGATGGCCTTGGCCACCGCCATGCCCAGCGTGATGCCCACGTCTTCCACCGTATGGTGGTTGTCGATATGCACGTCGCCCGTCGCTTCGATATCCAGGTCGATCAAGCCGTGACGGGCGATCTGGTCCAGCATATGGTCGAGGAAGGGCACGCCGGTATTGAGCTTTTGCTGGCCCGTGCCGTCCAGGTTGAGGGCGACGCGAACTTGCGTCTCATTGGTGTTGCGCGTGATTTCTGCGGTGCGGTTCATGGGGGGCTCTGGCGATAGGCTAAACGAGGGATGCCTTGAAGGCATCGTAAAAAAGGGAATTTTCTTCCGGGGTGCTGACGCTGATGCGCAGGCAATTGGCCAGCGCAGCATGCATTTTACTCATATTTTTAATTAAAACCTTGCGGGCAAGCAGTTTTGCGCAAACATCGTCGGAATCAGCCACACGAATCAGAAGAAAATTTGCCTTCGAGGGAAATACCGTCACGCCCGGCAACTCCGCCAGGCGCAGCGCCAGGTCGTCGCGCGCGCTGTTGAGCAGGTCCGCCTGGGCATTCAACACGTCGAGGTGCTCGAGCGCGAATTCGGCCGCCGCCTGCGTCAGCACGTTCACGTTATACGGCGGGCGCACTTTTTCAAATTGCGCCAGCAGGGCCGGCGCGGCCGACATATAGCCGAGGCGGATACCGGCCAGGCCCAGTTTCGACACGGTGCGCATCACCACCAGGTTCTCGAACTCGGGCAGGCGGCCCATGAAGCTGCGCTGCGCGAATGGCTCGTACGCTTCGTCGACGACGGCGATGCCCATGTCGCCGAGGGCGGCGAGGATGCGTTCGATATCGGCGCTGGCAAACAAGTTGCCCGTCGGGTTGTTCGGATAGGCGAGGAACACCAGCGCCGGGCGGTGCTGTTCAATCGCCGCCAGCATGGCGTCCATATCCAGACTGAAGTCCGCCTGCAGGGGCACGCCGACGAAATCCATGCCGGCAAACTGCGCCGAACGGGCATACATGACGAAGGCGGGCACGGGCGCCAGCAGCACGGCGCGCTTGCCCGGCTCCTGGTGGGCGCAAGCCATGGCCAGGATGGAAATGAGTTCATCGGAGCCGTTGCCCAGCATGACGCCGTAACCGGCGGGCACGCCCAGCTTGGCGCAGATGGCCGCCTGCAGGCTGGCGTACGACGGCGGATAGCGGTTCAGCGCCACGCCGGCCAGGCGCGCGCCCAGTTCCTCGCGCAGATGCGGCGGTAGCGGATACGGGTTTTCCATCGCATCGAGTTTGATGTAACCGCTGGCATCGGCTACCTGGTAGCTGTTGACGGCCCGCACATCGGAGCGCACGGTGTTGCTGATTAGCTGATCGAGGAAAGACATGCTGCAAACACTCCTGATGAAATTAAATGGAGACTAAATGACGACGTCTTCCGGCACGGCGGCGCTGCGCGCCTTGCGGGCCGGTGCTTTTTTCACGGCGGGCGGCTTTTTCACGGCAGCCGGTTTTTTGGCCGCCGCCGGCTTCTTCGCTGCCGCCTTGGCGGGCTTGGGCGCGGCCAATGTGGCCGGTTCGGCCAGCTCCTGCGTCAATGCCGCCAATCGCTGTTCGATGATGGCGCAATAATCGGGGTTCAGTTCAAAGCCGACAAAATCGCGCCCGCAGCGCTTCGCCGCCAGGGCCGTGGTGCCGCTGCCCATGAACAGGTCGAGCACCACGCCACCGGGCGGGCACGAGGCCTTGAGCATGCGCTCGATGATTTCGAGCGGCTTTTGCGTCGGGTGGTCGGCCCGTTCCGGGTGTTCCTTGTGCAGGCGCGAGACGCTCCACAAGTCTTTCGGGTTGTAGCCCACTTCCAGCCATTTGGCGCCGATGAAGATCGAGCGCGAACGGGCTTTCTTGGTGGCCGCGTCGTAGGCGATGCGCACCGCGTCAAGGTCGAAGTAGTAATCCTTGCGCTTGACGAAGAAGCCGATGGTGTCGTGCACCGATGAAAAGCTGCGCACGCTGCCGCCCATGGACGGCACGCGGCGGTCCCAGATGATTTCATTCATCATCGCCATGCGCTGCTTCAGCATGACGAAGATCTCCGGCGAATAACGCCAGGTCAGAAAGATATACAGGCTGCCGTTGGCTTTCAGCTTGGGCAGCGCCGCATCGATCCACTGCTCCGTCCAGCGCAGGTAGTCGGCCACCGACTGCTGGTCCGAGGCATTGCCGTAATCCTTGCCCAGGTTGTACGGCGGATCCGTCAGGATCAGGTCCACCGAGCCATCGGGAATGCGCGCCAGCCCCGCCAGCGCGTCTTCGCAATAGACCCGGTTGACCCAGTCCGGCTGCTCCGCCAACTTCGTCATGGCTGCGGCTTCAGACGCAGTTCGGCGCTGCGCGCGTGCGCCTGCAAGCCTTCGCCATACGCCAGGGTGGCGGCGACACGGCCCAGGGTTTGCGCGCCCGCTTCGCTGACATGGATGATGGACGAGCGCTTCTGGAAGTCGTACACGCCCAGCGGCGACGAAAAGCGCGCCGTGCGCGACGTTGGCAGCACATGATTGGGACCGCAGCAATAGTCGCCCAGCGATTCGGACGAAAAGCGGCCCAGGAACATGGCGCCTGCGTGGCGGATCTGCTCGGCCCACTGCTGCGGGTTTTCCGCCGAGATCTCCAGGTGTTCCGCGGCGATGCTGTTGGCGATCTCGCATGCTTCTTGCATGCTGCGCACCTTGATCAGCGCGCCCCTGTCCTGCAGCGAGGTACTGATGGTGGCCTGGCGCGGCATCGTCGGCAGCAGCCTGGCGATGCTCTCTTCCACTTGCGCGATGTAGGCGGCGTCGGGGCACAGCAGAATCGCCTGCGCCAGCTCGTCGTGCTCGGCCTGCGAAAACAGGTCCATCGCGACCCAGTCCGGGTCCGTCGTGCCATCGCACAGCACGAGGATTTCCGATGGCCCCGCGATCATGTCGATGCCGACGATGCCGAACACGCGGCGCTTGGCGGCGGCCACATAGGCGTTGCCGGGGCCGACGATTTTATCCACGGCGGCAATCGTCTGCGTGCCGTAAGCCAGCGCGCCGACGGCTTGCGCGCCGCCGATGGTGATCACGCGCGTCACCCCGGCGATTGCGGCGGCGGCCAGCACCATCTGGTTTTTCACGCCGTCCGGCGTCGGCACCACCATGATGATTTCGCCCACGCCCGCCACGTGCGCGGGAATGGCGTTCATCAGCACGGACGACGGATAGGCTGCCTTGCCGCCCGGGACGTAGATGCCGACCCGGTCCAGCGGCGTGATCTTTTGCCCCAGCACCGTGCCATCGGGCTCGGTGTAAGTAAAACCGCGCAATTCCTCGCGCTGGCGTTCGTGGAAGGCGCGGATGCGCTGGGCGGCGATCTGCAGCGCTTCGCGCTGCGCCGACGGCAAGCCGTTCAGGGCCGCCTGCAATTCGGCTTGCGAAATATCGAAGGCCGCCATTTCCGCCGCGCCGCCATGCGGGATGCGGTCGAAACGGTTGGTGTATTCCAGTACGGCGGCGTCGCCGCGCGTTTTCACGTCGGCCAGGATTTTCGCGACCGACGTTTCAATCGCCGCATCGGTGCCCGCCTCGAACGCCAGCAAGGTGTCGAGCGATTGTTGGAAACCATCCTGGCTTGAATCGAGCTTGCGTATCTGTATCGGCATAATCGGCTTTCTGCTACTGAGTGTCTAGACTTGCGAAGCGCGTTCAAACGCCTCGATGATCGGCTGCAAGCGCTCGCGCTTGAGCTTGAGCGCAGCCTGGTTGACCACCAGGCGCGACGAAATTTCCATGATGTGCTCGACCTCGACGAGGTTGTTCGCACGCAAGGTGCTGCCCGTACTGACCAGATCGACGATGGCGTCGGACAGGCCCACCAAAGGCGCCAGCTCCATCGAGCCATACAGCTTGATCAGGTCGACGTGCACGCCCTTGGCGGCGAAATGCTCGCGCGCCGTGTGCACGAACTTGGTGGCCACGCGCAAGCGCGCGCCCTGCTGCACGGCCTTTTCGTAATCAAAACCAGCCTGCACCGCCACCGACATGCGGCAGGCGGCGATATTCAGGTCGATCGGCTGGTACAGGCCTTCGCCGCCGTGTTCGAGCAAGACATCCTTGCCCGCCACGCCGAAATCGGCCGCGCCGTACTGCACGTAGGTCGGCACGTCGCTGGCGCGCACGATGATGACGCGCACGTTCGGATCGTTGGTGGCCAAAATCAGCTTGCGCGAGGTCTCCGGGTTTTCCAGCACCCGGATGCCGGCCGCTTCCAGCAGCGGCATGGTGTCCTCAAAAATGCGGCCTTTCGAGAGTGCCAGTATCAGCTGCGCATTGTCGCCCGTGTTCGATCCGTTCATGCTCATTCCTTGTTATTTGATGCGTACGATGTTCGCGCCGACGGCCGACAATTTCACTTCCATGCGGTCGTAGCCGCGGTCGAGGTGATAGATGCGGTCGATCAGGGTTTCGCCATCGGCGGCCAGGGCCGCGATCACCAGCGACGCCGAGGCGCGCAGGTCGGTCGCCATCACGGGCGCGCCGCGCAACTGCTTGACGCCGGCGATGATGGCCGTGTTGCCCTCGATGGTGATGTCGGCGCCCAGGCGGTTCATTTCCTGCACGTGCATGAAACGGTTCTCGAAGATCGTTTCCGTGACGCGGCTGGCGCCATTGGCGATCGTGTTCACGGCCATGAACTGCGCCTGCATGTCGGTCGGGAAGCCCGGGTATTCCGTGGTGCGGAAGCTGACGGGGTTCGGACGGGCCGACATCTCGGCGCGGATCCAGTCGGCGCCGAAGGTCATCGTCAGGCCCATGGCGCGCAGCTTGTCGAGCGCCGCGTCGAGGATATCGGTGCGCACATTGCGCAGGGTGATATCGCCGCCGGTGGCTGCCACGGCGCACAGGAAGGTGCCCGTTTCAATACGGTCAGCGATCACCGCGTGCGAAGCGCCGTGCAGCGCGTCCACGCCCTGGATCACCAGGCGGCTGGTGCCGATGCCGTCGATCTTCGCGCCCATGGCCACCAGCAGGTGGGCCAAATCGGTCACTTCCGGTTCGCAGGCAGCGTTTTCCAGGATCGTCTCGCCTTCGGCCAGGGTCGCGGCCATCAGCAGGTTTTCGGTGCCGGTGACGGTGATCATGTCGGTAACGATGCGCGCGCCTTTCAGCTTGGCGCACTTGGCGTAGATGTAGCCTGCCTCGATGCGGATCTCGGCGCCCAGCGCTTCCAGGCCCTTGATGTGCTGGTCGACAGGACGCGAACCGATGGCGCAGCCGCCCGGCAGCGAGACCTTGGCTTCGCCGAAGCGCGCCAGCATGGGGCCCAGCACCAGAATCGAGGCGCGCATGGTTTTCACCAGTTCATACGGCGCTTCCAGGGTGTCGATGGCGCTGCCGTTCAAGACCACGCGGTCGCCGTCCTGCTGCACTTTCAAGCCCGTCTGGCCCAGGAGTTTCAACATGGTGGCGACGTCGTGCAGGTGCGGCACGTTCGTCAGGTCCAGGTCGCCCGCGGTCAAGAGACCGGCGCACAGGATGGGCAGGGCGGCGTTTTTCGCGCCGGAGATGGCGATGTCGCCGTTCAGGCGGTTGCCGCCGTTGATGAGGAGCTTGTCCATGTGCTTATCCTTGGAATTCTTCAGGTGTCAGGGTTTTCATCGACAGCGCGTGGATTTCCTCGCGCATGCGGTCGCCCAGCGCCGCGTAGACGATCTGGTGGCGGGCGATCAAACGCTTGCCGGCAAACGCGGGCGAAACGATCACGGCCTGGAAGTGCTGGCCATCGCCCTCCACTTCGAGGTGCGTGCATTCGAGGCCGGCCGACAGATAGCCGTGGATCAGTTCTGGAGTGGTTGTCACGATAAGTCCTTGATATTGAATAATGTAGTGATGTGATGTGCCGCAATCAGTGGCGCAATTAGTGACGCAAACGATAGCCGCTTTTCAGCAGGCGGATCGACGCCAGCGCCAGGATCACGAGGAAGCCGGTGACGATGGAAAGACTGAGCCACGGGCTGACGTCGGACACGCCGAAGAAGCCGTAGCGGAAGCCGTCGATCATGTAAAAGAAAGGGTTCAGGTGCGATACCGTCTGCCAGAAGGCGGGTAGCGAGTGGATCGAATAGAACACGCCCGACAGGAAGGTGGCCGGCATGATCAGGAAGTTCTGGAAGGCGGCCAGCTGGTCGAATTTCTCGGCCCAGATGCCGGCGATCAGGCCCATGGTGCCCAGCATGGCGGCGCCCAGGAAGGCGAAGACGACGATCCACAGGGGCGCGACAAACGACAGATCGGCGAACCAGCAAGTGATGGCAAACACGCCAAAGCCCACGGCCAGGCCGCGCGCGACGGAAGCGAGTACATACGCCGAGAAGATTTCCCAGTGCGACAGGGGGGTGAGCAGCACGAACACCAGGTTGCCCGTGATCTTCGACTGGATCAGCGAGGACGAGGAATTGGCGAAGGCGTTTTGCAGCACGCTCATCATCACCAGGCCGGGAATCAAAAAGGCCGTGTAGCTGACGCCGGGGCTCGGCTCCACGCGGCCATCGAGCACATGGCCGAACACCAGCAGGTACAGCATCGACGTGAGCACGGGCGCGGCCACGGTTTGCGTCGCCACTTTCCAGAAGCGCAGCGTCTCTTTGTAGACGAGGGTGCGAAATCCTGTCGAAATCATACGGTACCTTTATCCATGATCTGCAAGAAGATATCTTCCAGGTCGGCTTGTTGCAATTGCATTTCATCGATCTCGGCGCCCGCTTCGCGCAGGCGGGCGAGGATTTTCTCGACTTCGCTGTATTCGTTGACGCGCAGGCTGAACTTGTTCGGCGCCTGCTGTTCTTCCGGGTGCAGCACCAGGTGCTGCAGGTCGGCCGGCAAGGCGCCGTGTTTCAGGTGCACCTGCAGCTGCGAACCGGCGATGCGGCGGATCAGGGCCGACATGGTGTCGAGCGCCACCACCTTGCCGGTTTTCAGCATGGCCACGCGCTGGCACATGGCTTGCGCCTCTTCCAGATAGTGGGTGGTCAGCACCACCGTGTGGCCGCCTTCGCGGTTCAGGCGCGAGATGAACTTCCACAGGGTCTGGCGCAGTTCCACGTCGACGCCGGCAGTCGGCTCATCGAGCACGATGACGGGCGGCTTGTGCACCAGCGCCTGGGCCACGAGCACGCGGCGCTTCATGCCGCCGGACAGGGCGCGCATATTCGTGTCGGCCTTGCCGGTCAGGTCGAGGTTTTCCATGACCTCGTCGATCCACTTGTCGTTGTTCGGCAGGCCGAAATAGCCGGACTGCAGGCGCAGGGTTTCGCGCACGGTGAAAAACGGGTCAAACACCAGCTCCTGCGGCACCACGCCCAGGTTGCGGCGCGCATTGCGGAAGTCCGTGACCACATCGTGGCCATGGATCTTGACGGTGCCCGCGTCGGGGCGGATCAAGCCGGCGATGATGGAAATGAGGGTAGTCTTGCCGGCGCCATTCGGGCCGAGCAGACCGAAAAATTCGCCTTCCTCGATGGCCAGCGACACGCCGCCCAGCGCCTTGAGCGATTTATAGCTCTTTTCTACATTCGTTATTTGAATTGCGGTCATGTGCTTGTTTCAAGTGTAATGCGTCTGGTGTGATGCGCCAGTTGCCGGAGACATCCAGGCCGGTGCAGGGCGCCGCCTTCAGGCGAGGACGACGCAACAGTCAATTATAGTTGGAAAATTCGTGGAACACTTGGAGATCAATCCGGCGGCGCTGCTGGCCTGCCGGCTTGAAAGCTACGGCTGATGCGGGGAGTGGGACAGGATCAATGATGATGCAGGTCGGACGGGCTGCGTTCGGCGTGGCCGCCGGCGCTGGCGCAGTCGTCGGCGCTCAAAGTGCTCGAGACGAGCGAGCAGACGCCATACAGCTTGGTGAGGTTTTTCAGGTTGTTCGGCAGATTTTTCAACTCCAGCACGCCGCCGGCATCCTGCGCGGCGCGTTGCCACGTCAGCATGACGGAGACGGCTGCCGAATCGACGGCCTTGACGTTGCGCAAGTCAAACTTCGTCTGACCCGAGCGGATGGCGTCCAGACCCTGCTCCAATGCCACAGTGGCATTGTGCACGGTCAGGGAAGTCAGGGACTGCAAGGTGTCGAGAGAGTCGGGCATGGCGTCGGGCTGCGCTGGTCTGGAGCTGGGTCAGGAGCTATATGATAGCCGATTATTTGGCTTTGGCAGCAGGACGGCTGGCCAGGGCCTTGTTTTTCGCGGCCAGGGTCTTGATCAGGCCATCGACGCCGCCTTTGCTGATCTCGCTGGCAAAGCTGCTTTTGTAGGTTTCCACCAGCCACGCACCGAGCACGTTGATGTCATAGATCTTCCAGCCGGACGGGGTTTTCGCCACGCGATAGTTCAGGGGCACGGGTTCACCGCGCGCCACGTTCACCTGCGAGCGCACTTCCACGTCCGTATCGCCAGGCTCGGCGCGCATCGGCTTGAATTCCACGGTTTCGTTCTTGATCTGCGACAGGGCGCCCGAATACGTGTAGATCAGCAAGGTGCGAAATTCCGCGGACAGCTGCTTTTGCTGGTCCGGCGTGGCATCGCGCCAGTGGCGGCCGGCGGCCAGGGCCGTCATGCGCTGGAAGTCCACGTACGGCAAGATCTTGCTTTCCACCAATTCGGTGACGCGCTTGATATCGCCAGCCTGGATGGCCTTGTCGGCCTTGGCCGTGTCGATCACGTCCTGGCTGATGCGTTTGACCAATACGTCCGGCGCTTCCGCCGCGGGGGCGGCCTGCGCGGCGGTGGCAAAGGCGATGGTGGCCATCGCCAGCAGTTGTTTCATCAATTTCATGGTTCTACCTTTCATGGTGTTGCTATGCACCGGCTGGCGTTGATCGCAACCGTGGTGTTCTGTACCGGAGTTTACTCCTGCGGCCTGGCCTGGGAAGCAACGGTATTGCTACCAGATGTTACGAGGTCAGCCGGCGCCACATCGGCCGCAGCCGTCGCAGGCGGCGTTTCCGCTGGCACAGGCTGCGGTTGCGCCTCGTAGGCCGGATCATAATCGCCGGTGTCGTTTTTTGGCACTTTGCGGTCGCGGCGGTCCGTATCGCCATCGAAAACCTTGCTTTCGCGCGCCTGCAGGAAGCCGTCGCGGATGAATTCATAACGGTCCAGCGCGGCCGCTTCCATCAGGTTGGTGGCGTCGAGCAGCGCGGCGCGCTTGTCGACCACGCGCGTCACCGTGCCGATATTGCGCACATTGGCCGGATCCTTGTAGCGCCATGGGTCGCCCGTCATATCGAGCGGCAGGGCCACCGTGTCGCGCACGGTCGATGGGCCCAGCAGCGGCAGCATCACGTACGGACCAGACTGCACGCCATACCAGCCCAGGGTCTGGCCAAAGTCTTCGCTATGCTTGGGAATGCCCGCCTGCGAGGCGATATCGATCAGGCCAAGGAGTCCGAAAGTCGAGTTCATGCTGACGCGCACGACGTCTTGCAAGCCCGCTTCCCCCTTGCCTTGCAGCAAGTTGTTTACGGCGCTCCACACATCGGACAAGTTGCCGAAGAAGTTGCCCACGCCCGTTTGCACGAACGACGGCGTGACTTTCTTGTAGGCCGTGGCGACCGGCTTCAGGGCCACCTGGTCAACGGTGTCGTTGAACTTGAACATGGCGCGGTTATACCCTTCCAGCGGGTCGCGCGGGTTGCTGCCGGTGGCGCAAGCGCTCACGCTGGCGGCGATGGCCAGGGCCAGGCCGATACGCGCCAGGCTGCTTTGGGATTGTTTGGTCGACTCGCTCATTTGCTGTCCTTTCCTTCCGCTGCCTTGCTGTAGATGAACTGATTGATCAGGTCTTCCAGCACTGTGGCCGATTGAGTACGGGCGATCTTGTCGCCCTCTGCCAGGTTCGCCAGATCGCCGCCTGCTTCCAGGCCGATATATTGCTCACCCAACAAACCGGCCGTCAAAATCTTGGCCGAGCTGTCTTTCGGAAATTTGTAGCCATCTTCGATGTCGAGTTTCACCAGCGCCTGGTAGGTCTTGTCGTCAAAGACGATTTCCGAGACCCGGCCCACCACCACGCCAGCACCCTTGACGGGCGCCTGCGGTTTGAGGCCGCCAATATTGTCGAACTTGGCACTAATGGTATACGTCTTGCTGAAAGACAGCGAGCTCATATTGCCGGCCTTGAGCGCCAGAAACATCAATGCCGCCACACCCAGCAAGACGAACAAGCCGACCCAGACATCCAAAGATTTACGTTGCATAACAATCCTAAATAATTTTTACTTGCTGCCGCCTGCGCAAGATCTTGCCCAGGCCCGCTGTTGTTCGCTGATTGGCAATTACTTGCTAAACATCAAAGCCGTCATCATGAAATCAAGCCACCACACCATCAACGACGAAATGACCACCGTGCGCGTGGTGGCGCCGGAGACGTCTTCCGGCGTCGGCTGTGCCTGGTAACCCTGGAACAGTGCGATGAACGTCACCGCAATACCGAAAACCATGCTTTTGACATAAGTGCCGTTGGCGATATCTTTCCACACGTTGACGCCACCCTGCATCTGCGACCAGAACGAGCCTTCATCGACGCCGATCAGCACCACGCCGACCAGATAGCTGCCGATGACGCCGACGGCCGTGAAGATGCCACCCAGGATAGGCATGGCGATCACGCCGGCCCAGAAACGGGGCGCCAGCACGCGCTGGATCGGGTTCACGGCCATCATTTCCATGGCCGACAATTGCTCCCCCGCCTTCATCAGGCCGATTTCCGCCGTCAGCGAAGTGCCGGCGCGGCCGGCGAACAGCAGCGCCGTGACGACCGGACCCAGTTCACGCATCAAGGACAGCGCCACCAATTGCCCCAGCGACTGCGTCGCGCCAAAGGTGCTCAGTGTGTAATAGCCTTGCAAACCCAGCACCATGCCGACGAACAGGCCGGACACGGCGATGATCAGCACCGAGCGGCTGCCGATGTAAAACAATTGCTCGATGAGCAAGTGTGGACGGCGCCACAGGCCACCCGAGGAGGCGATGATGAGAAAGAACGAGCGCACGGCAAAGCCGAGGTCTTGTAACGAGCGCCGCAACCATGCTCCGATCGCCGCCAGGAAACGCGCGATCATCGGCCCGCTCCCGTATGCAGACCCAGGTCGTCGGCCAGCGACTTGCCCGGATAATGGAACGGTACGGGGCCATCGGCCTCGGCATTAACGAATTGCTTGACGTACGGATGCGTCGACACGGCCATCTCGGCCGGCGTGCCGTGCGCCACGATCTTGCCAGATGACAGAAAATAGACATAATCAGCGATGGCGAAACACTCCTTCACATCGTGCGATACCAGAATAGATGTGGAGCCCAGCGCATCGTTCAGATTGCGGATCAAATTGGCCGTCACGCCCATGGAAATCGGGTCCAGGCCGGCGAATGGTTCATCGTACATGATCAGTTCAGGGTCGAGCGCGATGGCGCGCGCCAGCGCCACGCGGCGGCCCATGCCGCCCGATATCTCGGCCGGCTTCAATTGCGCCGCATTGCGCAAGCCCACGGCGTGCAGCTTCATCAGCACCAGGGTGCGGATCAGCTCTTCATTCAAGTCCGTGTGTTCGCGCAGGGGGAACGCCACGTTCTCGAACGCCGTCAAGTCCGTAAACAGGGCGCCGTGCTGGAACAGCATGCCCATCTTGCGGCGCATTTGATATAACTCGTCGGTCGCCAGCGTATGCACGATCTGGCCGTCGACATTCACGGAACCGGAACTGGGACGCAACTGCCCGCCGATCAGGCGCAATACGGTCGTCTTGCCACTGCCGGAGCCACCCATGACGGCCACAACTTTTCCACGTGGGAAATCCATTTGAAGGCCCGATAAAATCGAACGTTCTCCATAGGCAAAGTGTAAATCACGGATCTCAACAAGATTTGGCACGACGAAGCTCACTATTTTAATGGCGTATTGTAGTGCAGAAACACCAACCTCTGCTGAGACACCCCTTGGGACAGCCCCGGAAAGGGGAAGAATACAACACTAATGAATCGAAAGTCAGATATTGTAGTGGAAATTTGACCGCCGCATCACGTCCCTGCCCGATCACATTCGCAGCTGTTGACTTGGCAAGTAAAAATAACAAAGGCCACGTCGCGCTCCGCGCCGTGGCCCTGGCTAAAAACGAACAATTGCTCGATTTTTAGCGCGGCAGCAGGGATGCCCCCATCAGGAACTCATCGACGGCGCGCGCGCACTGGCGTCCTTCGCGGATGGCCCATACCACCAGCGACTGGCCACGGCGCATGTCGCCGGCCGCAAACACCTTGGCCACCGAAGTCTGGTAGCAGACTGCGCCATCCGTTGTTGCCTTGACATTGCCGCGCGCATCCGTATCGACGCCGAACGCTTGCAGCACCTGTTGCACAGGGGAAACAAAACCCATGGCCAGGAAGACCAGGTCCGCTTTCATCTCGAATTCCGAGTTCGGCACTTCGCTCATCTTGCCGTCCTTCCATTCGACGCGGCAGGCGATCAACTTTTCCACTTTGCCGCCCTTGCCTTCGAAACGCTTGGTGGCCACGGCCCAGTCGCGCTCGCAGCCTTCCTCATGCGAGGACGAGGTGCGCAGCTTGGTCGGCCAGTACGGCCAGACCAGCGGCTTGTTTTCCTGTTCCGGCGGCTGCGGCATCAGTTCGAACTGGGCCACCGAGGCGGCGCCATGGCGGTTCGAGGTGCCGACGCAGTCCGAACCCGTATCGCCGCCGCCGATCACCACCACGTGCTTGCCCGTGGCCTTGATCTGGTCCTTGAGCTTGTCACCCGCGTTGACCTTGTTTTGCAGCGGCAGGAAATCCATGGCGAAATGCACGCCTTTCAACTCGCGGCCCGGCACGGGCAAGTCGCGCGGCTGCTCGGCGCCGCCGGCCATGATGACGGCGTCAAATTCTTTTTCCAGGTCTTCCGGGAAAATGGTTTCCTTGGCCCAGTTGTTCACGTGGGCAGGGAAATCCTTGCCGACCAGTACGCTGGTGCGGAACACCACGCCTTCGGCTTCCATCTGTTTCACGCGCAAGTCGATGTGCGACTTTTCCATCTTGAAGTCGGGGATACCATAACGCAACAAACCGCCGACCCGGTCGCTCTTTTCAAACACGGTGACGGCATGGCCGGCGCGCGCCAGCTGCTGCGCCGCCGCCAGGCCGGCGGGGCCGGAACCGACGATGGCCACTTTCTTGCCCGTGCTGAAAGGGGCTGGCTGCGGCGTGACCCAGCCGTGTTCCCAGCCCATGTCGATGATTTTATGTTCGATCGACTTGATGCCGACCGGATCTTCGTGTATGCCCAGGGTGCACGCCGATTCGCACGGTGCCGGGCAGATGCGGCCCGTAAATTCCGGGAAGTTGTTGGTCGAATGCAAGATGTCGAGCGCTTCGCGGTAAGCGCCGCGGTACACCAGGTCATTCCAGTCGGGAATGATGTTATTCACGGGGCAACCCGTGGTACAGAAGGGAATGCCGCAATCCATGCAGCGTGCGCCTTGCACGGTCGCTTGCGCGTCCGACAGGTGCAGCACGAATTCCTTGTAATTCTTCAGGCGCGCGGCAGGCTCCAGATAGTGTTCGTCCTGGCGCTTGAATTCCATGAAGCCGGTAATTTTACCCACGATGTTTCCTTTGTATGTTTAGCTGGCGGGAGCGGCGCGGCCGCTCCCTTCACATTCATCTCGGCTGGCTCAGGCGGCGACGGCTTGTACTTCCATGGCGGCGTCAGCTGCCATTTCAATCAGCGCGCGCTTGTATTCGTTCGGGAAGACCTTCACGAACTTGCCGCGCGCCGCGGCCCAGTCGTCCAGCAAGACGCGGGCGCGGGTGCTGCCCGTGTGCTTGAAGTGACGCTCGATCAGGCGCTTGAGGATGACCTCGTCGGCTTCCGGCACGCCATCGCGGTGCTGCGTATGCCAGGCATCGCGGTCGAGATGCTGTTCCGCTGCGGAGACGACCTTGTCCAGGCTGACCATGGCCGTGTTGCACTTGCTGGCAAAATCGCCGGCCGGGTCATACACATAGGCGATGCCGCCCGACATGCCGGCCGCGAAGTTGCGTCCCGTGTTGCCCAGCACCACCACCGTGCCGCCCGTCATGTATTCGCAACCATGGTCGCCCAGGCCCTCGACCACCGTGGTGGCGCCCGAGTTGCGCACGGCAAAGCGTTCGCCGGCCACGCCATTGAAGAAGGCTTCGCCGGCGATGGCGCCATACAGCACCGTGTTGCCGATAATAATGTTGTCCACGGCCCAGCCGCGGAATTCCGTATTCGGCCGCACGATGATGCGTCCGCCCGACAGGCCCTTGCCCACGTAATCGTTGCCTTCACCCACCAGGTCGATCGTGATGCCGTGCGCCAGGAAGGCGCAGGCCGACTGGCCCGCCGTGCCTTGCAGCTGGATGTGGATGGTGTCGTCCGGCAAGCCGGCATGGCCATATTTCTTCGCCACTTCGCCGGACAGCATGGTGCCCACCGTGCGGTTCAGGTTGCGCACGGGCGAGATGAAGGAGACGCGCTCGCCCTTTTCCAGCGCCGCGCGCGCTTGCGCGATCAGCTTGTGGTCGAGCGCCTTTTCCAGCGCATGGTCCTGGAATTCCACGTGGCGGCAGGCCTGGCCATCCGGCGTTTCCGGCTTGTAGAAGATGGCCGAGAAGTCCAGTCCCTGCGCCTTCCAGTGTGAAATCGCCTTCGACTTGTCCAGCAAGTCGACGCGGCCGATCAGTTCGTCATACGTGCGGATGCCCAGCTGCGCCATCAATTGACGGGCTTCCTCGGCCACGAAGAAGAAGTAATTGACGACATACTCGGGTTTGCCAGAGAACTTGGCGCGCAGCACCGGATCTTGCGTGGCCACGCCCACCGGGCAGGTATTCAAGTGGCATTTGCGCATCATGATGCAGCCTTCGACCACCAGCGGCGCCGTGGCGAAACCGATCTCGTCGGCGCCCAGCAAGGCGGCGATGACCACGTCGCGGCCCGTCTTCATCTGGCCGTCGGCCTGCACGCGGATACGGCTGCGCAAGCCGTTCAGCACCAGCGTTTGTTGCGTTTCGGCCAGACCCAGCTCCCACGGCGTGCCCGCGTGTTTCACGGACGACAATGGCGAAGCGCCCGTGCCGCCGTCATGGCCGGCGACGACCACGTGGTCGGCTTTCGCCTTCGTGACGCCGGCGGCCACCGTGCCGATACCCACTTCCGACACCAGTTTCACGGAAATCGAGGCGCGCGGATTGGCGTTCTTCAAGTCATGGATCAGCTGTGCCAGATCTTCGATCGAGTAGATATCGTGGTGCGGCGGCGGCGAAATCAAGCCCACGCCCGGCACGGAAAAGCGCAGGCTGGCGATGTATTCGGACACTTTATGGCCCGGCAACTGGCCGCCTTCGCCCGGTTTCGCGCCCTGCGCCATCTTGATCTGGATCTGGTCGGCCGAGTTCAGGTAGGCAGCCGTGACGCCGAAACGTCCCGACGCCACCTGCTTGATGCGCGAACGCATGGAATCGCCTTCCTGCAGCGGAATATCGACGACGATCTGCTCGGCGCCCACGATGGAAGCCATGGTGTCGCCCTGGCGGATCGGGATGCCCTTCAATTCCTGCGTGTAGCGGTTCGGATCTTCGCCGCCCTCGCCCGTGTTCGACTTGCCGCCGATGCGGTTCATGGCCACGGCCAGGGTGGCGTGCGCTTCCGTGCTGATCGAGCCGAGCGACATGGCGCCCGTGGCGAAACGCTTGACGATTTCCTTGGCCGGTTCCACTTCGTCGAGCGGGATGGCCTTGGTCGGGTCGAGCTTGAACTCAAACAGGCCGCGCAGCGTCAGGTGGCGACGGCTCTGGTCGTTGATGATTTGCGCATACTCCTTATAGCTGGAGAAATTGTTGCTGCGCGTGGAGTGCTGCAGTTTTGCAATCGCATCCGGCGTCCACATGTGGTCTTCGCCGCGCACGCGGAATGCGTACTCGCCGCCTGCGTCGAGCTTATCCATCAGCACGGGATCGTTGCCGAAGGCCAGCGCATGCAGGCGCAGCGCTTCTTCCGCCACTTCAAACACGCCGATGCCTTCCACGTTCGAGGCCGTACCCTTGAAGTATTTGTCCACCAGCGACTTGTTCAAGCCGATGGCTTCGAAGATTTGCGCGCCGCAGTACGACATATACGTCGAAATGCCCATCTTCGACATGACTTTCATCAAGCCTTTGCCCACTGCCTTGGTGTAGTTATAGATGGCTTTGTCGGCCGACAAGTCGCCGGGCAAACCATGCGCCATCTCGGCCAGGGTTTCCATGGCCAGATAGGGGTGGACGGCTTCCGCGCCGTAACCTGCCAGCAAGGCAAAGTGGTGCGTTTCGCGGGCCGAGCCCGTTTCCACGACGAGGCCGGTGGACGCGCGCAAGCCCTTGCTCACCAGGTGCTGATGCACGGTGGAAGTGGCCAGCAGCGCGGGGATCGCCACCTGCTCGGCGCAAATGGCGCGGTCCGAGACGATCAGAATGTTGTGGCCCGATTTGACGGCGTCGACGGCTTCCGCGCACAGCGAGGCCAGGCAGGCTTCCACGCCTTCCTTGCCCCAGGCCAGCGGGTAGCAGATGTCCAGTTCGTACGACTTGAACTTGCCGCCCGTATGCGCACTGATGTTGCGCAGACGCGCCATATCGTCAAAGCCCAGCACCGGCTGCGCCACTTCCAGGCGCATCGGCGGGTTGACGTTGTTGGTATCGAGCAAGTTCGGTTTCGGGCCGATGAACGAGACCAGCGACATCACCATCGCTTCGCGGATCGGATCGATGGGCGGGTTCGTCACTTGCGCGAACAGCTGCTTGAAGTAGTTATACAAAGGCTTCAATTTGTTCGACATGACGGCCAGCGGCGAGTCATTGCCCATCGAGCCCGTCGCCTCTTCGCCGGCCACGGCCATTGGCGCCATGAGGAATTTCAAGTCTTCCTGCGTATAGCCGAACGCCTGCTGGCGGTCGAGCAACGATGGCTGCTCTTTTTCGCCCTGCGCGCGGTCTTGCTTGGCCTGGCCTTCGGCCATCTTGATCTCGTCGAGCTTGATGCGCACCGAGTTGATCCACGCTTTGTAGGGCTTGGCGTTGGCGTAAGTGTTTTTGAGTTCCTGGTCATCGATGATGCGGCCCGCTTCCAGGTCGATCAGGAACATTTTGCCAGGCTGCAAGCGCCATTTCTGGATGATTTTCGACTCGGGAATCGGCAGCACGCCCGATTCCGACGCCATCACCACCAGGTCGTCGTCCGTGACGATGTAGCGGGCGGGACGCAAGCCATTGCGGTCCAGGGTGCCGCCGATGTGGCGGCCATCCGTAAACGCCATGGCGGCGGGGCCGTCCCACGGTTCCATCATGGCCGCGTGGTATTCATAGAAGGCACGGCGGTTGTCGTCCATCGTCGTGTGGTTTTCCCACGCTTCCGGAATCATCATCATCATCGCCTGGGCGATTGGGTAGCCGGCCATCAACAGCAGTTCCAGCGCATTGTCGAAGCACGCCGTGTCGGACTGGCCTTCATAGATCAGCGGAAAGAGTTTCTGCAAATCTTCACCCAGCACGGCCGACTTCATGACGCCTTCGCGCGCGCGCATCCAGTTGAAGTTGCCTTTCACCGTGTTGATCTCGCCATTGTGCGCGATCAGGCGGTAGGGGTGGGCCAGCGGCCATTCGGGGAAGGTATTCGTCGAGAAACGCTGGTGCACCAGGGCCAGGGCCGAGATGCAGCGCGCATCCTGCAAGTCCTTGTAGTACACGCCCACCTGGTCGGCCAGCAGCAATCCTTTATAGACGATGGTACGGGCCGACATCGACGGCACGAAGAATTCCTTGCCATGCAGCAGTTTCAAGGCCTGGATGGCGTGGCCCGACGATTTGCGGATCACATACAGTTTGCGCTCGAGCGCGTCGGTGACCATGATGTCCGGGCCGCGGCCGATGAAAATCTGGCGGATGACCGGTTCCTTGGCGCGCACGGTGGGCGACATCGGCATGTCCGTATCGATGGGCACGTTGCGCCAGCCCAGCACGACCTGGCCTTCGATGCGCACGGCGCGTTCGATTTCCTGTTCACAAGCGATGCGCGACGCGTGTTCCTTGGGCAGGAAGACCATGCCCACGCCGTATTCGCCAGGCGGCGGCAATTCCACGCCCTGCTTGGCCATTTCTTCGCGGTAGTACTGGTCTGGAATCTGGATCAGGATGCCGGCGCCATCGCCCATCAGCGCATCGGCGCCCACGGCGCCCCGGTGATCGAGGTTTTTCAGAATCAGCAAACCCTGTTCGACGATCGAATGGGTCTTGTTGCCCTTGATATGGGCGACGAAACCGACGCCGCAGGCATCGTGTTCATTGGCTGGGTCGTACAGGCCTTGCGCTTTCATGGGCTTCTCCGCTGCAGTCACTATCGAAAAACTAGAGTAGTGCAACGCAACAAAAAACTCAACCACAACAATTAGGGTCGGAGTCTAATTAAATTTAATTCCGTCGCTCTAAAAATTTAATAGGGACATAGTCAAAGCAATTTCAATAAAACGTCAGAAAGAAACCATTTTTTGTTTTAATTGCGAATGTGTGTCAATTCGCATCCGCCTCGGCCACGATTTTGCGGGGACGACCCCGCTTGGCCGGCAGCACTTGCCGCTGCATTTTCAGTTCCAGCGCCTGCTTGAATGGCTCGGAACCCAGCGGCCAGCCCTTCAGCACAGCCTGTTCCAGGGTTTTCACCTGGCTGCTGCCCAGGCCTTGCTCGAACAGGCGCAGATACGCCGCCTCGCGGTCGAATGGCGTATTGCCCAGCGCCCAGTACAGCGCGTGGTCGGTGATGACGGGATCGGGGCGCACGCCCGCATGGTGGGCATAACTGGACCATGCATGCTCCAATGCCTGGCCCACCAAGCCCGTTTGCACGGGCACGCACTCCAGGTAGCGGCAGCAAGTAAGAAAGAAATTGTCGGGATCGATGACCGAGGTTTTGTAGCGTCCCTGCCACAATGCACCTTCACGGCCGTATTTTTGGTTGAAATATGGCACGTAATAGCGCCCCAGCCACTGCATCAGCTGCCCCAGGCCCGTCGCATCGCTGGGCGTGGCCAATAAATGTAGCTGATCTGGCAATAAAACATAGGCGTGAATGGCCACCTTGAACATTTTCGCCCCCGTTTTCAGCCAGGAAAGAAATTGCGCATAGTCAAGCGCATCCTGGAACACGGGCTGGCGGTTGCTGCCGCGCTGGATCACGTAATGGGGCAGTGCAGGGATGATGAGACGGGGCAAACGGGCCATGGCAGAATCGCAAAATATAGGCTAAGACCTTGATTCTACACACTTGCGCGCGCAAGGCGCGACTCTGACCCTGTTTTATTGAAGATATCGGGAAAAACGATTGACTCTGTCCCTTTTATGCCGCCACCGCGCTTGCGGGTGGCTGGCATCGACTATCAAGACAAATTAAAACTGGCCGAAAGGCTGTAGCCCTCGCCATATGCGCTGCGCAGCGGCAAGTCCTGGCCCAGGCCCGTCTTGGCCTTCTTGCGCAAGCGGTACACGAGCATGTCGACCCTGCGGCCCGCATCGGGATCTTCGCCGCCCATGCCGGCCACGATGACGTCGCGCGGCACGGGGCGGGTATTGATGGTGAGCAGGTGCAGAAAGTTGAATTCCTTTTCCGTCAGGGCGATGACGGCGCCCATCAGCTCTAGTTGGCGAGCGCTTACTTTCAAGGTCCACTTGCCCGGCTCCGGCACGGGATCTTGCGGGCCGACGCGGCGGTCGAGCGCCTCGATGTGGGCGGCCAGTTCGGGGAATTTGATCGGCTTGGTGAGATAGTGGTCGGCACCCAGGCGCAAGCCCAGGATGCGGCTGTCGAAAGCGACACGCCCCGTCAGCACCAGCACGCCGATGTGCGGATACAGCTGGCGCATGCGGGGGATGACGTTGAAGCCATCCTCATCGGGCAAGCCCAGGTCCAGTACGACCACGCCGACATTTCCATGACTTAACGCCGTCCACATGCCGCCAGCGGAGCTGGTGATATGCACTTCGTGTTCGAGCTCAACGAGGAACTCCGCCATGTCTTCGGCGTAGTCGAGATTGTCTTCGACGATCAGTATTTTCGTCATTGCTACGCCATTCTTCCGTTAATGAGCACACCGAGGGCAAAATCATGCCATGCACTTCTGCACCATCATGGACGGCACAATAGGTTTACGTCAAGGAATTATCACGGTTGCCTTCAGCGGAAGCAAGGCTTTTCCTTGTCTAGACAGGAAGCGGCAGCCAAATCCGAAAAACGGCCCCGCCTTCGGGCAGATTATGCCCCTGCAAACTCCCGCCATGCACGTCCACCACGGCGCGCGCCATGTACAGGCCCAGGCCCGCGCCCGGATGCTTGGCATGGCTTCCACGGCTGCCTTTTTCGAACAGCTGCGCCAGTTCTTCTTCCCGCAAGCCGGGCCCCGCATCGCGCACGCACAGCGCCACGCCGCCCTCGGGCACCAGTCTGGCCGAGACGGTGATGGCGCTGCCAGGCGGGCTGAACTTGACGGCGTTGTCGAGCAGGATTTTCAGGCACAGGGCCATGCCGGGCACGTCACAGCGCAGCCTGGCCGGCAAGTCTTCGTCGAGTTCCAGCTGCACCGGGTGGCTGGCAGGCACGGTGGCAGCCGCCTGCTGCAGCAAGGCCAGCGGCGCGATGCCGTCGGCAGCCCGCTCGCGGCCGATGGCCGCCATGCGTTCGGGTGACAAATAATCGTCGATCATGCCCAGCAGGCGGTCGACGGCCGTCTGGATTTTCACATAGCGCTTGCGCGTGGCCTCATCCGCCTCGGTGGAAGTCGAGACGAGGCGCTGGATGGCGCCATCGATGGTGGCCAGCGGCGTGCGAAATTCGTGCGACAGCATCGAAGCGAAGCGCTTCTGCTCCTTTTCCCGTTCGGCTTCCTGCACCTGGACGGCGCTGACATCGCGCAGCGTGCCCGCCACAGTGACGCCGCGCCCTGACGCCGCGGGCACGATGGTCGAGCTGATTTCCAGCGCCAGCAGGTGGCCGTCGGCGTGCGGCACTTCCACTTCGCGCAACAGGGTCAAGCGGCTGGTATCGCCATCGCGCCAGCGCTGCAGCCGGGCCGGCAAGTCTTGCGCCAGGCGCGCCGCGTGGCGCTGCAAGGCAGGCAAGTCATGGCCCGTCAGGCGCTGTGCGGCGGGGCTGATGTAGATCAATTCGAGGCTCGTGGCGTCGAGCAGGAAGGCCGCATCACGGCCGTGTTCGGCCAGCAGGCGGAACTGCGCTTCGCCCGCCCGCGCGCGCAGCAGGGCGCGGCGCAACTGGACGAAGCGCAGCGCCATGAGGATGACGCCGGCAAGCAGCAGAAGAAGGAAAGGCAGGAGGGGCAGCATGCGTTATACCTGGCGAGAAAGAATCGCCAAGTATAAGCGTGCGGCAGCGTTAATCTTCCAGCGGGGCGAAAATCTGCTGCAAATCTTCCTGCGTGAGGGCCATCTTCTGCGCTTCGCCTTCGGCCAGGATCGATTGCGCCAGTTCCGATTTCTTTTGCTGCAGCAGCTGGATTTTTTCTTCCAGGGTGCCCTTCGCAATCAATTTGTAGACGAACACGGGCTTGTCCTGGCCGATGCGCCAGGCGCGGTCCGTGGCCTGGTTTTCCGCCGCCGGGTTCCACCACGGGTCGTAGTGGATGACCGTGTCGGCGGCCGTCAGGTTCAAGCCCACGCCGCCCGCCTTCAGGCTGATCAGGAAGATGGGCACGGCGCCCTGCTGGAAGGCGGCCACTTGCGCGCCCCGGTCCTTCGTTTCGCCCGTCAGCAAGGCGTAGGGAATGTCGCGCGATTCCAGCTCTTCCTCGATCAATTCCAGCATGCTGGTAAATTGCGAGAAGACGAGAATCTTGCGTCCTTCATCGAGCAAGTCTTCCACCATCTGCATCAAATCAATCAGCTTGGCCGAACCGGCCGATTGCTTCTTCGCCGGCAAGGATTTCACCAGGCGCGGGTCACAGCAGACCTGGCGCAGTTTCAGCAGCGCTTCCAGGATGACGATCTGGCTGCGGGCTACACCCTTCTTGTCGATCTCTTCGCGTACTTTTTGATCCATCGCAAGACGCACGGTTTCATACAGATCGCGCTGCGGTCCCGTCAATTCCACCTTGCGCACCATTTCCGTCTTCGGCGGCAGCTCTTTGGCCACATTGTCCTTCGTGCGGCGCAGCAGGAAGGGCTTGATGCGGCGGTTCAGGAGCATGCGGCGCAGCGGGTCGTCCTGGCGCTCGATCGGATGGCGGAACTGCGTGTTAAACGTCTTTTCGTCGCCCAGCAAGCCCGGCAGCAGGAAGTGGAATTGCGACCACAGTTCGCCCAAATGATTTTCCAACGGCGTGCCGGACAAACACAGGCGGTGGCGCGCGCGCAGCAGGCCCGCACTTTGCGCCGCCTTGCTGCGCGTATTCTTGATGTAGTGCGATTCGTCGAGGATGACCAGGTGGAAATCGTGCTCACGCAAGGTCTCCTCGTCGCGCGGCAGCAAAGCGTAGGTGGTCAGCACCAGGTCGCATTGGTCGATCTGGTCGAATTGCTGGGCGCGGTCCTTGCCTTGCAGCAGCAACACTTTCAGGCTGGGCGCGAACTTGGCCGCCTCGTCCTGCCAATTGCCCATCAAGCTCGTCGGCGCGATCACCAGCGCCGGGTGCGTCAAACGTCCCGCTTCCTTTTCCACCAGGATATGCGCCAGGGTTTGCACAGTCTTGCCGAGGCCCATGTCGTCGGCCAAAATCCCCGCCAGGTCATGGTCGCGCAGGAATTGCATCCACGCCAGGCCATCGGCCTGGTAGTCGCGCAAGGTCGCTTGCAAGCCGGCCGGGGCCGCCACTTTTTGCACGGAACCGAACTGGCTCAGCTTGCGGCCCATGGTGCGCAGCTGCTCGCCGCCCGTCCACTGCATGTCCAGGCCCCGTGCCAGCTCTTCCAGGCGCGCCGCGTCCAGGGTGGACATGCGCACGGCATGTTTGATCTTGTCGCTGAAGTACAGTTCCCCCAGGGTGTTCAGGATGGGGCGCACTCTGCCCCACGGCAGGGCCACGCGCGTGCCGTCCGGCAAGGTCGCCAGCATCTGGTCATCGTCGGCATGCGCTTCGATGACTTTCGGATTGAAATCGTTGGGCGCGTTGCGGATCAGCTGCACCAGCACGGGCAGCAACGGCACGCGCTCATGGTTGACGACGATGCCCAGTTCCAGCTCGAACCAGGCGTTGCCGCTGTCCGGGTCCCGGTCGTCGATCTCCGCGTACCAGTCGCCCACGTCGCCCACGTCGTAGCGGTACTTGGCCGTCTTTTCCACGATCCAGCCCTGCTTCAGCAAGGCGTCAATGCCGGACTCGGCAAAACGCAGCCATTCCGCCTGGGAAGGTAGTTGCAAGGCCCCCTTCAAGCCGCTCAAGGGGGCAGAACCCGGCTTCTTGAATTGCAGCTCGGCCAGGGTGGCCAGGGCGCGCGCTTCATCGAGCGTGTTTCTCTGGATAATTTCCGTCACCTCGCCCACTTGCCGCACCACGCGCTGCGACGGGTCGAACGAGACGCGCTCGCCATCGTAGTCATAGGACAGCACGGCGAAGTCGCTCCAGCGTTGCGCGCTGCCATCGGCCAGCATGGCGCTGTCGAGCAGCAAGACCGGTTGCGCCGGCACGTCCTTGCGCAAGCGCTGCGGCAAGGGCTGCGGCAGCGGCATCAAGTGCTGCAAGCCCTGCGCCAGCAGCAATTGCGACACGCGCACCTTGTCGTTCGCGTTCAACGGCGGCGCCTGCGCCACCAGCGCTTGTAGATCGGCGAGGGAAATGTCGGAGCCGCCCTGGTTCAGTTCCAGCACGCCACACGACAGGTTGTCGATGTACCACGGCGGATCGGTGGGCAGCATGTAGTCGATCTGGTCGGCGCCATGGTGCTTCGCGCCTTCCGGCGGATCCACTTGCCAGCCCAGGCGCATGGTCTTGCCTTCGTCGCGCCAGAACAGGCGCGCGGGGCGCACGGGACCTTCCTTCAACGGATACACGAGGCCATTGCCGACATCGGCCCAGGAATTGGCCCACAACAATTTATCCTGCTCGGCCAGCATTTTCAGCAGGGCCGCGCCCACCTTGCCCTTCGGCTCCGTGGCACTGCCCGTCTGCGAATTCTGCCCGCTGCGCATGGCCACGAAGAAACGCACGAGGTCTTCGTCGGCCGGTGTCAGGAATGTGGGAGGCGCCGACAGCAGGGAAAAGATTTCGCTGATGGGACTAGCCGCCGCCACGTCGCCATTCGGCCGCAGCCGCGCCTTGTACAGGCACAGGGCCACGTGGCGGCCACCGCTGGTGGGCGCCAGCACGTAGATCAATCGATGCTGGTTGAGTTTGGGATCAGGCTCGGCTATCGTCAGCACGGCCTTCGGATGGGCGGCAGCCTCCACCCGCTGCAGCCAGGTGGCGACGGCATACGGCAAAGGCGCTCCCGGCGCGCTGGCCGGGGCAACTGGGGTTTCACTGGTTTCGTCGCGGGTAAAATCCATGGGGCGCATTTTTGTGTAAAGGTCTTATCCAAATCGGCAACAGGCAATATTATCCGCCATACAGCCGTTGCTGGCTTGATTCACACACGCTCTTTGAGCAGTTTTAATGCGCGATGCCTAAAAAATAAGTATTTAATACGACACTTGGGACCCGCAGGTGGCAAAAAAGGCCCGTCACGGGCCTTTTTTGCCACCTTTGGCCAGCTTGTCAGGCCGGCACAGTTTCTTCTTCTGCCACGCTGGCGGCCTCGACTACCGATGCAGTGCTCGTATCGGCCGGCGTAAAGTTGCGCAAAAACAAGAAGAACTGGCCCATCATCTGCGTCCACAGTTGCAGATTGATATTCAGGTACTCGCGGCTGACGCCACCGGCGACCAGCACATCCATCTCCAGCACGACGAAATCGCCATGCTGGGCCACGCGGGCAAAACGCTTGCTGCGGTGCCATTCGGCCAGCAAGCCTGCCGGCAGGTCGCCACCCTGCACGCGCAGCGGGCAGCTCAGGGTCAGGTCGGCGTACTGGCCGGGCGATGCTTCGTTACCCCACAGCACCTGAAAGCCGATGCCGTGGCTGGCACTGTGCAGGCGCACGACGCCGTCGTGTTCGATGCTGGTGACGGCGCAGCCGGCCGCCTTGATGGCCTCGGCCGTTTGTTCCGCATTCAGGGTGGTCAGCAAGTTGTTGGTGTGTTCCATCGTCATTCCATTCATTTCAAAAAAATAAAATTATTGGGGGCAGGTATTTCTGTTTGACGCACATCAAAGCGGCCCTGGTACAACTGGTCGCCGTACTGCTGCGCGATTTGCTCGAGTTTCACTCTGCTTTGCGCGGCGAACGGCTGGCGCGCTTGCATGACGCCCAGCACGTCGAGGCCCTCATACGCTTGCAGGATTTCCTGTCCGGCCGCATACAGCTGGGCATTCTTGCTCTCGCAGCGCGCCAGGGCGCCCCGCTGGGCCGTCACTTCGCCGTCGAGGCGCGCACGCTCCGCTTCGATCTGCTTGCCCGTCGCGGCCAGCTGTTCGCTGGCCTGGCGGTACTGCGCCAGGTTGGCGGCCGCCTCGTGCGCGGCGGCGGCGCTGCGCTGTTGCTGCTCGCCCAGTTTTTCCCGTTGCGCGCGCTCCTGCGCCAGTTGCGACTGGCTGCGCGCCAGCTCCTTTTTCAAGCCGTCGCTGGCGGGCGCGGCGGCTGGTGCGGCCTTGGCGGCAGGCACACCCTTCGCTTTGAGCAATTCCAGCTCGCCGCGCGTCTGCTGCAATTGCGCCGTGACATTGCGCAACTCGGCCCGCAGGCGCTCTTCCATGCTTTGCCCCTTCTGTCCCTGCGCCTGGGCTGCGCCACCGGCCAGCAGCAGCAGCAGCAGCAGCAGCAGCAGCAGGATCGGCAAGCGCATTTTGTTGGATATCAACATCATGGCTCCTTAAAAACGCGCGTTCAATTCGATTTGCAGGGTGTCGATCGACAGCGCCGAACCGAACACTTCGCGGCTCGACGTCCAGCGGCCGTTCAACCAGGTGTTCTTGTCGAGCGCATACGCGCCGCCCAGGTAGTAGCCACGCGCATTCGTGCCGCCCAGGTGGAAGGTGGAATCGTTGTAAGCGTCAGGCAAGGCGTCCGGTTCGATGCGCTTGTAGCCGAGCAGCACGTTCCAGTCGCCGCGCGCCGCCGGGCTGGCCTTGCCCAGGGTCGCCTGCAGCATGTAGGCGTTGCCGCCGCTCCTGAAATCGGCTTGCGAGACGCCGCCCGTGCCACCGAAGTTATTCATGATGCCGCCCTTGGCGCGCGCCCACATTTCGTTCTTGTCGTAGGCCATGTTGCGCACATAATCGCCTTCGATGCGCAAGTCCGTGCCGCCGGCCACCCTGCTATCCCAGCGCGCATTCAGGTTGGCCAGGCGGAATTTCGACGCCAGGCCCACGAATTGCGGCTGCGGCGTATTTGCCGGGTCCAGCGGGTTCAGTGCGATATTGCGCAGCAGCATCAAGCTATTGCCCTTTTGCATGCTCGACGGACGCGACCAGTCCGTGCTGCAGCCATCGGCGCCCGCGTACAGCGCGCACGGCTGCGAATACTCGCCGCTGATATTGCGGAAGTTGTAGTAGGCCAGCGCGCCGCGCAATTGATGGTCGCTGTTGATCTTCCACGAGGCGCCCACTTGCGCGCCCAGCAGCCACTTGTTCTCGCTGGACATTTTTGCCTGGCTGCGGCTAGGCGCATTGTCGGACGAATACTCGAGCGGAATCAGGCCCAGGGTGCCGAACACGGTGACATCCTTGGCCGCGCCCACCGGCTGCTGCACCTTGGCGGCGATGCCGTCGAAATTGAGTTCGCTGGAAAACAGTTCGTCGCCGGAGACGAACGGGTTATCGAAGCGGCCCGCCGTCAGTTTCAGCCAGGAAGCGGGCTGGTACGACAACCAGGCCTGATCCAGCCAGATGTTTTTCTTGCCCAAGCCGCCACCGAGCGTTTGCGTGGTGGACACCGGGCTGTCGTCGTTGCCGCTGGCCAGGCGGATGCCCGCTTGCGTGCTGTCGGAAATGTCGGCCAGGATGCCTAGGCGAGCACGGGCGCGCAACAAGTGCTTGCGGTCCTCGCGCGTGTTCAGCAACGCCGGCAGGGCCAGGTTGGTGTTCGAATTGACGTCGTAGCCGCTACCGCTGTTGAGCGAACGCCAGTCGATTTCGATATTGCTGTTGGCCATGTCGTAGTAGCGCGATTCGTAGCGCGCGCGCACATCGCCTTCCAGGCGGATGCGCTTGGTCCAGGCCGGCGTTTCATTCGGCGCCGCCCAGCCGCCCGCCTTGGCCTCGGCCATGACCTGGCTCTTGATGTCGTCGCGGATCTGCTCGCGCACGGTTTGCGAAATATACGGCACGCGCACGTCGCCCGGCTGTACTTGCGCCAGGGCCACCGGCGCTGGGGCCGGACGCGCTTGCGCTTGTGCCAGCGCTTCGCTCTGCGCCTGCGCCAGCAAGGCTTCGCCGGCATCCTTGTTCAGGGCGCCGCTCTGGATCAGGCCACGGATCAGTTTGACCATGGTGCTGTCGGCCGGTGCAGCAGTTTGGGCTTGTACCGCGCCCGCCGCCACGCTCAGGGCCAGGGCAGCCAGCGCCAGCGGAAGGCGGCGCAGGCGCTGTGGGGAAGAAAATATGAGGTTCATCGCTTCTTTCGGTAAAAATTAATATGAATTAAGGACGCTATGGCCGGCGGCCTTTGATCGAGACGCGGGCCGGAAAACGCAGGGACGCCGGGGGGCGCTCATCGGCGCGGAAGTCGCGCACCATGGCCAGCACCTGTTCATCCGTCTGCGCGTTGCCCGTGCCTTGCACAAGGTGGACCTTAGCCGTCCGGCCTTCAGCATCGAGCCACAGGTCGACGCGGATGTCGGCAAACGCCAACTGGCGCGTGCGCGGGTCGCGGGCAAAGGCCAGCTGCAGCGCGTTGGCCACATAGCGGCCATACGATCCCGCGCCGAGGCCACCGCCACCGCCGCCGCCCGTCATGCCGCCGCCGCGCCCGGCCTGGATGCCGAAGGCGTCGCTGCCGGCCTGCGCCGCGCCGTCGATGGTGACGGGGTCACCCTTGTCCGGCGACGGACTTTCCGGCGCGTCATCCATGGGTTTGTCGGCCGGCGTCGGTTCCGGCTCAGACACTTCCGGCACCACCTTGTCGGGCGTCGGTTCCGGCAGTTTTTCCGGTTCCGGCGGCGGTGGCGGCGGGGGTGGCAGCATCAGCATCGGCGGGGCCGCCACTTCGCGCTTGGTGGCCGCCGTGTCCGACAGCAAATACCAGACCAGCGCGGCCAGCGCACCGGCCAGCAGCACGCCGCCGGCCACGCCGCCCCAGCGGCGCCACCACTGCGCCGCGCCCGACGGTTCCGAGGCGGCCATCTTCATCATGTCGTCACGCTTCACCTTGCGCTCCTCATGCCGGCTTGCCGGTCACCAGGCCCACCTGGTTCAGGTCTATGCGGCGCAGCAAGTCCAGCACTTCGACCACTTTCGCGTACTGCACGGCGGCATCGCCGCGCACGATCACGGGGAAGTCGGGCGTCAGGGCCTTTTCCGTGCGCAAACGCTCTTCCAGCTCGGGCAGGGTGACGGGATAGGCGTCGAGGAAGACCTGGCCCCCGTTATCGATGGTGATGGCCTTGGTCTTCGGTTTTTCCAGCGCCATGGCCGAGCTGGCCTTGGGCAGGTCGACCTTGATGCCGGGAATGCTGGCGTTGCTGGTCAAGATGAAGATCACCAGCACCACCAGCAGCACGTCGACGAAGGGCGTGATGTTGATGCCGCCGCTACGCTTGCGGGGGGTAAACTTGGCGGAGGTGGCCATGGTTATGCGCCCCTCACGCCTGTTGCAGCACGGGACGCATCTGGCGTCCGTCGCCCTGCTCTTCAGCCAGACGCGTGGCAAATTCATCGACGAAGACAGCCATATCGGCGACGATGGCGTCCGAACGCGAGGACAGCCAGTTGTAGCCGAACAGGGCGGGAATCGCCACGCCCAGGCCAGCCGCCGTACACAGCAGTGCTGCCGCCATGCCCGGCGCCACCGAGTTGATATCCACGGCGCCGGCCATGGCCGCCACGACGAACACCAGCATGATGCCGATCACGGTGCCGAACAGGCCGACATACGGCGCGCCTTCGATGGTGGTCGAGAGCCAGATCATGCGTTTCGACATGCGCTCGCTTTCGCGCACCATCACGCCATCCATGGCGGCGCGGATGGCGCCGATCGTCGCGTTGGAGACGGCGTTCAGGTCGTAGCCACGGTCATGGCGGCGGCGCATCTCGTCGATGGCCACGTCATACAGACGCCACAGCGAGGAATCCGTCTTCACGGAAGCGCTCAGCTTGCCGTTGCGCGCCAGGTGGTCCAGCGGCGCGCCGGCCGCTTCGTGGAAGGACTGCATGAATTGCGCATTGGCGCGCGCGATGGCGCCATAGCTGCGGCCCTTGCCGATCATGATGATCCACGACAAGACCATCATCAGGCCCAGCACACCGACGACGATCCAGGCGTCGAGCGGCATGGCGGCGATGATGAAGCCGAAATGGCTTTTGCCGGCCTGCTGTTCGTCGGCGCCAAACACGGCCAGGCGCGATTCGGAACCTTGCGAGACGGCGTCGGCCAGCAGCAGGGCATCGGCGCGGGCAGTGCGCGACAGGCGCAGCTCATCGATGGCGCCCGTGAAGTTGTTCAGGGTGGCGTTACCGGAGGCGACCGACGGCGCATCGGCGCCCACCGAGGCCGCCGTGGTAAAGGCCGGCAGCGCGGTAGCCAGCGAGACGGCCGGGCGGCCGCCCACGTACAGGGCCACATTGGCTTTGTCGGCCTTGACAGCCAGGTGCGACCATTGCGCGGCCTGGATCGGCTGGCCGGGCTTGCTGCGCTGGCCATTCACCTGCACGAAAGGCACACCCTGGTCTACGCCGATCAGCAATTCATTGGCGCCGTCGCGGCGGGCATACAGCACTTGCTGCGGGCCCAGGTTGTCGGGACGCACCCAGGCGGAAAAGGTGAATGGCGCGCCGGCGGCCAGCGCCAGCGAAGGCGAGGCAGGCAGCATCAGCGGTGCCGTACCCAGGCGGGCGCCGGCGCCGATGACGGAACCGTCCAGCGCCGGCACGGCCGTCTGGGCATGGTTGCCGTAGGCGGTGCTGTCGCGCGAGGGTACGCCAGGCTCGGTGAAGTGGTACACCAGGCTGTAGTCAGGATCGAAGGTACGCTGGCCATTGCCGGAAGCGGGCGCCTTCGGATTGCCGTAGTACATCCACAGCTGCTGCGGCGTGCCGGCGCTCAGGGCCGGCACGTCGACCCAGATCAGGGCGATGCCCAAGAGCGGATTGAATTGCTCGATCTGGTGGTTCAGCACCGTTTTATCGTCGCCCGCCACGAAGCGCAGGTCGGCGCCATTGTCGCTGACGCCTTCAAAGTTGAAATTACCCGAATGCAAGCGCAGCAGCACGGGAATGCGGCCGGGATCGCCGCCCACGGCGCCGGCCTTCGGGCCGGCATCGACGGTGACGGGTTTGCGGTAAGCCCAGTCGGGCTGCCACCAGGCATGCGCCAGGCCGGGAACGAGCGTGCCCAGGATCGTGAGCAAAAAAAGAAAACGTTGCATGACAGTGATTCTCCGAAGAAAAGTCTAAAAAAGTGCAGTGCTGGTGAGCTGGCCCGTCAGTAGCTGGCCGACAGGTTGAAATTGATGCGGCGCACGTGTTTGTGCGTGCGCGGGCCATCGCGCAGCGGGTAAGCAAAATCGATGCGGCCATTCAGGTAGCGCAGGAACTGGAAGCTGCTGCCCACGCCCACGGAGGCCAGGCCGAACAGGTCTTTCTGCTCGATCATCGGATCGCGCAGGCGCAGGCGCGCGCCATCGGCAAAGGCAAACAGACGCCAGTTTTCCAGGCGGCTGAAATACGTCAGCTGGGGCGTGCGCCATTCGACGCTGCCCGAGACGCCGTAATCGCCCGTCGCTTCGGCCGACAGGTAGCCGCGCACGGAATTGGCGCCGCCGGCGGCCATCTGCTCGCCCGATACGAGTGCCGCATCGGCCAGCTGGCCCGACATGCGGCCATGCAGCTGCGCGCCGCTGCCCAGGGTGTACGTGGCGTTGGCGTCGCCCTTCAGGACGAGAAAGCTGGGCGAGGCCTTGTAGCGCTTGTTGTCGTAGGCGGCGCTGTTGCTGCCATAGCCGAACGCGGCGCGCGTGCCGGCCACCAGCGACAGGCCCAGGCCATACGTCGCCGCATCCGTCTGCGCAAAGCCGTTGTAGGCCACGCTGAGCGGCACGTATTTCAAGGGAATGCTGGAACCGGCGCCATTCAGTTGCAGCGCTTCCTGGTTATCCTTGAAATCGATGCCACCGCTAAAGCTGTGCCACCAGATGCCGCTGTTGGGCACCGTGTAGTTGACTTTCATGCCCAGCGCGTGGCCCTTGCCCAGCACGCTGGTACCGCCCGTGCTGGCCACGTTGCTGTTCGACTGGTAGCCGGTCGCTTCCACGCTCCAGCCCTGCGTGCCGATGGGCGCCACGTACGAGGCGGACCACACGCGGGTCTGGTTCAGGTCGCCCGGCGTGCCGAAAAAGCTGATGGTGGCGCTATGCCCCATCTGCCACAGATTGTCGTGGCCAAGCGAGACGCTGCTGCGCAGCTTCTTGGTATCGGCGCTGTAATCGTTGTTCAAGCCGACACTGGCGCGCCATGGGCTGCTGTCTTCCACTTTCAAGTCCACATCCATGGTGCCGGGCAGGCTACCCTGCTTGACCAGCGGCATCACCTGACGCTTGGGTCCGCGGTTCAGGGCCGTCAGTTCCACTTGCGCCTGCGTAAAGTCGGGTACCTTGCCTTCCGTCAGGGCCGGCACTTGCTGGCGCACGTCGAGCGGCGAGTTGTATTGCGCACCGACCACGCGCAAGCGTCCCACCTTCGTCTCGCTCACCTGCAGCACCACCACACCCTGCTCCACCTGCTGCTCCGGCAAGTCCACGTAGACGGACTGGTAGCCGCGCGCCTGATAAGCCGCAACGAGGGCGTCGCGCGCCCCTTCCACGTCCTTCAGGGTGCGGCCCGGCCCCAGGAAGGGCGTGACCGCCTCTTCGATGGCACGCGCATCGAGCACGGTATTGCCGCGCACCAGGTATTCCTCGATCGTCACTTGCCGTTCCGGCGCGGCCGGCGCGGCGGCAACTGTTTCCTGAGCGCAGGTCATGCCGGGCAGCGCCAGCATGGCCAGGCACAGCATCGTCAAGGCGGTCGCGGGTGCCGCGGGTGCCGCCCCCTTGCCCTGTTTTTTCATCTCACGCATCTTCCATTCACCTTAAAATCAAACGGTTGCCCTGTGTTGCGGCGCTGGGCCGGCGTTTTTTTGCTGCTAATGCTGATCTACTGATGCCTAGACAGCCGCCGCGCGCGGCGACTGCCGAATGTCATCAAATGTTCATAAAACTCACGGTTGCAGTCCGCGCCGCTCGTTCGGCGTGAGCGCCTGCAGCTGCGGCGCCGTCAAGGGCCCCGCACCCAGCACCTGCACCACGCCGGCCGGTTGGTAGCTGGACGCCTGCGGTTCGCCGCCCTTGCCCTTGCCAGCGCCGCCCTCGTCCGCCTGCTCGTTGCCAAAGCCCAGCACCTTCACCGTGAACAACGACGGCTGCGCCTGGCGCGTGGCGGCCCGTTCGCGCTGCAGCACGTCCTGCGCCGCCGTGACGGCTTGCGAGGCGGCCGCGCTGGCATTGCTGAGCGCCCCCACGTTCACGGCGGCGATGGCCGGCATGCCCGTCGACTTGCCCTGCACCTGGATGTTTGCCGCATTCACCACCTGCAAGGCCGCCAGGTTGACGTTGCCCGAGACGCGGATGCCCGCCTCGCCCGCGTCGATGCTGCCCAGCGGGGCGATCAGGTCGATGTCGCCAGGCGGCACCTCCGGGATCGGGTTCAGGGTGGCGATGCCGGCGCCCGTATTCGGCGTCGTCGGCGACAGGCTGACCATGCCGATGTCGTCGTAGACCCGGCGCTGCGGCGTAAACACCACGGTGGACTTGGAACCGCGGCCCGCATTGATGTCGCCCTGCGCCGACCAGGCCAGGATGTTGCCGCCGAAGGTGGTGAAGATGCGGCTCTGGCCCAGCAGGATGCTGTCCCTGGCGTATATCTGGATTTCACCGGCGCCCTGCGTCAGCACGCCCGAGCCTTCGCCCGGCACGAAGCCGCCGTCGACGCCCACCAGGGTGCGCCCGCCCGGCGTCAGGATGTCGATGTTGCCGCCGAAGTCGGTGTGGATGCCGGCATCGACCAGGTCGAACACCGGCAAGTGGTCGTTACCCGACAGTGCATATTGCTGGCGGGTCAGGTAGTTGACGCCCTTGCGCGGCCGCTTGGTACTGGCACTCTCGGCGCCGTCCGCATAGTAGGTGGCGCCACTGAACATGGTCAGGTCGCCCGCATAGGTCACGGGCTTGCCCTGCGCATCCTTGCTCGGGAACAGCGTGGCGATGGCTTCGCGCCCGCGCAGGTAGCTGCCTTCGCGCACGCCGCCGGCAGCCGTGTACTCGCGCCCGCCTGCCTTGAGTTCGGCGAAATACATGTTGCGCAGGAAGACACGCTGCTGCTCGGCCGGCAAGGCCGCGAAAAACTTGCGCGCGTCCATGCTGCCGGCATCGAAGGTCAGCCCGGCGCCATTGCGCTGTCCGGCGCCGTAGCGGGTTTCCAGCCAGTTGACCAGGTGCAGTTGGCTCGACAGGCCGTACTCGCGCTGCAGATCGCGCTTGGCGCCGCCGCTGCTGGCCTGGAGAGTCTTGTCGAGCTCGCTTTGGCGCGCGGCCAGGAAGGCGGGCGCGCCCGCCGCGTCGCCGCTGTAGCCGAATTCCGTGCGCAACCAGTCGGCCAGTCCCAGGCGGCCGCCATACACGGCCACCGCCTTGCCCGGCTGGTCAGCCAGCGACTTGCCCGGGTCGATCAGATTGGCAGCGTCGAGATAGCGCGCGGCAAAGGCGTCGTAGTTGGGACCATGCGCCCCGACCCCGGCCGCCACCGCGATGCTGGCGCCGCTGCTGCGGTCGCCAGACGTGCTATTCGTCACAGCACCGATACTCTTCAGCTCGGCCTTGTCGGCCATGTCAATATCGCGCCCGGCCGTCACTTCCAGCGTGCCCGGACCGCCCACGTAGAAGGTGCCGTAGCGAATGTCGCGGCCGGCACGCACGACCGACACCTCGTCCGGATTGTTGTGCAACACCAGATTGCCGCGCGCCGAACCTACCCGGATTTCCATCGGCCGCAGCGGCAGCGAAGGATTGGCATACGCTATCTCCGAAGTCCAGCCCAGCATTCCTTCCGGCGTCGCTTCGACCAGCCCCAGCACCGTGCCGGCGTTGACGATGTCGCGTCCGGCACGGATATCGACCGGACCGGCGCCCTCGTACCAGGTGCTTTGGCTGGCCGCGTAGCCGCCGCCGCGCGTGACGATGGAACCTGTGCGCAAGCCGACGATGTCGCCCGCCAGCGCGTAATAGCGCGCCGGCAGCTGGCCCTGCACCGCATAGCCCGAGGCGGTGGGCGGCGTCAGCGTGAACAGCGGATAGCGCTGCGGTAAAGCGCCCGCTTCGCGCTGCGCGAACAGCACGCTGGGCGCCTGTGCCTCCTGGTTGACGTTATGCGTGTACATGTCGCCATAGGCGGTAGTGCCGGAAACGCCCGCGAAACCCGGATTGAAAGGGCTGGGCAGCGCGCTCGGATCGGCGCCCGACGCCGTCACCGAATAGCCACCCGCGTAGATTGACTCGGCGGCCAGCAGTTCCAGTTGCCCCGGCGTGCGGCGGGTGAAATGCGCATCGACCGGCGATGGCGCCAGCAGCATGCCGGTGGCCGGCCGCGCCAGCGTGTTGGTGCCGGTATCCGTCGCACCCTGGGCGGAGTTGCCCATATACAGGTTGCCGCTGGCGGCCACGGCGCGCAATTGCGACGGCATCACGAAACGCCCGCCGCTGGAAGCCTGGTTGCCGCTGGCGCGGTCGTCGCTCCAGGCCGTGGATGGCGTCAGGTTGCCGCCCGCGCTGAACAGGTCGATAGCGGTCGACGGCGTCCACAGCGAGAACCAGCTGTAGCCCTCGCCGTCTTGCGCCACGCCCTTCGCGGTGAACGGCGTGCCATTGTTGATCTGGGTGACGCGGCCGGCGTCGCCCACGCCGCCCAGCACCAGGTCGCCGCGCGCATCGATGCGCACGCCGGAGTCGCCCGGCACCACCACCGGGCCGCCGCCCGCGATGGACGAGGTGGCGGTGTAGACCTGATAGGCGCGCGACTCCTGGCTATCGCCCTTGTCGAAGCGCAGTTCGATGCCGCCCACCGCTCCCGCCTCCATGCGCAAGGCGCCGCGCAGGTTGACGAAGGTGCTATTGAGGTCGCCACGGTTGCCGGCAAAACGGGTATCGGGCATGATCTCGCCGATCGTCTCGGCAAAGGAGCGCACTTCGGCCACCGGATTGAGGCCGCCGCCAATACGCACGTCGAGGTCGCCGCCGCCGGTGAGCGTGAGTACGGAAGCGTCGGCCGATACCCGGCCGGTGCTGGCCACCGCCAGGTTCAGGCCCTGGCTGCGCATGACGAATTTGGCGCCTTGATCGGTACGCGGCGACAGCATGCCGGCGGCCCTGCCCGCCTCAAGCACGAGGTTGCCGCCGCCCAGGGTACCGATGCCGGTGAAGCCGGTCATCACGGGCAGGGTCTCGTACAGGTAGTTCGTGCCGAGACCGCCGGCGACGTAACTGCCAAAGTTGATCCACCAGGCGGTGGGCACGCCATCGCCCTGGGCGACCGCGCTGCCGGTGCCCTGGCGCCACAGCCAGGTGCCGACGGCGCTGCTGTCCTGCTGCGGACGCAAATAGCCCAGGTCGTCGGGGCGACGCTCGGTGCCGTAGCCGGCGCCCACCAGGTCGCCGGTGACGTCGCCCTGCGCGCGCACCAGCACGTTGCCGCCATGCTCGGGATACCAGGCCTGGTACAGGCTTTGCGCGCCACCGTCCACATAAGGCTTGAAGGCGTCGCCATCGGGGCCGAGGATGGAACCCAGGCGATCCGCCGCGCGCGGCAAGCGGTAAGCCGCCGCCACATTGGCCGCCTGGGTACCGGCCGTATACACGCCGTACGGCGAACTCTGGCTGAAGTTGCCGCCGGCCAGCAGGTCGAGGTCGCCCGTGCCCGTACGCAGCACGCTGAACAGCTGCTGCCGCGCAGGCATGGACACCATCGGGAAGCTGCCGCCTTCGGGCAGCCAGGTCACCATGTCGCCCACGCCCCACTGGTTGTACGCCAGCAACTCCTCCACGCTGGAGAAGTCGGCGAGATTGATCAGCGTGCCAGCGGGATAGCCGACATATAGTTCCGAGTCGCCCATCCAGTAGAAATTGCCCGCCACGCCCTCGATCGGCGGCGCCGCCACCGTCGGCAAGCTAGCTGCCAGAACCGCGCCGTAGTGGTGGTCGGTCAACAGCAAACTGCGGTTATCGCCCATGGGGCGCAGCGCGCGGCTATCGGCCGCCTGCATATCGGCACCGGCCACCAGGCGCATCGACCACGACTGCGAACCGCTGGCCAGCATCGGCGCCAGCGCCCAGTTGCGGCCCTGGTTGCCGTCGGCATCGGCCGCACGCAATGCCACCGAGTCGGCGCCGCCAGGCAGCCGCACCCAGGTTTCGCTCGGCACCAGCGCGCCCTTGCGCAGCTGCAGCTCGCCGGCCAGCACCACGCCATTGGCGGGCGTATCAGGGAAGCCGTCGCCATCGTAGTCGGGGCTCGGCGTATCCTTGACCGCGCCCACCGGGTACGGCAGCGGCACGCCGCCGGGCCAGGTCATGGCCGCCACGGACATCCCCACGGGCAGGCGGGTACCGGCATCGAGCCGCGTGCCGCTGCCCAGCGTGACGGCCTTCGCCAGCACGGTGCCGGCCGCATACACGATATCGCCGGCGGCATTGCGCACGGCGCCGCCCAGCACCGTACCGGCCGGCAATTCCACCTCGGCCGTCAGGGTGGCTTGCGACGGCAGCGCCGTGCCGGCCCGCAAGCTCATGGCTTTCATCGGCAAGTCGTAGTTTAAGCTGCGGCCGGACTGGAAGAAGGTATCGTCGGCCAGCGTGACCAGCTGGCCATGCGGCACGATGACGTCGGCGCCGAACGGCACCCGGCCCTTGGCCAGCATCCAGCCCTTGTCGTCCGGCGTGACCGGCAAGGCCTTGCCATCGAAGCCGTCATTGATGCTGCCAAAGACATTCAGGTTGCCGCCGGCGCGCAGCACCAGCGCGCCCGCTTCGCCGGAACCGGCCACGCCGGTCTTCTGCGTGTGCGGATTGACGCTGGCGTAGCGGTGGCCCGACAGGTCGATGTCGCCATCGACGTGCAAGTCGCCGTCCGGCGTGGCGCTGAGGATGGCCACGCCCGGACGCAGGTGGAAGGCGTCCTTGTCATTGCGCAGGCCGGACAGGCGGCCATTCATCAGCTCGTCGTTAGCCAGGGCGCCCGTCATGAAAGCCACGCTATCGTCGTGCTTGCGGTCCAGGTAGGCCTGGTCGATGACCTGGTAAGGGCGGCCGTCGGCCGTCGTTTCCGTGCCCGGGCGGGCATCCGTATACGACCAGAAACCATTGACCGTGATGGCGCGGGCGCCGTCGATGGCCAGCGGACCGGCCGCATCGATGGCGACATCGTTGCCGGTGGCGCCACCCAGGCGCCGGGCGCTCAATTCCAGCGTGCCCAGCGAGGCGATGCGCTCGGCCTTGCCGGCCGTGCCGGCGCGCAAGTCCATGCGCGCGCCGGTATCGAGCACCAGGCGGCCGCTGCCGGCATCGATGTCGATCACGGCGCGGTTGGGCGCCTCGATCACCTGGCCGTAGCTGTCGACCCGCAGCACGCTGCCATGGGCGTCGAGCAGCGCGCTGCCGGCCACGCTGACGCCGTCGCGCGCGGCCAGGCGGATGCTGCCCACCTGCTCGCCGCTGGCGTCGACAGTGCCCTTGACGGCCAGATGGCCGCCGTCCACCGAGACCGTGATTTCGCGCGCCTTCAATTCATTCTCCAGCACCAGGTCGCCCTGCTTGAGCTGGAAGCTGCGGCTGCCGAACACGCCACCCTTGCTCAGGCGCTGGTTCAAGCCTTTGAAATCGGCGATATGCTGGCCACGCACGTCGAGGCCGCCCGCCGCGAACGGCACGTCGGTGCCGCCCGCGTCGTAGTGGCCGCTACTGCCGCCGGTGATGCTGCCCAGCAGCGCCACGCTGCCCGCCTGCGCGTCCAGCGCGGTGGCGGTGAGCTTGCCGGCGCGGTTGGAGACGGCCGAGAAATCGATGCTGGAAGCGGCCGCCTGGCGCACGTCGCCGTGGCGGCTGTCGAGTACCACGTCGCCGCCCCAGCTGTACTTGGCCACGCCGTTGAAATCGATCTTGCGGCCGGCCAGGTCGAGCCGGGCGCCGTCGCCCAGCACCACGTCTCGCTCGGCAGACACACTGAGCTTGCCGCTTGGCAGCAGCACGGCCGTGTCGAGCGTCACGCTGCGCCCGTCCAGCGCCACTTCGGCGCCCAGCGCGCCGGCCAGGGTGGCCGCGCCCGGGGCCGTTGCGGCAGCGCCCGATGGCTTGGCGACAAGGATGTCGCCGCCCGCCTTGATCTTGTTGACGGAGCCGGCAGCGCCGGTGAGCAGCGCCGTGTTCAGCGCCAGGTTGCCGCCGCTGCGCAGATAGCCCTTGCTGGCCGTATCCCAGCCGCTTTGCGACTGGTACACCGACAACGATCCCGTGTGGTTGGCGGTGATGCGCTCGCTGGCGTTGATGGCCACATCGGCAAAGCCGAGGATCAATCGGTCCATGCTGTGGATGGTGTCTGGCCGGCTGTTCGGGCCGTAGCCGAACTCGACCTGGCGGGCGTCGACCTGCAGGCGCCCGCTGCCGCTGCCGGCGCCGCCGGTGGCGACCAGGCCCGGCGCTGTCGTGGCGCCGTTCCACACCAGCACATCGGTCTTGATGCACGCCACGGCATCGCTGCCGCCGGCACCGTAGATCGCCGGGGTGCCGATCACCAGCCGCTCCAGCGAGGATTTTCCCGTGCCCGCATCGATGGTCGACAATTCGACGTTGTCGTAGAAATGGATGGCGTCGCGCGCCGTCAGCGCCAGGCTTTCCAGCGCCGGCGCGCCCACGCTGGCGTCGCCGCGCAGCAGGCGGTCGAGGATGTCCTGGTTCAGGGTCAGTCCGGCCGGCAGCGCGTCGCGCGCAGCCATGGTGGCCAGCGATGCTGCGCTGCCCACATTGATGCCGCCCACGGCCAGCACCAGGTTGCGGGTGCCATAGGTGGTGGCGTCGCGCAGGTTGAAGCTCTGGTCGGTGGCGGCGACGATGCTGCCTTCCGAATACAGCGGCGTGCTGCCGCTGCACACGGCACCCGCCGCGCAGGCGCCGATGTCGATGCGGCCCGGTCCGGATCGCGGATCGGTGCTCACGCCCGGCGCCAGCATGTCCAGGCGGCCATTCGATACGGCCAGCACGCTGGACTTGCCCGGCGCATATACGTAGCCGTTGCCCGAATCCCAGGCGGCGGCGCCACGGCCCAGGGTATTGATGCCGCCACCCTGCTCGATGACGATGCCGCCAGCCTTGCTATTGGTCACCAAAAACACTTCGCCAGCCTTGAGCACGGCGCCATCGCGCACCACGATGTTGTCGACACCGCCCTGGAACTGGGCGATATTCGCTTGCTGATTGCCGTTGCCGCTGCCGTAGTTGACGGTGGGCAAGCCGCCGATGCCCAGGCGCGGGGCGCCGATGGCGTTCAGGGCGTCGACCCGCACCGCGATACCCTTGAAGTCGACGGTGGGCGCGGCGCCGCTGCCGATGATTTCGTAATTCTTGCCAAAGCCGCCCAGCAGCAGCGCGCTGCCGCCGAAGCCGTCCTTGCCTGGCGTGTAGTTGGCCGTGCCGGCAAACCGCAGCGCGTCGTCCGTGCTGGCCTTGGGCAGCACCAGTTCGATGTGCAGCGCCTTGGCGTCGCGTTCGAGCAGCGGCCGCGGCACGCCGTCGCGCACCGATTGCGCCAGCGCGAAGGCGCTGTAGCTCGTTTCATTGTATTGCGAATAGCTGCGCAGCACGTCGGCAGGCGTCAGCACCGCCTGCGATGGCAGCGCCGCGCGACGGTCGGTATGACTGGTGCCCAGCTGCACGGCGGTAGCAAACGAGCCATTGCGCATGGCCGTGGCCGACCCGACTGGCAAGCCGCCGGCGGCCAGGCCGTTCAATTCCACCCGGAACGCGCCGGGCAACAGCGCAAAGCTCGATGGCAGCAAGGTATAGGTGCCGGCAGCCAGGCCCGGCACGCCGGCGCCGATGCTGATCTGGCGCCCCAGCGCCGGATCGCCGGCGCCATTTTCGGCCACGATGGGCGCATAGCTCGCCTGCGCGCCCGGCACGATGGCGTAGACGGGATTGGTGGCCAGGCCCGGCAGCACGAAGCCGCCTTTACCGGACGTCTGCACCAGCGGGTTGAGGCGGGCGTCGGTCGAGCCGCCGCGGCCGGCCAGGAAGGCCGCGCCGGTCAGGGTGCCGCCGCCTGACAGGTCGAGCACGGCGCCAGCGCGCACATCGATGTGCTCGCCGGTGAGCACGACGGCCGGGTCATTGCCCACGCCCTTGTATGCGACATCGGCGCCGTCCATCATGTAGCTCAGGCCATCGAGCGAGCCGCCGTACGGCATCACCAGGCCGTTGGCGCTGACTGACGTCACGCTGCCAGGCAGCAGATTGGTCTGGCCCGTCACTGCGCCATTCGTATTCTGGCCCAGCGTGATTTTGCCCAGCGGCGCGCGCACCACGCCCCCCTGGTTCACCGTGCCGGCACTCAGCTCCAGCGAGCCGAACACCGAGTAGGGCAGGGCCGGCAAGGGCGCGGCAGGGTCGCCGCTGCGCTCGATGGTCAGCTTGCGGGCCGGGTCGAACTCGGTGGACAGCAGCCCGAATTCGTTGATCACGTTGCGTTTGCCCACCTCCACCTTGCCGGTAGCGCCGCTCACCGGATAGATTTGCGCGCCCGCCAGGGTCAGATTGCCCGGCGTGTACAGCGCGGCCGCCGTGCGCATGCGGATGTCGCCGCTCGAGCGCAGCGCCAGCTCGCCGAAGGCATCGCGCTTGACCTCCAGATCCGCGGCGGCATTTTGCCCGATCACGCCATTGCTGCCGACATTGACGGCGTTGGCGAGGTCGATCAGCGCGGCATGCAGCGTCAGGCTGGCGTGGTCGTCCACGTTCGGTACGCCCAGCTTGCCGGCGCCGATGCCGCCGTTGCCGGAGCCGCGCACCGGATTGGGCATCAGGTGGTCGTCGCTCTGGGTACGGCTGGTGCCGGCCAGACGGATGTAGGGCGCCGCCAGTCTGACTTGCGCGGTGGCGGCGGCATCGGCATGCTCGGCCAGGGCCAATGCGCTGGCCGTCAGGCGCAGGCTCTGCCCCAGCGACAGGTCGAGGTTGCCATCAAAACTGATCAAGCCGTTCGACAGCAAGGCCAGGTGGTCGAAGCCGCCGGCGGCCACGCGGTCCGCACCCAGCCGGGCCACGCCGTAGCGCAGCGCCGGATCGCTGTCGCCCGCCTGCAGGTCGGTGGCCAGGCCACTCTCGCCCTGCAGGCGCGACAGCACCAGCTCGCGCGGCACGCGCACCGCGTCTTCCACGCCCAGGCCCTTCAAGTCGAGCTTGCCGACGATGCCGTAGTTCGGGGTTTCAAGGTTGAGTGCCAGCGTGCCGCCGGCCGCGCCGGCGCCACCGGCTGCCGCATGCAGGCTGCCGTCAAGCAACAAGCCGCGGAAGGAGCTCAAAGCAATGGTGCCGCCGTCACCGGCAACTTGCACGCTGCCCTGGCCGGGCAGGTCGAGCATGGCGGCGGCGCCGGACGCTGCCAGGCGCGCGCCGGGGCGCACGATGACAAAGGCGTCGGCCGCCTCGACCTGGGTGGCGTCGAGATTGTGCTTTGCACCGATCTCGATCGTGCCGCCAGCGCCCACGTGGCCATACACGCCGCCCTGGGCGTCGGTGGCGGTGGCCGCCCGTCCGGCCACGTCGAGCACCGCGCGCTCGCCGATCCAGATCGACTGGGCATTGGCGCTGCCGTCCGGACGGTTGATCTCGTCACCGGTGACTAGCATGCCCGGCAACACGGAAATGCGCCCGCCGGCCGCGCTCAGCGTGCCTTCCACGGTGATCTGGCCGTTGCCGGTCAGGCTGATGCTCTTGCCATCGTCCACGCGCAGCGTGGCGCCCTGGCCCACCACCAGCGGCGCCTTGGCGTTGCGGGTGCCGGCCGACAGCGCGATATCGGCGCCGGCCCGTTGCTTGAGCACGCCTTTCACGGCATTTTCCTGCCACAGCGGCGCCAGCCAAGGCTGCAGGACGGCGGCTGGATCGACGCCGGTAGGCAATTGGCCCGCCAGCGCCAGGTCGGCGCGCAGCAAGGGCATGCTGACGTCGATGGTGGCGTCCTGCGCCACCTGCACACCCTGCTGGCCGTTGATGTTGTAGTGCGCAAAGCCGCGCTGGAACAGGTCATTGTCCAGCACCAGCAGCGGCTTGACCGCCAGGTCCTTCGGCGCACGGTTGCCAGCCAGCAAGCGATCGCCCGCCTGGAGGGTAACGTCGGCCGCGAACGCGGTACCGGCGGCCACCGTGGCGTTGAAAGCGGGCACCGGCATGCCGTTCGGGAAGGCGTCGGCCGGCACCAGGTAACCGGAACCGAGCTTGCCGCGCACGCCCGTGAGCGTGACGCCGGCCGGCACGGTCATGCCGCTGGTGTAGATGATGCCATTGCTGCCGGTGACTAAGATGAATTCATAGCTGATCGAGGCGGGCGGCACCACCCAGGCGGCCGGCAGGGTGTAGGGGCGCGCCGCACTAAAGTCCGGCAAGTCCAGCAGCGGCTGGCCGGGATGGATCTGGCGGCTCACATAACTGAAGTCGGTATCGAGCACGGTACCGGCCTCGATGGTGAAGGCTGCTGCCAAGGTCAGGTGCACGGGTACGGACTGGCCTGCAGGCAACACACCATTGCCGGCCAGCATGCCGCCACCCAGCACCACGCCGGTACCGCTGTCGATGGTCAGCGTGCCGCCACCGTTGACGCCGTAGCCACGCAGTTGGCCATCGAGCACCAGCGTCTCCGATTTGACGCCGTTGGTATCGTTCTGATTCGCGCGCAAGCTGATGTCGCCGCCGCGCCCGCCCTTCAGCTTGCCGTCGGCCAGCACGGCCGCGCCCGAGGACGTGTCGATCGCGCTGCCGGCCGCCAGCTTGACGCTACCGCTGCTGACCAGCGCTACCGCGCCGCCGTTGACATACGGCAGGCCGGACGTGTTGCCCGGGTCCAGCTTGAGCTGGCTCCACAGGCCGCGCGTGTCGAGCGTCACGCCGGCCGTCACATCGATGCCCGCCTTGGCTCCGGCCGCTGGCGTGGCGACCGTTGTATCGAGCCAGCCGTTCGTGCCGGTGGCCGGCTTGCTGACGATGTCGCCCAGCGCAATGCTGCCACCGCGCGCCGTCAGCCCGGCGTTGACCTTGACCTGGGGCGCATGCAGCGCGATTTCGCCGCCAGGCGTGACCTGCACTGCGGCATCGACCTCGATGGCGCTGCCGGCGTAGGCCTTGATGCCGCCCAGGTGTTGCGCGTTGAGCCAGCCGGCGTCCAGGTAGGTCTTGCCGACCAGGTTCTCGGGCAGCGCGTCTTCGCGCAGGAGATTGCCAGCGCCGGCGCTGGCGCCGCCGGTGCCGATATGGATGGCCTGCAGCAGCGCTGCCGGATTGTCGCGCAGCTGCGCGCTGGCGGCGTCGTACACGGGCGCCAGCTGGCCCAGCACCAGCTGGCCGTTGCGGGCGGCAGCCAGTTGCGACTGGCGGTAACTGTCGAGGGTGGCGTCGCGCGCGTCCTGCTGGCGCTCGCCCTGGAACACGCTCGATTCGATCGCGCCTTCGAGCACGGCGGATGCGGTTCCCACCAGCACGCGGCCCGCGTCGCGGCCCACGGTATAGCCGTTTTCCAGCCGTTGCTGGGCGCCGATCAGGGGACTGGCGAAATTTTCCGTCGTTTCTGCGCCCCAGCGCTGATGCTGCGCGGCGTAGCCTTGGTAGACGCCGGTATACAGCGTGTCGCCGGGCGCCGTCGACAGCTTGTAGAGCTGGCCATCCTTGCCGCTGAGCCAGCTCTGACGAATCATGCCCGTCTGGACGTCAAACGTGCCGCCGGACACGTTCAGCAGAGAGCCGGCCTGGGTTACCAGTTCGCCGCCCTGAAAGGCCACCGTGCCGCCCTGCGCCGCCCATTCGCCGATGCCATGGCCGCTGGTGTTCAGATAACCGCTCACTTCGAGCAAGCCGCCGCCCGTGTACCAGCGGTCGGTCGGATAGCCATTCGTGCCGGCCGCCACGCGCACCAGGTCGCGCCGGTCGACCCACAGGTCGGTGCTGTTGAGGGCCTTGCTGTCGCGGTTGCCGGGCGCGTCGCGCTGCTCGTTGCCCTGCGCATTGATCAGCACGTTGTTTGAAGCCATCGCCACGTTGACGCCCACGGCGCCGGAGACGTCGATGCTGGCGCCGCGCGCCACTTGCGTGCGGCGCGTGGCCAGCGCATTCACCTGGCCGCCTGTGGCCAGCGTCAGCGAGCCGGTATCGAAGGCAATGTCACGGCCGGAGGCAATCTGGATCAGCGACAGGTCGCGGCGGTTGTAGGCGCCGTCGCTGGGCCGCGCCGACTCCTTGATGAGCGCGTCGCGCTGCACGTCCAGCGCGGTGGCGCCGCTGTCGTCGAGCAGCACCGTGGTGAGGCTGTCCGGCGCCAGGGTGACCAGGCCTTCGCTGCCGTCGGCCTTCAAGTGCACGGTACCGCGCGTCGTCACGCTGGTGCTGCTGAGCAGCACGCCGGCCTGCTTCACGTCGCGGCCCGTCAGGGTGACGTCGCCGGTAAGCGCCTGCACCAGGCCGGCATTCGTCACCTTGCCAGCGCCGCTCTGCGCGTTGAACTTGACGTCGACCTCGTTGCCACGCGTGCTCGAAGTCTGGTTGGCGTCCGTGCCCAATCCCTTGCGGATGACGAAGCTGTCGCCGGCGGCCAGCGTGACCTGGCCGTTCGGCGCCGACAGGCTGCCGCCGTTATGCACTTCGCGCCCGGCCAGCAGCACGTAGCCGCCGCCTTCCGTCACCGTCTGCGGCTTGCGCGTGCTGATTTGCGCGCCCGCCTGCACCACCACGTCGGCCGTGGCGTTGGCGTGCGTGGCCACGCTGCCGTTGAGCAGCAGGTCGTTGGCCAGCGTGGGCTTGAAGCCCGAGCCCTGCGTTTCGCTGTAGATGCCCTTCTTGAATTGACTGTCGCTCATGCCCACGGCGGCAGCCACCAGGCTGCGCGTATCGACTTGGCTGCTGCCGGAGAACACGATGCCGTTGCGGTTGACCAGCATCACCGTGCCGTCGGCCTTGATCTGGCCGCGCACCTGGCTGGGACGGGCCAGCGGATCGTTGACGCGGTTGAGTACGGACCAGTTCGCCAACTGGTCAAATTGCAGGGTGGTATTCTGGCCGATATTCAACGTTTCCCAGTTCAGGATCGCCTTGTCGGCCGTCTGCTTGACGGTCACCACGGTCTTGCCGTCGGCCTGCGCCTGCGTGGGGCCATTCGCATTCAACCAGCCGGCCGTCAGGCTGTTGCTGTCGACCTTCAAGCCGCCTTCGGCCAAGCCGTCGGGCACCTGCGAGCCGGCGGCAATGGCCGCCTGGCGCGCCGCCTGCTGGGCCGCCTGCTGCACGGCGATGGCGCGCGCCGCCAGTTGCAGGTTGTTCAGCGAACTTTGCAGCTGTGCATGGGCTTTTTGCTGCTGCGCCTTATTGTCCGTCCCGATGATGGCCTGGCCATTCGGCAAGCGTCCCGTGGCGGCGGCCGTGCCCTGCTGCGCGCCCTTGCCGGCAAACCAGGCGCCGCTGAACGGCTGCTGTGCCTGCGCGCCGCCCGCCTGCAGCAGCAGGGCGATAGCCAGCGCCAGCGGTTTCAATCGCACCGGGCGACCGGTCCGGTTGCCCGCCATGGCGGAGGAGGATGCGTGTTTCGTGACCGACTTGCTTCGCTGCATGGCGACATTCCCTTTTCATGTTCCGTTGCTGACCGATATCGCGAGGCGGCGCGCGGCACGCACGGGGCGGGCGGCAGGCACTGATTCGCGGCTTCCAGCAGCATTGACATGGAACAAGGTCCGGGACTGCAAAAGGTCATGAAAATGTCATAATTGGCGCCCCGCCTTGGCGCGCCGCCTTGGCGGCGCTCAGCCGAACAGCACGATGCCGCCCGGCAAACGCGTCACCCGCGCACCATACGCATCCTGGATCAGAGCGATCACGTCGTCGAGGCGGTCGAGTGAAAAACTGGCTTGCACGCGCGTGTTTTTCAAGGCCTCGCCATTGAGGATCAGCTTGCCGGGACGGTAGCGGTTCACCTCGTCCACCACCTCGGCCAGCGTGCTTTGCTTGAACACCAGCAGGCGCTGGCGCCACGCGCTGACATCGCTCTTCGCCACCGCGCGGGCGATGCCGAAATGCTCGGGCCGGTAGCGCAGTTGCTGGCCCGCCGCCAGTTCCGCATCGTTGCCAGCCTGCGCCACGCGCAGGCGGCCCGCCAGGCAGGTCACGCACACTTCCTGGCCGAACAGCCGGATATTGAAGCGCGCGCTGCCGGCCGACACCATGCCGTCGCCCGCCTGCACGCGCACCCGCGCCGCGCCGCGCAAGCCGGCCTGGAATTCCGCCTCGCCCGCCAGCAGCACCAGCGCCGCGGCGCCGTCCTGCAGCGACGCCGCATCGAGGCGCGTCTGCGTATTCATCTGCACCAGCACGCCGCCATCGAGCGCCACTGCGCGCTGCTCGCCCGTGCCCGTGGCATAGTCCGCGCCCAGGCCCGCCACGGCCGGCCACAGGTCCGTGGGCGGGCGCAGCACCAGCAAGCCCAGCGAGGCAGCCACGGCGCCGCCCAGCCAGGCGCGCCGCGCCGTGTTGACAGGTGCCTGCGCCCGCTTGACGGCGCGCGCGGCCGGCGCCATCGCGCTCCACACGGCGCGCGCCTCGGCAAACGCGTTGGCATGCTTGCGGCTGCGCGCACACCAGTGGCGAAACACTTGCGCATCGCGCTCGCTGACCTGGCCCGAGGCCAGGCGCACGACCCACGCCTGCGCTTCCTTCTGGATGACACTCATGTCGTCTTCCGCTTGTTCAGTCATGATGTTTAGACGTTTTTCCCGCGCCGGGACCGAAGCGCTGAATGAAATCGCGTCCCATGCGTTCGCAGCAATGTTCCAGGCCGGCGCGTAATTCCTTCTCCACCGTGCGGGCGGAAATGCCGAAGCGCTCGGCGATATCGCGGTGCGGCAACTGGTCGACGCGGGCGGCGATGACGATGGCGCGCCGGCGTTTCGGCAACTCCTGCAAGGCCCGTTCCAGCTCCTCCAGCTCGGCGCGCGCGCTGAAGGTGCGGGCCGGGTCGGCCAATTCATCGGCCATCTCGTACAAGTCGTCGATGTCCGGCAAACTGAGCAGGCGCGCATTGTCGCGGCGTTGATCTTCCGCAATGTTGATGGCGATGCGCATCAGGTAGGCGGACGGATAGCTGATCGCCTCGGGCGCGTTCATCCGCTCCACCCGCAAATACGTTTCATGCAGCGCGTCGTTGGCCAGGTCTTCCGAGCCCAGGCGGCGCTGCAAATGGCGGCGAAACTGTCCATAGCGTTCCAGGAACAGCTTGCGCAAGGTGGTTTTAAGTAATTCCGACATGCTCAGGGCGCCCCGGCCAGAAGATAAGGCGCGCAATCGGCGCCGGGGTCGGGGCGCGGCGTGAGTAAAATCGTCAGCGGCTGCGGCAAGCCCGCAGGCGGCGCGCCATCCATCAGCAGGCTGCGCAAGCGCTGCAGCACGGCGCGGTCGCGCTGCGCCACGCCGCTCGGTACGAGCACGTGCACATCGCGCACCTTGCCCCGCTCGTCGAGCCACAGCTGGAAAGCCAGGCGGTAGCGGCCGAAAGCGTCCGGATGCAAACGGCACAGGGCGCGCGTGAGAGAGCGCTGCAGGATGGCCGCATACGCTTGCAAGGGCGACGCGGCAGGAGCGGCCTCGGCCGGCACGGGCGCCGGCGCCACGGGCGCGTCGGCCAGCGCCAGCAGGGTAAACGCATTGCTGCCACTGAAGCGCGCGCCCAGCTGCGTGCCTGCCAGCAAGCGCTGCAGCGCTTCGGCCGGCGTGTAGTCGCCGCGCACGGGCGCTGCCACGCGCCCCGCCGCCAACTGGCTGCTGACGAGCACGGAATACCCCGTCACTTCGCCAAACGCCACCAGGGCCACATCAAGCGGCTGGGCGGGCAAGTCGAAGCGCAGGGTGGCGTGCGCGGTGGCGTCGGCACCGTCCGCGCCAGCAGCCGGCCGCACGAATGTCATGAATGTCATCAATGTCATCAGCAAGCAGGCGGACAGGGCATTACCCCTTGCGGCGCGGCGGTGGCTTAGTGTCATTTTCCAGGGGACGCAACGAAAAATCCTGCTCATGAAGTATCTTGACTGCAATGTTGTCTGCAGCATGGCAAGATGGTAGCTTCATAAAATGACAACTGCATGACATAGGTCACAAAGCGACCGGGCTTGCGTGTCATCGCCGCGACATATGCCTTTGCTATGCTGAACGTTTCTCCACCGCTCCGGGAGCCGCCATGGCGCGCCTGTTATCACTGTTGCTGCTGGCCTGCGCCGCCCTGCCCGCGCAGGCGGACGAGCACACCGTCGTCGTGAAAGCCGCCGCGCCGCAGAAAGGCTGCGTGGAGGTGGAAGTGCATGGCCAGCGCGCCCCATCGATGGCTTGCTTGAGTGAAAAATTATTACCTAACAGCAACACCATGAACCGGCCGCCGCCCGCCCTGTCCGGCGCGGAAGCGATCGTGCAGCGCCCGTCGAACCAGCTGGGCCTGTACAACCGCGCCGCCCTCGAACACCGCATGGGCAATGCCTTTGGTAAATCCGTCACGCCGCAGCGGCCGGCGCCGCCGCCGCCCGCCAGCCCGCTGCTGCCGCCCCCGCTACTGCCACCCCGTTAGCTGTTGTCAACGCACAGTCCATTTGCGCTGTCAAGATTGCGCAATCGCGCCGATTGCGTATCATTCCAGGCTTGATCGCTCTGGAAACAACCATGCTGCCCACTATCGAACAACGTCTTGCCCTTGAACTTGCCGCCAAACCGGTGCAGGTTGCCGCCGCCATCGAACTGCTCGACGAAGGCGCCACCGTGCCCTTCATCGCCCGTTACCGCAAGGAAGCGACCGGCGGCCTCGACGATATCCAGCTGCGCCTGCTCGAAGAGCGCTTGCGCTACCTGCGCGAACTGGAAGAGCGGCGCGCCGCCATCGTGGCCTCGATTACGGAACAGAACAAGATGACGCCCGAGCTGCTCGACGCCGTCATGCATGCGGAAGACAAGACGCGCCTGGAAGATTTGTATCTGCCGTACAAGCAAAAGCGCCGCACGAAGGCGCAGATCGCCATCGAAGCGGGCCTGATGCCGCTGGCCGACGGCTTGCTGAACAATCCCGAACTGACGCCGGAAATGGAAGCGGGCAAGTTCTTGCGCGACGCGTTTACCAGTGCCGACGGGAATAATCCGGGCGTGGCGGACACCAAGGCGGCGCTCGACGGTGCGCGCCAGATTCTGATGGAGCGCTTCGCCGAAGACGCGACCCTGCTGCAAACCTTGCGCGAGTACGTGCAGGAACACGGCATCGTCGAATCGAAAGTGGTGGAAGGCAAACAGGACGAAGGCGAAAAATTCGCCGATTATTTCGATTACTCGGAAACCATTTCCACCGTCCCCTCGCACCGTGCGCTGGCCCTGTTGCGCGGCCGCCGCGAAGGCATCCTCGACGTCACCCTGCGCCTGGACACGGAAGCGGAAAAACCGAAATGGGATGCGCCGCACAACCCGTGCGAAGGCCGCATCGCCGCCCGCTTCGGCATTAAGCAACAAGGCCGTCCGGCCGACAAATGGCTGGCCGATACGGCGCGCTGGACCTGGCGCGTAAAAAGCTTCATGCACCTGGAAACGGAACTGATGGGCGCGCTGCGCGAGCGCTCGGAACTCGACGCCATCAACGTCTTTGCCACCAATTTGAAGGCGCTGCTGCTGGCCGCGCCGGCCGGCCAGCGCGCCACCATGGGCCTCGATCCTGGCCTGCGCACGGGCGTGAAAGTGGCGGTGGTCGATGCCACCGGTAAAGTCGTCGACACGGCCGTGATCTACCCGCACCAGCCGAAGAATGACTGGGATGGCTCGCTGCATACGCTGGGCCGTCTTGCCGCCAAGCACAATGTGTCCCTGATTTCGATCGGCAACGGCACCGCCTCGCGCGAGACGGACAAGCTGGCGCAGGATTTGATCAAGCAGCATCCGGAAGCGAAGATGACGAAGATCGTCGTCTCGGAAGCGGGCGCGTCGGTGTATTCGGCGTCCGAATTCGCCTCGAAAGAGTTGCCGGACATGGATGTGTCGCTGCGCGGCGCAGTGTCAATCGCGCGCCGCCTGCAAGATCCGCTGGCAGAACTGGTCAAGATTGACCCGAAATCGATCGGCGTGGGCCAGTACCAGCATGACGTGAGCCAAAGCCAGCTGGCCCGCTCGCTCGATGCCGTGGTAGAAGATTGCGTGAATGCCGTCGGCGTCGATGTGAATACGGCCTCGGCCCCCCTGCTGGCGCGCGTCTCCGGCCTGTCGGCCAGCGTGGCGCAAAGCATCGTCACCTACCGCGACATGAAGGGCGCGTTCACCTCGCGCGCGGCCCTGAAGGCCGTGCCGCGCCTGGGCGATAAAACATTTGAACAAGCAGCCGGCTTCCTGCGCGTGATGGGCGGCGAAAACCCGCTGGATGCCTCGGCCGTCCACCCGGAATCGTACCCGCTGGTGGAAAAGATCCTGGCCGACATCAAGAAGGACATCAAGGCCGTCATCGGCGAAACGGCATTGTTGAAAACCCTCAGCCCCGCAAAATATGCGGATGAAACCTTCGGCGTGCCGACCATTTCCGACATCTTGAAGGAACTGGAAAAGCCGGGCCGCGACCCGCGTCCGGAGTTCACCACCGCCACCTTCAAGGAAGGCGTGGAAGAAATCCGCGACTTGCGCCCGGACATGATTTTAGAGGGCGTCGTCACCAACGTGGCCGCCTTTGGCGCCTTTGTCGATATCGGCGTGCACCAGGATGGCCTGGTGCACATCTCGGCCCTGTCGAACACGTTTGTGAAAGACCCGCACACGGTGGTGAAAGCTGGCCAGGTCGTGCGCGTCAAGGTGCTGGAAGTCGATGAAAAGCGCAAGCGCATCGCGCTGACCATGCGCCTGACGGACAGCGCGCCGCAAGCGGGCAGCAAACCGGAGCAAAAGGGCGACCGCAACGACCGCCGCAGCATGGCGCAGCACCAGTCGCAGTCGCGCAACGCCCCCGAGCCGGCCGGCAGCATGGCCGCCGCGTTCGCCAAGCTGCGCGGCTAAGCGCCATGCCGGCTTGCCGGCGTGGCTGACTTGCCCGATTTATGACTTGAGCGCATACCCGTGCCGTCGTTTTCTTATAAAATGACGGCATCTATTTATTTACCCATCAGAGGCAGCTATGAGCGACGTACAAACCTGGATCAAAGAAACCGTGACGAACACGCCGGTCGTGCTGTTCATGAAGGGCACGGCCCAGTTCCCGCAGTGCGGCTTTTCCGGCCGCGCCATCCAGATCCTGAAAGCATGCGGCGTGGAAAACATCGCCACCGTCAATGTGCTGGACGACCCGGAAGTGCGCCAAGGCATCAAGGATTACTCGAACTGGCCAACCATTCCGCAGTTGTATGTCAAAGGCGAGTTCATCGGTGGTTCCGATATCATGAACGAAATGTTTGAATCGGGCGAACTGAAGTCCCTGATCGATGCCTGATAGCCAGCTTGCGCGGCCGCGCCGTATCGTCGTGGCCATCACGGGCGCCACGGGCGCCGTGTATGGCTTGCGGCTGCTGCAATTGCTGGTCGCCACTCCCGGCGTCGAGACGCATCTGGTCTTGTCGGACGCGGCCGTACTGACCCTGCACCAGGAAACGGGCGTGGGGCGCAAGGAAATCGAGGCGCAGGCGCATGTGGTGCACAAGCTGCGCGACATCGGCGCGAGTATCGCCAGCGGCTCTTTTCAATCGGATGGCATGGTCGTTGCGCCGTGCTCGATGAAGACGCTGGCGGCAGTGGCGCATGGCTTGTCGGATAATTTGATCACGCGGGCAGCCGATGTGGTGCTCAAGGAACGCCGCCGCCTGATCCTGATGGTGCGCGAAACGCCGTTCAACCTGGCGCATCTGCGCAATATGACCGCCGTGACCGAAATGGGCGGCATCATCTTCCCGCCATTACCCAGCTTTTATCACCACCCGCAGAGCATCGCGGAGATGGTCGACCATACGGTGGCGCGCGTCATCGACCTGCTCGGCATCGAACACGCCCTGGCGCCGCGGTGGCATGGTCTTAAGTCCACTGGCGACACCGCTACCCTGTAGCTGATGTCACGATTTAACTGGTGTCACGATGCCTGACAAAAGCGTAGCGAGCGGCAGTGAGGCTCGGCGCCCCCTTGTGGCCAAGAAGCGCAACCGTACTCTCGTATGGTGAGCATCGCCGGCCGCAAAGAGCGACGCGCAGCAGCTTAGCTCAGGCATCCACCACTCACCGCTTCTCAAACTGAACCGCACTGGCCTGCTTCAAATCCCTGGCTTCTTCAACCATCCTGCGGTGGGCGATCCGTTTGCGCATCACTTCCGCATGTTGCGCGGCAGTCATGGGGGGCACGGTCATCAAGTCCTTCAGCTGCGCGGTATTGCTGTAGTTACTTTTCATAAGACGGCTCAAATGCTCGGCTCCGTAGTGGATGAACTGGCTGCTTCTGATGTGATTATGCGCTGGTATTGGCCGCTGCGGCGCTGCGTACGGGATTATTGTCAAATAATTCCGCTGCAGCGCAACATACAAGGTCTTATTGTGCGGCAAAATCATGTCTCCAGTATGACGCTGCGCAAATAAAAGGACAGGGAGAACACCGCCAGCGAAAGGCGGACGGTGCCGGCCGGGGATGGCCTGAATGCTTACTTTTGGTAGTTGACTCTGACCAGCATGCGAATAAATTCTCGCGCGATTTGACGATGATGTTCATCTAATCTTTGCAAATCGGCAATTAATTTCACATCCGCGGACTCAAAACGTGACAAAGCGCTGCCCGCTTCGCCATTCGGCGTGGCGCTTTCCGGACCGCCAAAACGCAACCATTCCGCCGGAACGCCCAACCATTGGGCAATCATGCGCAATTTCTCTTGCGTGGGAATTGCTTCACCTACTAACCATTTCCTAGCTGCATGCACGGTAATCGGGCGCCCGTCGAAACGGATATTGAATTCCCGGGCCAGTCTGGTCGGGCTGTCTGGAGAATAATGGGCGTTTTTGAGAGCCAACTGAAGTCGCTGGCTGAAGCTTTCGCGTTCGTTAGAAGAATTCATAGGTGTACTATTTCATGTTGTAACATGAAAGTCAGTTTCTTGAATGACCATACAGATTGTTACATTTGAAAAGAGTATCAATTAACAATTAACACTCCGGCCGGCCTTTTCAGGTGAAAATGTAGGCCGAATTTTCTCTTGTGATTCTGCGTGGCTTCGGGTCAAATTCGCGGTTAGCCTTGATTTTCGCACTGCAGCACGATTCAAAGCCTCGGTTTGGCATTACAACGTACGGTATCGGATAATGCCCTCCTCTACCGATACGCGCAATGCTCATGCCATACAATTTCTTGTAGACAAAGTTTTCAGAAGTGCCATTTTATTTCCAGAATAGAAACGAAATGAACAATGTATTCATAGTGAAACGTTGTTTTTTGATCGTGCCCGCTAGAAAGTATCTGCGCCCAAAATTTTACTGCCATCGCAGCGAAAAGAATGTCGCCGTTATGCCAGGAAAGCTCTTTTTGGTGTCATCTTGGCCACCAACTCTCGATCTTAAGCGCGTTTGCGACAGAAGAATCAATTTATTTTCAGTAATTGTTGTCTTATTCGCCAAACTCCCCCCTTCACGCCTTTCTTTGTTGCAGCACGGGCAGGGCACGCTACAATAGTATTGACGTTGACGTAAACGGCACTTTGCCACCCTTGCCTCGCAGCACCCATCCAGCTACAGACCACCCATGCAACCGACACCGCCCGCAGCATTGACGACCTATACCATTACCGAACTGGCGCGGGAATTCGACATCACGGCGCGCGCCATCCGTTTCTATGAGGACCAGGGCTTGCTCAGCCCGAAACGCGAAGGCGCCGGCGGGCGCAGCCGCGTCTACACACCGCGCGACCGCACCCGCTTGAAACTGACCCTGCGCGGCAAGCGCCTGGGCCTGGCGCTGTCGGAAATCAAGAGCCTGGTCGACATGTACGAGTCGCCGAAGGACACGCGCGCGCAGATGGACCGCTTCCTGGGCGTGCTGGCGCAGCACCGGCAGACCCTGGAGCAGCAGCGCATCGATATCGAAATGGCGCTGGCGGAAATCAGCGCGCATGAAGACGCTTGCGCGCGCATGCTGGCGGACTTGAACCTTGATAAGGCGCAAACAAACTAGACATCGATGCGGCGGCGTTTGCCGCGCAGCGCTTTACGCGCATCGGTTGACGTTTACGTAAACGTCACAACTGAGTATCATAGCTTCACTGACCCGGCATCCATGACCGCCACACTTATAACGACGACGAGGACGACATGCTCCATCTCCCAGGCTTGACCTTTGACCACGGCGACGACATCGCCTCCTTAAGAGTAGCGATCCAACAATTCGCCGCCGCCGAGATCGCGCCGCGCGCGGCTGAAATCGACCGCACGGACCAGTTCCCCATGGATCTGTGGCGCAAGATGGGCGACATGGGCTTGCTCGGCATCACCGTCAGCGAAGAGTACGGCGGCGCCGGCATGGGTTACCTGGCGCACATCATCGCCATGGAAGAAATCTCGCGCGCCTCGGCCTCCGTCGGCCTGTCCTACGGCGCCCACTCGAACCTGTGCGTGAACCAGATCAAGCGCAACGGCACGGCCGAGCAAAAAGCCAAGTACCTGCCGAAGCTGATCACGGGCGAGCACATCGGCGCCCTGGCCATGTCGGAGCCGAACGCGGGCTCGGACGTCGTCAGCATGAAGCTGCGCGCCGACTTCAAGGGCGACCGCTGGGTCTTGAACGGCACCAAGATGTGGATCACCAATGGCCCCGACGCGGACGTACTGGTGGTGTACGCGAAAAACGACCTGGAAGCGGGCCCGCGCGGCATGACGGCGTTCCTGATCGAAAAGAATTTCAAGGGCTTTTCCATCGCGCAAAAGCTCGACAAGCTGGGCATGCGCGGCTCGCACACGGGCGAACTGGTATTCCAGGATTGCGAAGTACCGGCCGAAAACGTGCTCGGTGGCCTGGGCAAGGGCGTCAACGTGCTGATGTCGGGCCTCGATTTCGAACGCACCGTGCTGTCCGGCGGTCCGCTGGGCATCATGCAGGCTTGCATGGACCTGGTCGTGCCTTACGTGCATGACCGCAAGCAATTCGGCCAGGCCATCGGCGAATTCCAATTGATGCAGGGCAAACTGGCCGATATGTATTCGACCATGATGGCGTGCAAGGCTTATGTGTATGCCGTGGGCCAGGCTTGCGACCGCGCCACCACGCCCGAAGCCGTGCGCCAGTTGCGCAAGGATGCGGCCGGGGCGATTCTGTATAGTGCGGAGAAGGCGACCTGGATGGCGGGTGAAGCGATCCAGGCCCTGGGCGGCAACGGCTACATCAACGAGTATCCGGCCGGCCGCCTGTGGCGCGATGCCAAGCTGTACGAAATCGGCGCCGGGACCAGCGAAATCCGCCGCATGCTGATAGGCCGCGAACTGTTTGCGGAAACCAGGTAAGCACGGGCGCGCGGTTATCGACTGGGTGATGAGCCATTCATGCGAGCACAACTATGACGCACATTGCCTTCCCCAAATTGCTCTCTTCCCAGATTGCATTCGATATCGCGCGCACTATCCGCGACGGCTTCGACAAGCATTACCGTTTGTTCCGCGAAACGAGCCAGCACGCCAAGCAGTATTTCGAGCAAGGCGCCTGGAGCGCGGCACAGACGGCGGCCCGCGAACGCATCGATTTTTATGACAAGCGCGTGCAGGAATGCGTGCAGATGCTCGAAGATGAGTACGAAGAGTCGGAGTTGAGCGACGAAGTGTGGCGCGAACTCAAGCTGCACTATATCGGCATGCTGACGGAGCACAAGCAGCCGGAACTGGCGGAAACCTTCTTCAATTCCGTCTGCTGCAACATCCTGCACCGCACGTATTTCAATAACGACTATATTTTCGTGCGCCCCGTCGTTTCCACGGAATACATCGACACGCAAGATCCGGCCCCCACCTACCGCGTGTATTACCCCGGCAAGGATGGCTTGCGCCACACCCTGACGCGCATGCTAAATCACTTCCAGCTGGACTGTGCATTTGCCAACCTGGAGCGTGACGTGGCCCAGGTGGAAGCGCGGCTGCAGCAGCTGTTCGGCGGCGACCGGATCGAGCCGAACCACCAGCTCCAGGTCTTGACCAGTTTGTTCTACCGCAACAAGGGCGCCTATCTTGTCGGCAAGGGCATCAACGGCAACCGCGAATACCCGTTTGTCGTGCCCATCCTGCACAACCGTCACGGCAAGCTGGTGCTCGACACAGTGCTGTTCGAGCAGCAGCAGATCGCCGTGCTGTTTTCGTTTACGCGCGCGTATTTCCTGGTCGATATGGAAGTGCCGTCGGCCTATGTGCAATTCCTGCGCAGCTTGCTGCCGCGCAAACCGCGCAGCGAAATCTATACGATACTGGGGCTGCAAAAACAGGGCAAGACGCTGTTTTACCGCGACTACCTGCAGCACTTGAAACACTCGTCGGACCACTTTGAAAGCGCGCCTGGCATCCGCGGCCTGGTGATGCTGGTGTTTGCCCTGCCCTCGTTTCCCTATGTCTTCAAGGTCATCAAGGATTTCTTTCCTCCCCCCAAGGAAACCACGCGCGCGCAAGTCCAGCAAAAGTATTTGCTGGTGAAACACCACGACAGGGTGGGCCGCATGGCCGACACGCTCGAGTATTCCAACGTCGCCTTTCCCCGCGCCCGCTTTGCCGCAGAATTGCTGGCCGAACTGAAACAATTCGCCCCCTCGCTGATCGAAGAAGACCACGAGCAGATCATCATCCGCCACCTGTACATCGAGCGGCGCATGGTGCCGCTGAACATGTGGCTGAGCAATGCCGAAAAGGAAGGCCGCGATGACCTGGTCGAACACGCCATCGTCGAGTACGGCAACGCCATCAAGGAGTTGGTGGCGGCGAATATTTTCCCGGGCGACATGCTGTATAAAAACTTTGGCGTGACCCGTCATCAGCGTGTCGTTTTTTACGATTACGATGAAATCGAGTACATCACCGATTGCCAGTTCCGCGTCATTCCCCAGGCGCGCACGGAGGAGGAGGAAATGTCGGCCGAACCGTGGTATCCCATCGGCAAGCACGATGTGTTTCCCGAACAGTTCGGCACCTTCTTGCTGGGCAATCCCCGCATCCGCACCTATTTCATGCAGCACCATGCCGACCTGCTGACGGCGCAATTTTGGCAGGCGCGCAAGCAGCGCATCGAAGACGGCCATATCGAGGACGTCTTCCCGTATCCGCAGCACCTGCGTTTTTGTATGCAGTCACCTTCCTCACCCTTAACCGGAGATCCAACATGCATGATCCAGTCGTAATCGTCGGTGCCGCGCGCACCCCCATGGGCGCCTTCCAGGGCGACTTTGCCAATGTCACCGCCAGCGACCTGGGCGCCGTGGCCATCCGCGCCGCCGTGGAACGGGCCGGCGTGGCGCCGGATGCCGTTGAACACGTGTTTTTCGGCAATTGCCTGATGGCCGGCCAGGGCCAGGCGCCTGCGCGCCAAGCCTTGCGCAAGGCTGGCTTGCCGGACTCCACCGGCGCCGTGACGCTGTCGAAAATGTGCGGCTCGGCCATGCAGACGACCATGTTCGCGCATGACACCTTGCTCGCCGGCAGCGCCGACGTGGTGGTGGCGGGCGGCATGGAATCGATGACCAACGCCCCTTACCTGGTGCCGAAAGCGCGCGGCGGCTACCGCATCGGTCACGGCATGATTTATGACCACATGATGATGGATGGCCTGGAAGACGCCTACAGCCGCGATGAAAAGGGCAATGCCCGCTCGATGGGCACGTTTGCCGAAGAGTGCGCCAGCCAGTACGGCTTCACGCGCGAAGCGCAGGATGCGTTTGCCATCGAATCGGTGAAACGCGCGCAAGCGGCCACCAAGGATGGCAGTTTCGAATGGGAAATCGTGCCAGTGACCGTTTCCGGCCGCGGCGGCGACACCATCGTCAGCATCGATGAAGGCCCGCAAAAGGCCCGCCTGGAAAAAATCCCGACCTTGAAAGCCGCGTTCAAGAAGGATGGCACCATCACGGCCGCCTCGTCCTCGTCGATCAACGATGGCGCGGCGGCCCTGGTGCTGATGCGCGAGTCGACGGCGAAAAAGCTGGGCTGCACCGTCATCGCGAAAATCCACGGCCATGCCACGCATGCGCAGGCACCCAACGAATTCACCACGGCCCCCATCGGCGCGGTGAAAAAGCTGTACGCGAAAACGGGCTGGAGCAGCAGCAATGTGGACTTGTTCGAGATCAATGAAGCCTTCGCGGCCGTGCCCATGGCCGCCATGCACGACCTCGACATTCCACACAGCAAGATCAACATCCACGGCGGCGCGTGCGCGCTGGGCCACCCGATCGGCGCCTCGGGCGCGCGCATCATCGTCACCCTGCTGGGCGCCTTGAAAAAAACCGGCGGCAAGCGCGGCGTGGCGGCCCTGTGCATCGGCGGCGGCGAAGCGACGGCGATGGCGATCGAACTGGTATAAGCTGCTCTGTTGACGACAGGCGCGCGCGGCGTGGACACGTTCGCTGCGCGCCTTTTCATTGGATTACCCAAGGAGAACACATGCCAACCGCATTGATCATCGGCGCCTCGCGCGGCATCGGCCACGCCATCGTCCGTCAATACCGCCACGATGGCTGGCGCGTGATCGCCACGGCACGCACACAAGACGCTTGCGACGCCCTCAAGCAACTGGGCGTGGAAGCGCAGCAGCTCGACGTGACGGATGTGGAAGGCTGTGCCGCCCTGGGCTGGAAGCTCGACGATGAAAAGCTCGACGTGGCCATCCTCAACGCGGGCGTGTATGGTCCCCGTCACGACGCTTCCCCCACGCAAGAAGATTTCGATACCGTCATGCACACGAACGTGCTGGCGGACATGCGGCTGCTGCCTATCCTGGCGCCGCTGGTAGGCAATGCAAAAGGAAAACTGGCCGTGCTGTCCTCGCACATGGGCTCCCTGAGCGAGCGGGGCAACCCCAGCGGTTCGCTGTACCGCGCCAGCAAGGCTGCCCTGAATTCCGTGCTGATCGACACGGCCCTCGTGCATGGCCCGCAAGGCGTCAGCTGCGTGGCTTTCCACCCGGGCTGGGTGCGCACGGACATGGGCGGCGCCGGCGCCGATATTTCCCCCGAGGAGAGCGCTGCGGGCATCCGCACCACCCTGGCCAGCCTGCCGGCCACGGACAAGGCCGTGTTCCGTAACTACGATGGCAAACCCATCGCCTGGTAATTCCCGCATCCACTATAAAAACAACCGAGACGACGTCCCATGATACTCAATGAAGAACAGACAATGATCCAGGAAGCGCTGCGCAGTTTTTCGCGCGAGCGCCTGGCGCCCAACGCGGCCCGCTGGGACAAGGAACATCATTTCCCCAAGGAAGAATTGCAGGAACTGGCCGCCCTGGGCGCCTTTGGCGTGGCCGTGCCGGAAGCGCTGGGTGGCGCCGGCCTCGACTACGTGTCGCTAGCCCTGGTGCTGGAAGAAATCGCCGCCGGCGATGGCGGCACGTCGACCATTATTTCCGTCAATAATTGCCCCGTGTGCAGCATCGGCATGATGTACGCGAATGACGCGCAAAAGGAACAATGGCTGCGTCCGCTGGCGCAAGGCGCCATGCTGGGGGCGTTTTGCCTGACGGAACCGCACACGGGCAGCGACGCCTCGGCCCTGCGCACCACGGCCACCCTCGACGGCAATGCATACGTCATCAACGGCACGAAGCAGTTCATTACCAGCGGCAAGTATGCGGACGTGGCCATCGTCATGGCCGTCACCGACAAGGCGGCCGGCAAGCGCGGCATCAGCGCCTTCTGGGTACCGACGAACACGCCAGGCTACATCGTGGCGGGACTGGAACAGAAGATGGGCCAGCACTCGTCGGACACGGCGCAAATCCTGTTCGACAACTGCCGCATCCCGGCGGAAAATTTAATAGGCGAAGAAGGACAAGGCTACAAGATCGCCCTGTCCGGCCTGGAAGGCGGACGCATCGGCATCGCTTCGCAAGCCGTGGGCATGGCGCGCGCCGCGTACGAAGCGGCCCTGAGCTATGCGCGCGAACGGGAAAGTTTCGGTAAACCCATCTATGAACACCAGGCCGTGCAATTCCGCCTGGCCGACATGGCCACGCAGATCGAAGCGGCACGCCAGCTGATCCGCCACGCGGCGGCCATGAAGGATGCGGGCCTGCCATGCCTGAAGGAAGCGGCCATGGCCAAGCTGTTTGCGTCGGAAATGGCGGAAAAAGTGTGCTCGGACGCCATCCAGGTGCATGGCGGCTACGGTTACGTGTCCGACTTCCCCGTCGAACGCATCTACCGCGACGTGCGTGTATGCCAGATTTACGAGGGGACCAGCGATATTCAGAAGATTTTGATTGCGCGGGCCCTATAAACCCCAGGGCAGATGCTGGGGTCGTACCCTGCAGGGTACGACCCCGGGGTTGCGCCGTTGGGTTTTCAATAGACGAAAAAAAAGCCTACTCAGGGTAGGCTTCGTTCCAATGTATTACCAATGCTTTAATCGTGTCATGGACGCCAGTGCTATCTGCAAAGTGCCTCCTGATTTTCGGACTCCCATGCTATCTGCATGGTGACTCCAAGTGTAAATCGACCAACGTATCCGGAATTACAAAATCCGCTCTTCGCGCTGTCACGCCATCGACATTACACCTGTCGGTCGCCGCGCTGAAACTGGATGGTGAGATAATTTGCTGCCAAATCTCAATCACTGAACGGAGTATAGCACAGCTTTTTGTGCGGTGCAATAATGAATTGAAGCCATACTTTAAATCAAGTCCTTAGCGCCAGCGGTTTGTCCTCTTCCTCGCCACGGGCCACTCTTTCGTATTCGGAAATCACTTGCGCGCCCAGCAGCAGCAGGGTGGCGCCGATTTCCAGGCTGAACATGACGACGATGGCCGTCGTCATCGAGCCATATACGATGTTGACCTGCGACAAGGTGGAAAAATACCAGACCAGCACATGGCGGGCGATTTCCCACAGCAGGGCCGCCGTCACGCCGCCGATCAGCGCATGCGTAATCGATAATCTTCCCACCGGCATGACCAGGTAAATCGAACTCAGTACGAGAATTTCGCCCGCCAGCCCCAGCAAATACAGCAGCACGCCGGACACGCCTTCCAGGCCCCAGTCGTGACGCAGGAAACGCACGCTTTCCTCGCCCATCACCTGCAAGCCGCCCGCCACCAGGGTGATCAGCAGGATACCCACGCCCAGGCACAGGATGTAGCAATACGGCAGCACGGCGGAAATGAGGAAATGGCGGCGGCGGATAGCCACGCGGTGAATGAAAATCACGCTCATGGCGTTTTCCAGCACGGTAAACGCCAGCGAGCTGAAAAACAGCATGGTCAGCAGCAAGAGCCAGCCGATCACGCCCCGGTTATCGAGAAAATGTGCGATCTCGCCCACGATGGCTTTCGATTGCCCCGGCACCAGCCATTCCAGGTAATGGCCTATGGTTTGCAGCAATTCGTCCTGCGCGATCACGTGCGACAGGGCCACCACCACCAGCATCAGCAAGGGCACGATGGAGAGCAGCGAGTAATACGCGACGGCGCCCGCCAGCAGCAAGCCCTGGTTGGCGCGGAAACCCTTCAGCACCTGCAGCACAAAGGCCAGCGGGTGGCTGAGGATGTAGGTACTGGCGTGGCGGTTGATCATGTCGGGTGCGGTGAAGAAGGCGGCGCGGCCTCGTGCCGCGTCTGCAATCACACTAGCATACTGACAATCGTCCTGCTGCACCGTACGCTAGCAGACGGCCGGCTCCAACAAGGTCAAGGTTTGCCGGTCCGCATCCAGCGTGGCGAGGATACCCATGGGTATGGTGAACTGGTGGCGGATGTGGCCAAACGAATAGCCGCTGACGGCCGGCACGCGTAAAGGCTGCAAATGCTGGTCCAGGGTTTCATTCAGGGTCAGCGCGGTATCGCCCTCGGCCGCCTCGCAATGCTCGAAGATGCCCAGCATCAAGGCCGCCGCCTTGGAAAACCCCACGGACAGGTCGAGCTGGCACAACATCCTGTCGATGCGGTAGGGCACTTCATTGATTTCTTCGAGGAAAAGGATGCGCTCGCGGAAATCAGCCGCGTACGGCGTGCCGGCCAGTGCGCTGACCATGCACAGGTTGCCGCCCGTCAAGCGTCCCGTCGCCTGGCCGCCATGCACGGTGCGGATGGCGAAGTTGGCGTGCGTCTGCGCGCGGCGGTGATTCTCCAGCGCCATCGGGATCGTGTAGCTGTCTTGCGGCGTCATCAGCACGTTGTGCAGCTGCGTCACCGTGTAGTCGGAAAACGTGGACGAGGCCACGGGTCCGTGGAAGGTCACCAGGCCCGTCTGGCGACCGATGGCCAGGTGCAGGGCCGTGATATCGGAATAGCCGATCAGCACTTTCGGGTTAGCGCGGATCAAGGCGTAGTCGAGCAGCGCCAGCAGCGAAATGCAACCGGAGCCGCCGCGGATGGCCCACACCGCCTTGACGTCCGGATCGCGGAACGCCGCGTGCAGATCATCGAGGCGCTGCTGCACCGTGCCCGCATAGTTGCCGTGCACGGCGCGGATGTTGGCGCCCAGGCTGGCGCGCAAGCCCAGCGATTCGATATTGCGCTGGGCCTTGGCGATGGCGTCCTCATCCGTAAAGCCGCCCGGTGCGATGATGGCGACCAGGTCGCCCTGGCGCAGGCGCGCCGGTTTGATCAATGCGTGTTGCTGTTGCATGCGTTTGCCCTTCCCTTGCGCGGCCGCCGCCCACGCCGGTGTGCCTGCCGCCCCCAGGGTGGCGGCCAGCAAGCCGCCGAAGCGGCGCCGGCTGAGATTGGTCTGACTGGACATGCGGCCCTTTCCTGAAATAAAAAACGGCGACGCCAGGCGCCGCCGCTGAGAGTAGCATGCCGGCAATCTTGCCGCCGGCATGGCCGCCTTACATGAACTTGTACTTCAGCTGGAACGACAGCGAACGGCCGCGTGGGTCGGCCACGCGCGGATCCCAGCCGGCGCCCACCACTTCATCCACGTTGTGCGCGGTGAACGGTGGATCGCGGTCGAACAGGTTCTGGATGCCCACGGTGATGGTGGTATTTTTGAAACCCGTGTACGTGCCCGACAAGTTATACGTGGTGTAGCTGGACACGTCCGGCTTGAAGCCCGGTGGCGGCGCCCCCTTGCCATTATTCGGTACCTGGTCCTTGTAGCCTGACGAAAAACTCTGGATCAGCAAGCCGCTCCAGTCGCCGCGCGACACGCCGAAGCTGGCATTGTGTTTCCAGCGCAGGTACAGATCGCGCGTATAAAACTTGCCGACCAGTTCCTGATATTCCTGGCCTTGATATTCCGCAAACTTGAAGCTGTCCATGTACGTACCGTCCAGGGTCGCCGTCCATTTCGCGTCCTGGATCTTGCCTTCGCCGCGCAAGCCCACGTCCAGGCCACGCACGCGGCTGCCTGCCGCATTGATCCAGCCCGCCTGCACGTACTCGATGGTACCGTCCGGATTGCGGTGGATGTACTGATTCAGCGCCTGGTAGTTGGCCAGCACGATTTGCGGCGTGCGGTTCAGGATGCGATCCTTGGTATTGATGGCCCAGTAGTCGAACGAGGCGGAATATCCCTTGAATGGCTCGATGACAAAACCCACGCTGCCCTGCTTCGACGTTTCCGGCTTCAGGTTGGTGTTGCCGCCCGTCTTGTAGTCGAGACGGTCGATGGCGCAGTACTCGGGCACGCCCGGATGCTTGGCGCAGCCTTCCTGGTCGACCACGCCGTTCGGCAATTCCTGGCTCAGCGAACCGGAATACAGCTGCTGGAAGCTAGGCGCAAGGAAACCTTTGCTGGCCGAACCACGGAACAGCAGGAAATCGGCCGGCTGGTAGCGGAAAGCCACTTTCGGATTCGTCGTCGCGCCCACCAGGCTGTAATCGTCGCGGCGGATGGCCAGCTGCATTTCCAGGTCCTTCGTGACCGGCACCAGCAACTCGGCATACACGGCCTTGACGGTACGGCTGGCATCTTTTAATGCGGCATTGCCTGGCGCCAGCAGAATCAGGTTGGCATCGACGTTTTGCCCAAAGTTGTAGCCTTCGCGGCGCAAGTCAAAGCCGGCCGCCATCGCCAGCGGGCAGCTGGAACAGCTCACCGGAAACGGCACCGTCGATCTGCGTCAGGGTCGTCTTGCCGTGCTGGAAGTCGCCACGGAACTTGGTCGATTCGATCAATTGCCTGGCCGCTTCCGTCTGGCTCTGGCCAGCGCCCACCCAGGGATTGATGATGCCGCTGGCCAGTGCAGCGTACAGCTTGTCCGTGTAGGAATAGCCATCCGTCAGCTTGGTCTTGGTGCTGCTTTCGGCGCGCGAAATGCCGGCCTTGTAATCCCACTTGCCAAAGTTGCCCTCAAAGCCCAGCAGCACGCGGGCATTGTCGGTCGTGTTTTCCTGCGTGCGGTTACCCACGTCATTGGCGCGCCATTTGTAGGAAATAGGCTTGGTATTGTCGAATGAGGGGATGTAGGCCGACAGGTCCTGGTAATACGCGCCACCGACCGGATACAAATTCTTGTTGGCGACGGTCGCCTGCACCTGCATCGGCGTCAAAATCGCCGTGGCTTTGGTGCGCGAACCGAGCACTTCGACAAACATGCGGTGGTCGGGCGCCAGCTGGAAGGTGCCGCGCGACAGCAGATTGGCCCGTTCGACAGGGAATTGCAGCACATAGTCGGCGCCGTAGTCGTATGCGCACGAATACTTGGTGCGCAGCGGCGAGGTCACGTCTTTCCACAGCGCCGTCTGGTATTGCGACATGCCGGGGATGCTGTCGCACTTGCCCTGGAAGCTCAGCGGATTGGCTTGCAGATACATTGTCGGGTCGCCAGGCAAGTTATAGCCACCGATAAATTTCCCTGGATTTTTGGGGTCAGGAATCTGCAGGGCCGTGCCCGCGCCCGACAATTGATTCGCATACGGCGTGCCCGTGGTATCGGGCGACAGGCCACGGCCCGGCTGGAAACCATTGACGAAGGAGCGGTCGCTGCCGTTCAGGCGCTCGGCCTTGTCTACGGTCAGGCTGGCCATGATGTTGTAGCGGTCGCTTTCCAGCGAACCCGTGCCGGCCAGGATGGACGCGCGGCGCGTGGCGCCGCCGCCTGCCTGCGTGTCGTTGGTGGAAACGGACGCTTCCACGCCGCTGTAGTTGGTTTTCAGAATGAAATTGATCACGCCGCCGATGGCGTCCGTGCCGTAAATGGCTGAGGCGCCATCCTTGAGAATTTCCACGCGTGAAATCGCGCCCAACGGAATCGAGTTCAGGTCGACCGACTTGCCGCTGGCGCCGTGCGTGGCGATGCGGCGGCCGTTCAACAGCACCAGGGTGCTCGATGGGCCCAGGCCGCGCAGCGAGGCGAACGAGGCGCCGCCACTGACCCTGTCGGCATCGGCGCCAAAGACGTTATTGCCCGAAGTCATGTTATCGGCGCCCGTGCCGTTTGCCGACAGGGTGCGCACCAGTTGCTCGGTCGTCGTGATGCCCTGCTTTTCGATCTGGTCGAAGGTGATGACTTGCACCGGCAGCGCGCCTTCCTTGGCCACCCGTTTGATGCTGCTGCCCGTGACTTCGACCCGTTGCATCGCTGGCGCCGCCGCTTGCTGTGCCACCACCGGCCCCACCACCCCCATCAATGCCACCAATTGCGCTAGCTTCTTCAATTTCACGGGTCTCTCCTTTATTTGGGCAATCGAAACTTGAGTTCTCAAGTCAGGCTGTTAGCTATGTCGCAACGTCTGTCTCGCAGTACATTTTTTTATGACATTTGCGCATGACTTTATTTGTTTTCAACTCAGAGTAGCGCGAGGCATCTGCGGCCAGCCAATGAAAAATGCTTTCCTAACCATAACTTTTTGGAATGAATGCCCTTTTCAGCGACGTGCTCACTTACCTGCGGGGCTAGCCCTGCTTTTATCCACGTCCAGATAGCGCCAGGAGGTGAATTCCACGGGGTGGCGCCTGTAGTTTTTTAGCCACGGTTGCTGCAGGTCGGCAGAGATGGGATGCGTCAGCAACACCCACGGCGTGTAGGCGTGGATCAGCTGAAACAGGTCGAAGTACAGACTGCGTCGGCGCGGCGTATCGGATAGCAGGCGCGCCTCCTCATAGCGTTTATTGTAATCGGGCAAGTTGAAGCGGGCATAGTTGGCGCGGCCAACGTTGCCGCCATACAACAATTGCATAAAGTTATCGCCATCGGGGAAGTCGGCGATCCAGTTGGTCTCGAACATCTGCACCTTGCCAAGGCGCGACGCCTTGATGATTTCCGTCTTCTTGTCGCTTTTAAATGCCACGCGCAGGCCGATGGCGTTCAGGTTGCGCCGCCACAGCTCATCGCGCAGGCGTCCCACCGTGCTCGGCTCCGTGTGCATGGTCAGGATCAAGGGCGTACCGTCCGGCTGGGTGCGAAAACCATCGGCGCCCACCTTGTAGCCGAAGCGCTCCAGCAGGGCGCGCGCCAGCACGGGATCGTAGCCGACGGGGCTGCGGTAGTGCTTGTCGTAACCGAGCACATTCGGCGGCAGCGGCGACTGGGCCGGCAAGGCCAGGCCTTTCTTCAACAGCGCGATGTCTTCGCGGCTGTTGTAGCTGAGGGCGATGGCGCGCCGCAAGGCCAGCTTGTCCTTGCTCGTACCGCCCAGCACGGGGTCGTCCATATTCATCCACATGTAATACGTTTGCAGCACGGGAAAGCGCGTCAGCTGCAAGCCCTTGGCGGCCAGCGCCGGTTTCAGGGCGCCGTTTTCCAGCACCATGTCCGTCATCGATTCGGGCACTTGCTCCAGGTAATCGAATTCGCCTTTCAGAAAACCCAGCATGCGCGATTGATATTCCTCAACGATGCGCACCTCGATGCGCTCGACCAGGGGCAAGCGTTGGCCTTCCAGTGCGGTGGCGATGGCGCGCGCATCCGGCGGCAAGGCGGCCAGCGCCTTGGCTTGCGTATGGAACACGGTGGAGCGGAAAGTCGGGTTGGCCTGCAGCACGATCTTGTCGCTGCGTTTCCACTCCTTCACCAGGAACGGCCCCGTGCCCACAGGGTGATTGCCGATCTGCCCCGGCGCCGCATACGCTTCGGCCACTTCGCGCGCCACCACCGCAGTCGCCGGCATGGCCAGGTAAAACAGGAAGTTCGGGTCGACGCCGTTCAGGCGGATGCGCAAGGTGTATTTGTCCAGCGCCTGCAAGCCGGCGATCGGCGTGTCGTAGCTGAATGTTGTTTTCAGGGCCGCATCGCCCATCAGCTTATCTTCCAGCAAGAACAACCACGGCGACTTCAGGCTGGGGTCATACAGCCGCGTCAGGCTGTAGACATAATCCTGCGCCGTCACTTCGCGCGGCTTGCCCTTGAAGGCGGGATCAGGGGTAAAGAAAATACCGGGCTGCAAGTGAAAGATATACGTGCGTCCGCCATCTTCCACGCTCGGCAAGCCGCGCGCCGTATTGCCCTGCAGTTGCACGGGGCGCGCCAGGTAGTCATAGCGCAAGAGCGGGTCGAAGATGTTTTCCATCAAGTTCAGGCTGGCCAGGTCCGAGGCCACGGCCGGGTCCAGGCCCGTCTCGCTGGTGCTCAAAAACAAGTGCAGGGTCTTGCCTGCGCGGGCGGCATCGGCGGCGGCGTGGGCCGGTATAGTGAACAGCGTCAACAGGGCCAGGCCGGCGGCGCAGGCGGTTTTGCGTAAAAACATCATCAGTGATCCAGTGCAGACAAGGGTAAAGAACAGCGACAAGCGACAGGCATCCCCCACACTACGCGGGCAAGCGACGGGGCGCCAATGAAAACAGGCTGCCAGCTTATAACTTTTTGGCATGCGATTGCTGCATTCTTTCATCAACTCGTATCGGGCTGCCCCTATACTTTGTTTGCAGACATTTTTCACTCCCGACACACAGAACTGATCGCATATGGCACTTAATTACATCTGGTCCGGCTTTTTCCTCGTTGGCTTCCTGGCCGCAGTGCTGCAGTGGCTGTTTCTCGGCGACACTGATATCTTCAAGCGCATCATCGATGGCACATTCGAAACGGCGCGCATGGGCGTGATGGATATCGCCCTGCCGCTGGCGGGCGTGATGACCCTGTGGCTCGGCATCATGAACATCGGCGAAAAGGCGGGCATCGTCGGCTGGCTGGCGAAAGTCATCGCGCCCTTCTTTTCACGCATCTTCCCGGAAATTCCGAAAGACCACCCGGCCACGGGCCACATGGTGATGAATTTCTCGGCCAACCTGCTGGGCCTGGACAATGCGGCCACACCGTTCGGTTTGAAAGCCATGGAAAGCCTGCAAACCTTGAACCCGAACAAGGAAGAGGCGACGAATGCGCAAATCATGTTCCTGGTACTGCACACCTCGGGCCTGACCCTGATTCCGCTGGCCATCATGGCGCAGCGCTCGATTCTCGGCGCGGCCGACCCGTCCGACATCTTTATCCCCTGCATGATCGCCACCTATGTCGCCACCATGGTCGGCATCATCACCGTGTCCATCAAGCAACGCATCAACTTGCTCAACCGTGTCGTGCTGGGCTGGATGGGCGGCATGACGAGCGCGATCGTCGCCATGATCTGGTATTTCACGCAATACCTGACGAAACAGGAAATCGAACTGGTCTCCAAAGTGGTCAGCAACCTGGTGTTGATCAGCGTCATTGCCATTTTCATTATCGGCGCCCTGCGCAAGAAGGTGAACGTGTATGACGCCTTCATCGAGGGAGCGAAGGGCGGCATCCAGACATCCATTACCGTGATTCCCTATCTGGTCGGCATGCTGGTGGCCATCAGCGTGATCCGCAACGCGGGCGTGTTCAATTTCCTGATGAGCGGCATGAACTGGTTCTTCGCCAACCTGGGCATCAATACGGACTTCGTGCCCGCCCTGCCGACGGCCATGATGAAGCCGCTCAGCGGCTCCGGCTCGAAAGCCATGATGATCGACGCCATGAATACCTACGGCGTCGACTCCTTCGTCGGCCGCCTGGCCTGCGTCTTCCAGGGCTCGGCCGACACCACCTTCTATATCGTGGCCCTGTACTTCGGTTCCGTCGGCATCCGCAAGACGCGCTATGCCATCACGGCCGGCCTGATCGCGGATCTGGCCGGCGTGATCACCGCCGTCTTTGTCGCCTACGTCTTTTTCCACTAAGGAGCACCATGTTACGTCCTGTTCTGATGGCTGCGCTGTTGGCGGGTCTTGGCCTGTCGACTGCCCACGCGCAATTGCCCGAATCCGTCAACCTGCTGCTGCGCAGCGCGAATATCCCCGAAGACGCCATGGGCGCCATCGTCTTGCGCGGCAACACCACCGTGCTGTCGCATGGCGCCGAGCGCAGCATGCAACCAGCGTCCACCATGAAGCTGGTGACGACGGCTGTGGGCCTGGAGCAATTGGGCCCCATCTTCCGCGGGCGCACGGAGTTGCGCACCAGCGCCGATGTCATCAATGGCGTGCTGAAGGGCGACTTGATCCTGCGCGGCGGCGCCGACACGGATTTCAACGCGGACGTGCTGGCGCACATGCTGCAAACCCTGCGCAACCAGGGCATCGTGAAAATCAAGGGCGACCTGATCCTCGACCGCCAGTTGTTCCAGCCGGCCCGGCCCGATATCGGTGCGCCGCCCTTCGACGAGTCGGCCGAGTTCCGCTACAACGTCATTCCCGATGCCTTATTGCTGAATACCAATCTGCTCGATATCAACATCAGTGCGACGGAGCGGCAATTGAGCATCCTGATGCAGCCGGCGCTGGAGAATGTCAGCATCACCAGCGACATGAAGCTCATCAAGGGCAGTTGCGCCAGATGGGAAGACGGCTGGCGCCCGCCCGAATACCGGCGCGATACGAGCGGCAAGCTGCAGGTGATACTGCATGGCACCTTCCCGCAAAATTGCAGCAAGGCCACCAGCATTAATGTGCTTGATCGCAACGATTATGCGGACCGTTTGTTCCGTGCGACCTGGAAACGCCTGGGCGGCACGATCACGGGCACGGTGCGCGAAGCGCCGTTGACGGGCTTGCCGCCGACAGCCGAACCGGTCGGTACGCGCATGCTGGCCGACCATGTAGCACGCGCCTTGCCAGAGGTCTTGCGCGACATCAACAAAACGTCCGACAACACCCTGGCCCGCACCCTGTTCCTGAGCCTGGGCAGCTTGCAGAGCGATGGCTGGCTGGGCAGCCGCCCCGTCGCCATGGCGGTGCCGGAAGATACGGCCAGCCGGGCGCGGCAAGTCATCCAAGAATGGTTCCAGCGGCACAATATCGACACCCAGGGCATGCTGGTCGACAACGGTTCCGGCTTGTCGCGCACGGGACGCATTGCGCCGGCGCAACTGGCCGGCGTGCTGCAAGCGATGCAGCAAAGCCCGTGGGCGCCCGAGTTCCAGTCCAGCCTGCCCATCGTCGCGCTCGATGGCACCATGCGCAAGCGCCTGTTGAACAGCCCGGCCGCCGCGCGGGCCCGCATCAAGACGGGAACGTTGAAGAATGTGGTGGCCATCGCCGGCTATGTGCCCGACGCCAACAACCAGCTGTGCGTGGTGGTCGCCATGATCAATAGCGACCTGGTGGGTAACGGCAATGGCCGCGCGGCCGTCGATGCGCTGATCGAGTGGGTCGCCAGGAGCGGCGCCACGCCGGTAGTTGCCGGCCAATAAGGTCGACTAGTCCGGCGGCATGCGTGCTGCGTTGGCGAAGGCCAGGCGCAGCACGTACGCGGCGGCAGCGCTGATCAGCAAGACCGTCACCAGCGACGCTTCCACGCCGAAGACACCGCCCGTCAGCATGGCATTACCTGCCAGTTCGCCGCGCAGCAGGCCATCCGTGGCCGCATGGCCCGACACCGTCGAAGAGAATACCTGGCCGACGCAGTAATTCCAGCCGATATGCGTGCCGATGCATACCCACAGCCGGCGTGTCTGCATGTACAGGGCCGCCTGCAGCACGCCATACGCGACAAGCGCAATGATCGCCAGCAGCGAAAAGCCGGCATTGGGCAAATGGGCCAGGGCGAATACCAGGGACGAGATCACGATGGCAGCCTTGCTGCCCAGCGCACGTGCCGTCACGCCAAAGAGCACGCCACGAAACATCATCTCCTCGGCCATCCCCACCAGCACCAGTTCGGCCAGCGGGAGCAGCAACAAGACGCTCAGGGCGTTGACGCCGCTAAACTGATACACGCCCAGCGCAGCGAGCACGGCAAAAGTGAAGACGACCAGGCCGGCGCCGAACAGCAGTCCACGTCCCAGCTCACGCGCCATGCCTGGCATTGCCAGTTCCACCGGCTGGCGCTTTTCGATGTGGCGCACATAGAAACGGTAGCCGCACCATACCAGTACTGCCGCCAGCAGCTGCGGCCACAAGATGCGGTAAGACTTCTCCACCAACTGGGAAGCGATGATCATGGTCAGCGGCACAGGGGCAAAGGTCAGCACCATGCCCAGCACAATCTGCACCAATGGATAGGCCATCAGGCGAGCCAGGGGGGATTTTTTGCTTGCCATGCTCAGGGTGTTATCCATCATCGCTTTCCTCGTGGGTTGTCAGGGGGTGGCTGCTACTTTCTTGCTTGCATCGCGGATGCGCTCGCCGAATGAACGCTGTTGCAGAATCGTGATGGCTTGCGCCAGGCATGTAGATAAAGGAAATGCCAGTTCCGCATCCAGACTGTCGGCGGCACACTTGGTCGCCTGCCAGCAAGTCTGCAAATGGGGCAGCAAGGCCTCGCCCTGGCTGCTCAGGCGTACCACGCGCTGGCGGCCATCCTCGCCACCGGCAGCCACCAGCAGCAAGCCTTCCTTTTTCATCAATGCCACCGTTTGCGTGACGGCTGGCTGCGTGATGCCTGCCAGTTCGGCCAGCTGGCCGATGGTTGCGCTCTGCTGTTGCGCCAGCACCCGCATCACCGGCGTGTAGCGCGGCCGGTAATCGAGGCCCGCGTCGGCATAAGCCTGCTGGACGGCGCCGTCGAGCAGTTCAATCAGATGGCGTAGTTGTGTTCCGAGTCCTTGTTTCATGTAGCGATAGTAGCAGAATTTATATAAGTGCTTATATAAGTATTCAAAGCCGTTGCATTTCATGCACAAGGTGCCAGGCGAGTGCCTGAAAATGGGAGGGGGGCGCTAAGGAATCGTCAGACGAAAAAAAAACCCGACCATTTCTGATCGGGTTTTTCTCTTACTACGAATAACAAGCCTGACGATAACCTACTTTCACACTGGTTGCAGCACTATCATCGGCGCAAAGTTGTTTCACGGTCCTGTTCGGGATGGGAAGGGGTGGGACCAACTTGCTATGGTC